>JABDRL010000031.1 GCA_013041765.1 Dactylosporangium sp. | reverse complement strand
CCGATGTACAGGCCGGCCGTCACGTCCGTCAGCTCCGGATCCTGGAGGAACGCGTCGATCCGGTTGGTCTGGTCGGTGGCCAGGGCGTTCATCGGGTACAGCAGGATTGCTTTGACGCCCGGTCGGCCCTGCCGGCGGACCCGCCGGCAGTGGTCCAGGATCGGGACGAGGAACGCCTCGGTCTTCCCCGATCCGGTACCGGTCGTGACGAGCGTGGGTTGCGCCGGACCGTGCAGGGTGGACAGCCGCTCGAACGCCTTCGCCTGGTGCCCCCAGGGCGTCCAGTCCGACGGCGCCCACTCCAGGTGGTGACGCCAGCCATCGTTGGCCGGTCGGAACGGGGTGCGGATCCGCAGGTACGGACCTCGGAAGATGCCCTGCTCGGGATGGGTCAGGAACGCCGCCAACCCGGCACGCATCGAGTCATCGGTCAGCCCGAAGGTCGTGGTGAGGTACTGCGTCAGGTTCGCACGCAGCGACTCCGCGGCCAGCGTCGGCCTCATGACGGCTGCCAGCCAGCATCGATGGCGTCTTGAAGTCGTTTACTGAAAACGGCGTGCGCCTGTCGGTACTCGTTTTCCCGATCTGCCTTATAGAATGGCGGCCTATACCCCTCCGGCAGCGGCCCACTCTCGTTGAGATATGCCATCAGTTGCGCATATGCGTCGTTCGTCTGATTGACGCCTCTCGCGTAGTAGTCGCGAGTTATACGCCGCCCACTAGCATCAAACCACATCGCCGCTTCATATTCGTTCAGAACCGCGAAACGAGCCCTGTACATCGAAAGCAGATTCTTCTCGGTGATGCCAAGCCAAACGGCAACAAGCGCGTCCAGCTCCACAAGCGCTGAGCGCCGGGCGCGCTCCGACCTGAGCGGGATGTGATTGGACCATTCGTTATCCACGTCACCGAGCGCCCGCGCCTCGGGAAGCGAATCCCAGTCGACCGCCCAGGTTTCACATTCGGACCACTGGCTGGTGTGGAGTTCCTGCCAAAGCTGAGCATATGCGTTCGTGAGGCAGTTGAGGCGCAGCACCCTTAGTATTGCGGCATCCGCGAGCGGGTGCTCCAAGTCGGGTGCAGGCATTGTGACCGCCGCATTGACGTCCAAGTGCCCTCGACCGGTAATCCGGAGCAGGTAATCAAGTGGCAACGAGGCCCAGAATGCCGCATGTAGGACCGTCTCTCGGTTGCCACCTACGTGCATTGACCGAATAGCATGAATATGTGTAGGCCCGGGCGGAATGATGGCAGCAAAAAGGCTGCGCTCTGTCGTCAGTGGCACCATTTCGCGCCAAGCAAGGCGGTAATATTCCGTATACGGCCGACCGTCCCATACATCTTGAAGCTGTCGGTATTTATCGATCTCCACAAGGCGACGGTAATTTGTTCGAGGGACGGCCTCATCTGATATTGCCCCAAGGTTCCAGGGCTCGTAGTCCTTGTTGCTGCGGCACGGAATGTTCGGCTGCTTCGACAAAGGTGAAGCTACACTGAAGTGCGGCCCTTGGAGAACTACGTCGCACCAATCATTCGGCGCTAGGCCATGCCATGCGATGATTCCATCATCCTTTGCACCCTTTTCGTGAAACCCTGAGGAAATCATCGGATGGCGATCAAGTAGTCGATGGCGAATGTCTGCAATGGCGACAATTGCTGCCTGCTCTCCGGTGGTTACCGGTTGAAGCAGTCTCGTTTGGTCGACAGGGATCCCAAGCTCGCCGACAACTGATCGCCACTCGGTTAGCACCGCCTCGTTTGCTGGCACTAGCCTTCCGCGATGTGGCCGAAGATCCCAGGTCCCTTCGGCCTTCATGCCAGGCAAGTCGCCGCGCCCGTCATGTTCCACGGATCCGGCGAGGGTCTCTGTCGCATATAACCAGCTTGCGTGGACGAATGAAATTGCTCGAGGAGCCCCGTATACATGTATACCAAACTCCTGTCGCCAGTTGATCTCCTTAAAGAGTAGGCGCATATTTTGGAAGTGTGCGTGAAGCCTTAGGTGTTGGTATGCCAACGCGCGCAGGCGGCCTTCTCGTGGCCCGTTGAAATGGCTATCTGGATGAATTAGGCCAGACATTCCAGTCGCGGAAAGATTGCGCCACACCTGACACGCAAACGCTCGATAAAGGTCGGGCTGCGTCCCGGCGAGCATGGGATAGGTAGTCGGAGCGGAGTAGTAGGTCACGTAGGCTGTGTTAGTTGTGATTTCTCGTGCGAAGAAGGCGTCGCCATTCGCCACGGCCGACTTTCGGTCACGCCAGACCCTGGTAGGCACATTTTCTGCAAGGACGAACCATGGATCGCGCTCGGCCAGCACGATATCCTCCTGCCAGGTCGGACGGACCCACGGAGGGTTGCCGACCTGAAGGTCGAAGCCACCGTTGGCGAATGCCTGGGCGAAGGTTAGTTCCCAGTGGAAGAAGCCCTGTTCCTCGGCGAGGTTCATGGCGACGGTTAGCCAGGGGAAGCGGTCGGCGAGGCGGGCCTCGCCGTCCATACCCATGAGCCCCGTGAGGCTGTCCTCGAACGCCTCGATCTGTGGGAGCTTCTCGAGGCCCTTGATCAGCGAATCCGGTGGGATGTCGTGGCGGCCGAGCATGGCCTCGGCGAACTCGATCCAGTCGTCGAGGTTGGCGAGCGGGACGAGCTTGCGCAGCGGGACCTTCTGCTTGCGGGTGCGGGTACCGACCTGCTTGGTGGGCGTCGGCAGCGTGAGCTGCTGATCGATGCCGAGGTCGATATCCAGCGTCCCCTGCTCACCTCGAGCGAGCTCGTAGACGGGCTCCTCGACGAGCCTCGTCATTGTCACGGCGTCCGAGCCGTACTCGGGGGCGGTGCCGTCGAGCAGCGCCGCCTTGTCCAGGGGCCAGAACCAGAGGGCACACCAGGCGTCCATGACGGTCTTGAGCCGCCAGTAGGGGGTACCCGGCGACTCCAGGTCCTTGAGGATTTTGTCCCGCAGCACCGCCTCCGCCGGTACCGGTGGCAGATCCTCAGCACCCCAGACGGCGATGTCGCGGCGGATCTCCTTCTCGGAGATTTCGAGCCGGCGCTGGACCAGCTTCCACAGGTACTCCACACGACCGGACAGCGCCAACAGCCGCTGTACCTGGTTGCGTTTGCCCTTGGCGACCGGCGTCTTGTGCATGCCTCGCCGCCAGGTGCCCAGGCGCTTGGCGTCCTCCGGCGCGATGGACTTGGCCTCGGTGTTGCCGGCCACCGCGCCCCAGCCCTCGGCGGGCAGCAGGAAGTGGTGAATGACGCCGGGCGGCAGGTCCCCGTCGCGGAGCTTGTGCTCCTCGGGGGCGGTCTTCAACCAGGACTTGTCGGTGAGCTGTTTCGGCGTGTACGTCTTGCGACCGCAGCCGATCAGCGAGTTGCCGCGCCGCAGGTGTAGGCCGAACCAGGGGGCCTGGAGACCGGGGTGCATGGTGTTGAGCCACAGCGACACCTCGGCCAGCTCGACGGCGGTGCGGTTGAGGTCGACGCCGTAGCAGTTGTGCAGGGCGATGTATGCCTTGACCTTCTGCAACTCGATGGCGTAGCGCTCGGGGTCGAGGGTCTCGCCGCGCTCCTTCTGGGCGCGGCGCAGGTACTCGGCGGCGACCTGGTTGATGGCCTCGTTGAGGAACGCGCCCGAACCCAGCGCCGGTTCGCAGATGGTCCAGTCGAGCATCTCCCGGGCGGTGACCTCGCGGCCCTCCTCCTCCAGCCGGTACTTCAGCGCCAGCTGGACGGTCACCTCGGTCAGCGACTGCGGCGTGTAGTACGACGCGCTGGTCTGCCGGTCGCGGCCGGCCAGCCGGTACACGAAGGAACCCCGGTCGTAGTGGACCCGGCTGCGGACCCCGGTCTCCTCGTCGGTGCGCTCGACGAACACCTCGCGCGGGTATTCGCTCTCCTTCGAGGCCGGGATCATCCACGAGCCGTCCTTGGGGTCGCCCTTCTTGGCGACCTCGTACAGCTCCTCGGTGGCGATGAAGCCGGTGTACGACATCAGGCCCTCGTACACCGCGCCGAGCTGGTTGATGCCGAGCTGGGCATAGGAGATGAATCCGCCCCGGCCCTTCTTCTTGCCACGGGAGATCATCAGCCAGCGCAGCACCTGGTGCAGGCAGGCGTTGCGCAGTCGGGTGTCGATGTGTGGGGCGTCCGGGTCGTCCTCGTCGAAGTCGGGGTGGACGATGGCGTCGCGGCCGATGAGGCGGGTCTTCTCCGGCAGGAACAGGTCGGACTTCAGCGGCTCGAACCGCAGCCCAGCGCCCTCGGATGCCTGCTCGTCCACGGCGACGGCCCCGCGCTCGTGGTGACCCTCGTTGACCATGCCGAACAGCAGGTCCAGCGACTCATACAGGTGGAAGCCCCGCTCGGCTGATTCGCCGATGAGCTTGCGGGTGGCGACCTCGCCGAGGCGGGCCAGGCTGTAGCCCTGGATGTAGTCGTCGTCGGTCACCGGCAGTACGCCGAGTTCCGGGCGGGCCTCTGCGTAGAGCAGGAACAGGATGCGGTACAGATAGCGCAGCGACTCGCGGGCCAGTTCCTTGCCGAGGTCGACCGGGTCCATGATCTGCTCGGGTGTCACGCCGGCCTCGCGGATGCGGCGCAGCACCTCGTTCGCGATGACCTCGACGGACAGGCGCAGCCCCTCGCGCAGGTCGGCGGAGACCCCCACGGCGTGCTGGCGGGAGCCCTCACGCAGGGCCGCGAGCAGCTCGGCGCCGCCCTCCGGCGGCGGGCGCAGTGACTCCGCGCCGAACAGGGCCGCGATCACGTCCAGCTCGCCGCCGGCCGTGGTGTCGTTGCGGCCGTACGCGACGTCCAGACTCACCGCGAGGTAACGGCCCTCGAACCAGGCGAGCCGGTCTGCGAGGATCACCACGGCGCCGCTGAGGATCACCACGTACCGGGGCGGCTGGTCGTTACCAAGCAGGAGGTACGACGCGAGCGCCGCCGCGGTCGCCATGGGCTTGGTGGGGTCCACCGTGATGGGGTCGAGTAGCCGGCCGGCGTCGTCCGGGTCGGTGGCCGCGTCGGCGTCGGTGGCCCAACCGGATTCGATGACCACGATGCCGGGTTCGGCGTGGACCACCGGGATGACGTGCTCCTGTCCGGCTCGCTCCACGGTCAGGCGGGTCGTCTCGGCTGGCTCAGTTGCCTCGGTTGGCTCGGGGAAGCCGAGCGCGGTGAGTATCTCTCGGTGTAGGGCGCGCAGCGTTTGGGTGTACTTGGTGCTGCCCGGTGTCAGTTCGGCCAGTTCGCTCTTGCGCTTGTTGTAGCTGCGCCGCAGCGCCCGGAGCCGGGTTCGCGGGGTTTCCCTGTCGTGGCGTTCCTCGTCGGCCCACTGCTTGAGCACGCCGGATTTGAGCGAGCCTGGCAGGATCTCGGCGAGGTAGTGGGCGGAGAGGTATTCGCTGCGGTTGGTCAGCGCGTCCAGGCTCACTTGGTCCCTCCATGCAGCACGGCGAGCAGGCGCAGCAGCGGCTCTCCGCTGGTCTCCAGCAGGTTGATCAGGTTCCGTTGCGTGGCGGCGGTGTCGCGCACCCTGCGGTCGCGGTGTGCTCGGGACTGCGCTGAGGACTCGTCATCGAGCAGGCTCGCCTGTTCCCATCGCTCCAACCGGCGCTGGTGAGCGCGCAGCGGCTCCTTGGTCCGCTCCTCCCACTCGGCCAGTTGGGTGGCCAGATATTTTCGGGCTACCTGGATCGCGGTGGGCACCAGGTGGCGCAGCTCGGAGAGGTCCGCTGGCTGGTTGGGGTTGGGCATGGTGGGCCGGATGCCCGCCTCGACGAGTACCTGCGGCATCGGACGCACGACTGGGTTGGTGGGCAGGCCGGAGATGGCCATCCACTCCACCACCGTTGGCTGTCCGAGCCGGTTGCAGTAGACGCCTTGCACCAGGTACACGGGACCATCCACAGTGGCCTGGAGAACTGGGGCCTGCTGGCGGCCCAGGCGGATCAGTACCTTGTCGACCAGCCAGTCCACAACCGGGTGGATGTCGGACAGGTAGCCGATCTCGGGCCAGATGGTCTGTTTGCTCTTGCGCGCCTCATCCAGTTTCCGCTGGGCCAACGCGCGCTCGAAGGTGAGCTTCAGTCGCAGCCGTTCGCCGTCGCGGTGCGCGGCCAGGTAGGTGCGAGGTAGGTCGAGCAGACGGCGTTCCAGGTCCTTGGGTGCGTCGAAGGCCAGTAGCCCGTCGTCGTGGGCCAGGCTGAGCGCGTCGCCGTGTGGGCCGTACAACTCGCGTAGCGCCTCGTCCACGAACAGCTCCGTGGATCCGAACAGGGCAGGTACCGTCGCGGTCGGCACCTCGGCGGCCATCGGGGTCTCGCCGACGGCGGCCAGCAGGTCGGCCAGTACGTCGCGTTCCTCGACCAGTTCGATGGACTCCTCGACGGTGCGGCCGCGCAGCAAATCGAGGGTGAGCCGGTCTTCTTCCTTCTTCGCGTCGTACAGGCCGGTGACCGCCTCGGCGGTGCCGAGGCTGCGGTGTGCGGCCTCCTCCTTCATCAGGAGCTTCTCGGCGACCGTCCGGTCGTCGAGCGCTTCGGGCACCGCCGAGGTGAGGATCAGTGCCCGGAACTGCGGCGATTGGTCCTGCCCGTACCGGTCGATGCGCCCGTTGCGCTGCTCGATGCGGATCAGGCTCCACGGGATGTCGTAATGCACCATGTGGTGACACTCGCGGTGCAGGTTCACCCCCTCGGAGGCGACGTCGCCGGTGAACAGCAGCCGCACCGGGCTGCCTGCCAGGGTGAACTCCTCCACGATGCGCTGCTGCTCGGTGTCGGTGAGCCCGCCGTGCATCACCCGCACGGCGATGCTGTCAGCCGGGAATCCCAGCCGGGCCGGTACGCTCTCGGCCAGCCACCGCAGGGTGCGGACCCGCTCGGAGAACACCACCACCCGCATGTCGCCCCTGGGCTTGACGCCGATCTCGTGCAGGTACTTGACCAGGGCATTGAGCTTCGCCGACTCGTCGTCGCGTATGGCCCCGGCCAGCTCGCGCAGCCGGGTCAGGTCGGACCGCTCGGTGCCGTCGGCGTCGCGCAGCCGCGCCCCGACCGACTCCAGCAGCGCGTGGTGCGAGGACAGGAACGCCTTCATCAGCGTGTACGGGAACAGCCGGTCCCGCTGCGATCCGCCACCCGTGCGCGACAGCCAGGTGGTGGTCAGCTCGGCGAAGACCCGCTCCTCGGCGTCCGTTGCCGGGCAGCGCACCGGCACCGACCGGCCCCGCTCGGCCCAGTTCTTGCCAATCTGGTCCCGCACCTCCGCGCTCATCTTGGTACGCCGGATGTACAGGTGCTCGATGTCGGCGGCCGAGTAGTCGCGGGGATCGGCGATCGCGGCCGGGTCGAGCAGGCTGATCAGTTCGGCGAACGACTTCTTGTCGCCGTTGTGCGGGGTGGCGCTGGCCAAGATCAGCGCATCGGTCCGTGGCGCCAACCGGCGGGCCAGTTTGTTGCGCAGGCTCGCGCCCATGAGGTTGTGCGACTCGTCGATGACCACAGCGTCCCAGCCGATGGCGTCGAGGTGATGCCCGTACGCGCCGGTGTCCTTGAGCGTGTCGACCGAGACGATGACCCGCTTGAAGTACGTGAACGGGTTGCGCCCCGCCGGGATCTCCTGCTGGATCCGCTGGATGCCGACCGAGTCCAGCCGGACCAGTGGGATGGAGAACCGGGTCCACAACTCGTGCTGGAACTGCTCGAGCACATGCTGCGGGGTCACCACGAGCAGCCGCTCACCCCGGCCACGGCGGATGAGTTCGGCCAGCAGGAGACCGATCTCCAGTGTCTTACCCAGGCCGACCACGTCCGCGATGAGCACCCGGGGCCGCAACGCGCGCAACGCCAACTCGACCGGACGTGTCTGGCAGGTCAAGGGGTCGCGCAGGAAGTTGTTCGCGAGCGCCAAGCCCGTTTCGGCCCGGGATAGCGGGGTGCGGCGCAGCACCGCCTCCAGGTACAGCCGGCTACGACGGAAGTTCGGCGTCTCGTCCGCGATGAGCTGCGTCTCCTCCGGCCGGAGCAGGGTGACCGTGTCGATCGCGTCGAAGAAGGTCGCCTTGTCGTCGAGCACCAACTCCGAGACGCCGATCGCCTCGATCCGGTACCCGTCATGCGCGGTCTGGGATGTGCTGCGGACCAGCCACTCCTCGTCGCGCACCTCGATTCGCGCTCCAGGGGGATACGCGGGGGCCGGTTCGCTCGTCGTTGTCGTCACAGGGTGGCCTTCCGGGCGTAGGCGGTGCGCATCTCGTCAACCAGCCAGGCAACGTCTACCATCGCCGTCGGTACCGGCTGATCGGAACGTTCTGGTTTCGGTTCTGATACTGGTTCCTCGTCTTGGGCCGGCGACAGGGACGCCAGCCGGCTGGGGTCCCGCTCGTCGGTGAAGGCATCGGCATCCTCGACGAGCGGGTCGGCGGTCCAATCGGGCAGGTCGAGCGGTTCCTCGACGTAGGTCTGCTCGGCCAGCGTGGCGCGGACGGCCTCGGCCGAAACACCATCGGCCATCGCGACCTCGACGAGCCGGCGGAAAACCTCGTCGAGGCTGGGCCGGGCGCTCGGCTCGTACCCGAGCATGCCATCCACCAGCGGCTTGAGTTCGGCGGGCACTCCTGCGGTGTCTGGCAGATCGGCTGGGTCGTCGATCCGCCTGAGCATCGCCACCGGGTTGGCCTGCGGGTACACGGTATGCCTGGCCAGCGCGTAGACCAGCGTCGCACCAAGTGCGTACACGTCGGTGGCCGTGGTGATGTCGCGCTCGCCGCGAGCCTGCTCGGGCGACATGTACGCCAGCGTCCCCACTGGCTGGCCGGTGGCTGTCACGTGGGAATCGGGCTCGCCGAGGCGTGCGAGTCCGAAGTCGATCACGATAGGCCCGGAAGGTCCGAGCATGATGTTCGCTGGTTTGAGGTCACGGTGCACCAGACCGGCCTCGTGCACGCTGCGTAGCCCGTCCACGATCAGGGCGCCCAGCATCGCGCCACTGCGAAGATCCAGCGGCCCGGCCTCCTCGACCTGCCGCTGCAGGCTGCGCCCAGGTACGAATATGACGGCCAGCCAGGGCGGGTCGTCGTCCAGGTTCGCGCGCTCCAGGCGCGCGACGCGGCTCCCGGTGACGGTCTTGAGGATCTCGACCTCGGCGGCGAATCGGCTTCGGAACTCCTCATCCCCAACGAGGCCAGGGTTGATCACCTTGATCGCGAACTTGTCGGCCGTTGGGGAGATGCCGAGGTAGACCACGCCCATGCCGCCGGATCCCAGTCGTCCGACCAGACGGTACTGTCCGAGCCTGGTCGGATCGGTAGCCTTCAGCGGTTGCATGATCTCCTACCGTCATCAGTCCTGGACTGCGTTCTGGTCGATCCGATAACGTCCGCCCGCCGAGCTTTCGGTCGCCTAATGGTCAACGATCCTCGGGGAGGCCAGATGCGTACCTGTCTCACGAATTCGAGGGCGAGCATGGCCCGGCGCGGGCGAAGGCATGTTGCTCATACAGTGGCGGCACGCTGGACTGGACGGCAGAGACCCCATTGTGCAAGGACTGCAACGGTCGCATCCGATGCCCCTCTCAGGCACATGTCGCCGACTCGCCGTAACTGGGGGTCATGGTACGGAGCCATGAACAGTACGTTGTTACCCCCATACGCTTCACTGATCAAGTCGCACCGACTCGGGCGTTTCCTGCCCCACCGGGATGATTGCAAGGGGCTACGTGTCGACCGGTCGCGTCGGACGTCCGCGCTGGTGCTGCCCGGGTCCCAGCGGAAGACCGAGAAGATCGGCCGTCTCCTGCAGTTCGCGGTGGTCAGCGGCCGGGTGGTCAAACTAGTGCGGATGGCTTCTTCCGATGCCAAGGCCGCCTCAGAGGAAACGCAATCCAGCCGGTCATGCCCAGCACACTGATCGTTCACCAACAGGCGGACCTCGCCCCGCGAGGCTTGGTGGTCGGCCAACCGGCGATGGGCGTCAACGTCGCCGAGGCCAGCCATCGCCTACAGTTCGGCGAATCGCTCGTGACGGAGGAGCAGGGAAACCAGCCGAGTCTTTGCCGAATCATCGCCGGCAGCCGCCATCTCCCGAAGCTTGGCCAGAGCTTGATCAAGAGGGCCGTGGCTGGCCAACAGCTCTGCGCTTCGCCGGCACGCTCCCGCGTCACCGGCCTTGATCAGCGACTGGAGTATCGACTGGGCTTCGTCGTGGCGGCCCTGGTACGTCAAGACACGGACCAGCGCATCAGCGGCGTGGCTGTCCTGAAAACGTCTGGTGTAGTCCTGCAATTCTTCGACACGGCCGTGCTCGGCGAGCAACGCGACGAGTTGCCGGCGGGCATCGTCGTTCCCGGCATCCGCGAGTGCCCGAAGGTGCAGCACCGCGTGGTGGACATCGCCAACGTCGAGGAGCAGCCCGGCGAGATGCCACCGGGCAACTGGATCTCCGGCCTCCACCAGGGGCGTCAACATCGTGAGCGCGTCGGTGGTGTTCCCGGCGTCGGCCGCAAGGCCGGCAAGGTGGATACGGGCTCGAACCGAGCCCTGACGAGCAAAGTCGCGCAGTTCCTCCACCGCGTTGAGATCGGCCAAAATGTCGATCAGATCCTGCTCGGCGTCTTGGTCACCAGCCTGGATCGCCAGGCGCAACTCATCCATGGCCGCTGTGGTGTCGCCAAGGCGGGCGAGTAGTTGCACGAGTTCCTGCCTCGAGCACATCGAGACCACTGAGGTTTTCTCGGTAGCAATTACGCGATCATGCCGTGTTCAAAATGAACGAGGACGAGTGCCGCCTTCGCGATACTTCCGATTCGACTGGGGCTGAGGCTGACGTGTTGCAGCGTGCGCCAGCGCTGTGCGAGTAGGGCGAATCCGCGTTCCCCCAGGCAGCGGGGAGATCGAAGGAGGGCGTTGTAGGTGCGGGTGTTGAGATCGAGTTCACGCCCGTCTTTCGGCTGTTTCACGGGTGTGAATATGCCCTGGCCGGCCCCCTGGTAGCCGGGGTCGGCGAGGACGGGCATCTCGGCGGTGAAGGGCCGGATGATATCCAGGACCTGCTGGCGGGCGGCCGTGATATCGACGATGTTGCCGGGGAGGACTTCGGAGACCCAGAGGGGAATGCCCCGGTCGGACATGATCGCTTGGATGTTGCCGCCGAAGTCGTGGGTTTTCCCGGCGTACCACAGATCGATGGGTTTGCCCTTGACGGAGACGGTTTTGACGAGCAGTCGGTCGGTGTCGATGACCTTGCCGTCGAGGATGAGGTGGGGCACGCCGTCGTGGAGCGCGCGCTCCAGAGCCTCGCGGAGGTCGGGGGCGTGGGCGGCGAGGACGTCGATGACCTCGTTGAGGTAGCGGTAGGAAGTGGCTTGGGCCAGGCCGAACCCGCGTCCGAGGTTCGTGATTCCCGTTTTCTCCCGAAACCAGACGAGCGCGAACACCGCTTGGCGGTAGCAGGTCAGTGACCGTCTGTTCTTGCGGGTGCCTCGGGCCTGTCGCTCGGCACCCAGGAGCCGAGACACGAACCAGATGAGTTCCCTGGGGACGTCGAGGATGGCACGATAGGGAGCCACGCGGGGCCTTTCGTCGAAGTCGTTCTGTAGTGAGACAACTTCGTACCGGAGGCTCCGCGTCTTTTGGCGGATGCCGCGACGGCTCAGCGTGTCGATATAGTTCGACAGGTTTTCAACGGTCTGGTCCCATTACGCCCGATCATGGCCTACTGAGAAAACCTCACTCCACGATCCACTGACGCCTCGTACACGATTTGTCCGACCCGTACCGAACGACTAAGCATCCGTACGGATGCCCTGCCGCCGCGTTGATGGGACGTATCCGACCACGCCGACCAGGCCAGGCTCAGCCTCGCCGAACTCGACGCGGCGATCGGCCGGTTCATCGTCGGTGAGTACAACCAGCGGCCCCACGGCGAGACCTGTTGCTGCTCACCATCGCCAAGCCCCGCAAGGTCCAACACCTGGCCCAGCGGGCCAGCGTGGTCGACCGGTTGGTCGCCCCGCATCGACATCGACCGTGCCAGAGCTCCTGGCAGCGACGGCCTACGCGGCAGCCGTTTCGACCGTGGAACCGGCCGACTGCCAACGCACACAGGTCGGCCGCTCCCCACCCGAGGCAAGGAACTCCCTGACCCCCTGACGCAGCAGGTCGATGGAAATCTCCGAATCCGCGGGGAAGTCCCGCTCCTCACCCATATGGCAGTAGAAGACCTCGTCCCGCTCACCGCGTACACCACGGGTGTACCAGGTGCCCGCGGCACTGTTGAGATACCAGAGCCCGCCGACATCGCCCTCCGAGTCCACCGCGACGGCCAACTCGTGGTCCGGCAATCCGTTGACGCGGGGACGCTCAACGATGTACACGGTCGCGACGCTGTTGCTGAACGGCTGGGCCAGAAGGGCATCAACGAGCGTGTCGACATCCTCAGCACCGTGCAGGACCGCCGGCTGGTCTCGGTGCCCGCCGAGGTAGTACGCCCTCGCGCTGAAGGTCATTGGTCCACCGCTCCCCGGTAGGTCCTGTGATTGCCGCCTGGCCAGTACACCGTCAGGGTGCCTCCGGGCGGCAGGTAGTA
>JABDRL010000424.1 GCA_013041765.1 Dactylosporangium sp. | reverse complement strand
GGCCTGGGCGGGCACGGGCCGGCGCGCCAGCGGAGCTTCGAGCGCGAGCACCCCGGGACCCGTCGCGGGATCGGCTCCGGACCCGCCGGCCGTCACGGCCTGCTGGGGGCCGTCGGTCCGACCGGCGTCGAGGGCCGCCGGGTTCGTGGGGACGACGTGAATCTCCGGAGCTTCGCGCGGACCGAAGATCGTGCCACCCGCCACGCCCGCGAGGCTGACCAGCAGGCCGCCGATCACCAGCGCCGCGGCGCCAATTCCACTTTGCCACTGCACGGTGCTGAGCGCGCCGATAGTGACGACGAGCATGCCGACCACCACGACCGCGATCCGGGTCTGGGGGTCCCATCGTCCACCGGACATCGGTCCTCTTTTGTGAGAGAAGAAATCACCGTGAGCCATATTCACGGATCCGGAGCGTGACGAAAAGTCTTGCATGGCAAGGGCCGTCATGGATAGGACGGGTGTCGTCAAGCAGGCGTAGTCAGATTCTGGACTCTACCGCTCCTCTGGACGCGGGCCAGTCCGAGATCCGACGCCGTTTCCCCTTGTGGAACGTCCAAGAACGGGTTCCGGTAGGGGCCAGGTGCTGGGCCGGCGCGCGCCACGCGGGTATTCACCCACATGGGTGTCATGGTGTCGTTCGCATCACACCACACGTCCGCCGCCTTCCTCGCGCAACCGCTCCACCGGCTCGCTACCCGAGGCTGTTCAGCCACTGCCGATGCAGATCGGCGTACCGACCGCCGGCGGCAACGAGATCAGTTGGGCGGCCGTCCTCGACAATGCGTCCCCGGTCCAGTACCAGCACCCGATCGGCGATTTCCACGGTCGACAGCCGATGGGCGATGACGACGGCGGTGCGGTCCGACATGATCGTCCGCAGTGCCCGCTGCACCAGCCGTTCCGAGGGAATGTCCAGCGACGAGGTCGCCTCGTCGAGGATGAGGACCGCCGGATCGGCGAGAAAGGCCCGCGCGAAGGCGACCAGCTGGCGCTGCCCGGCCGAGAGCCGCCCGCCCCGCCGGTGCACCCGCGTGCGGTACGCGTCGGGCAGGGCGTCGATGAAGGTCGCCGCGCCGATGGCCTTGGCGGCCTGTGCTATCTCGTCGAGGGACGCGCTGGGACGCCCGAATCGGATATTGTCCGCGATCGTTCCGGCGAAGAGATAGTTCTCCTGGGTCACCATGACAATCGACCGCCGGAGATCCCGCTCGCTGAGGTGCCGCAGGTCCACCCCGTCGATGGAGACCGCGCCGTCCAGCGGGTCGTAGAAGCGGGCGATGAGCCGGGCGATCGTCGTCTTGCCGCCGCCGGTCGTGCCGACCAGTGCGAGGGTCTGCCCGGCGGGGACCACCAGATCCAGCGCCGGCAGGATCAGCTGGTCCGCGCGGTATCCGAACTGGACGTTGTCAAGCCGGAGCTGACCCCGGGCGCGGTGCCGGGGCAGCGCGACCGGCCGCGGCGGCTCGGGGACGCCCGGTCGCCGTCCCAGCACGTCGGCCAGCTTCTCCAGGGCCGCGGTCGCCGACTGTAGCGAGTTGTAGAACTGGCTGAGTTGCTGCATCGGGTCGAAGAATCTTCGCAGGTACAGCAGGAAGGCCGTCAGTACCCCGATCTCCAACTGGCCGTGCAGGACCCGGTAGCCGCCGTAGGTCAGCACCACCGCCAGCGTGACGTTGCCGATGAGCATGATGCCGGGGGACAATATGGCGATCGAGCGCAGCGCGGTGAGGTTGGCCCTCCGGTAGTCCTCGTTGGCCCCCTCGAAGATCTGCTCATTGCGGCCCTCCCGGCGGAAGGCCTGCACCGCGCGGATGCCGTCGAGGGACTCAACGAAGTGGACGATGAGGCGGGCGACGGTCTCGCGGGTCCGGCGGTACGCGCGGGCCGAGGCCAGCTGGAACCAGCGGGACAGCACCAGCAGGAACGGGAACGAGAGCATGGTGACCGCGGCCAGCGGGGGATCGAGCCACAGCAGCACCCCGGCGACCGACACCACGGAGAGCGCCGCGACCACGAGTTCGTTGAGGCCCCCGTCGGTCAGCTCGGCGATGGAGTCCATGTCGCTGGTCAATCGCGAGACCATGCGACCGGAGGTGTAGCGCTCGTGGAAACTCATGGACAGGCGCTGGAAATGGTCGAACACCCGCTGCCGAAGGTCGAGCAGCGCACTCTGGCCGATCCTGCCGTACAGCAGCATGAACCCGCGCTTGCCCGCGTACTCGATGGCGCTGGCGAGCGCGAAGAGCCCCGCCGTGACGGCCAGCACCGTGGCGTCGCGGCCGGAACCGGTCAGGGCCGGGATGCCCTGGTCTATACCGATCTTGATGAGGTAGGGCCCCGCCATGCCGGCCAGGTTCTGGGCCAGCAGCAGCATGACCGCCAGCAGTAACGCCCGGCGGTGGGGTCGCAGCAGCGACCACAGCAGCCGACGACTGGCGGTGCGGAGCCGGACCAGCGCGGATCCCGGCGGGTCCACTCGTCGTCGACTCACCTGGCCTCCTCTGTTCCGACCGTCGCCGAGAGAACCGCCCGATATGCGGGGATCGTCGCCATGAGGTGGGAATGGGTGCCGACAGCCGTGATGGTGCCGTCCATCAGCAGCGCGACGCGGCCGGCCAGCGCGATGGTCGACGGCCGGTGGACCACGATGATCGCGGTGGTGTCGCGCAGGGCGGCCGCGAGGGCGGTCTCGACCAGCGCCTCGGTGTGAACGTCGAGCGCGGAGAGGGGATCGTCGAGCACCAGGACTCTCGGACGTCCCAGCACGGCGCGGGCCAGCGCGAGCCGCTGCCGCTGGCCGCCGGAGAGGGAATGGCCCTGCTCGCCGATGCGGGTATCGAGGCCCTGCGGCAGGTCGTAGACGAAACCGGCCTGGGCGATGTCGATCGCCTCCGCGAGCGCTGAGTGGGACGTCCCGTGGCAGCCCAGGGCCAGGTTCTCGCGGACACTCATCGAGAACAGGGTCGGCTCTTCGAACGCGACGCCGACGATCGACCGCAGGGAGTCGAGCGTGTAGTCCCGGATGTCGCGGTCGTCGATGGTGACCCGTCCGGTCGTTGGATCATGGGTACGGGGCAGCAGCGAAACCAGCGACGTCTTGCCTGACCCGGTCGCGCCGACGATCGCGACCGTCTCGCCTGGCGCGATGTCCAGGCTGACTTCGGAGAGCACCGCTGACCGCGGCGAGGAACCGGCGGATGGGTAGGCGAAGCCGACCCGCTCGAAGCGGACCCGGCCCCGGACGGTGGCGGGGTCGACAGCCCTGGCCGTTCGCCGGTCCGTGATCGCGGGCCGGACGTCGAGCACTTCGTAGACGCGGTCGGCGGCCGTCATCGCTTCCTGCCCGTTCGCGATGATCCAGCCAATGGACTGGACGGGCCACAGCAGTGCCGTCTGGAGGGCGACGAAGGCGACCAGGCCGCCGACCGTCAGCCGGCCGCCCGCGACCTCGATCGCGCCGACCGCCAGCATCAGCCCGAGCGTCAGGTTGGGGATCAGGTCCAGCTTCGACCAGCACGACGCCAGCACCCGGGTCTTGGCCATCGCCGTGTCGTGCAGGTCGCGCGCGTTGGCCGCGAACTGCCGGCCGATGTGCTGGTGGCGTCCGAACGCCTTGATGACGCGAATGCCCTGCGCCGCGGATTCCACCAGGGTGGCGAGTTCGCCCTGCAGGTCCTGCATGCGTCGGGCCGCGGTCAGGTACTGGCTGAAGACACGTTTGCTGACCACGATGATTGGCACGGCGCTGACCGCGACGGCCAGACCCAGCGGCCAGTGCAGCCGAAGCAGCAGTACAATTACCGCAATATATGTCGTTGTATTAACAATGCCAAATATGAGACCAAACGAGAGAAATCGCCGCAATACAGCGAGATCACTGGTGGCCCGGGAGAGGAGCTGCCCGGAGGGCCACTGGTCGTGGAACGCGACGGGCAGGCGCTGAAGGTGCCGGTAGAGATCGTGGCGGATGGCCGTTTCCATGCCGAGGGCCGAAGCGGTCTGCATCCATCGGCGGAAGAACACGAGCAGCGCCTCGGTGACGCCGAACGCCAGCACGAGCGCTCCGAGCGCCGGAATGGCCCCGGGCTCCCGCTGTCGCACCGGACCGTCAACGAGATGTCGGATGACCAGCGGTACCGCGATGAGCGCCGCGGTGGCCCCGAACGCGAGTGCCAGCATCCACCCCATCTGCCGGTAGTACGGACGCAGATACGTCCGTATCCGCCAGAGGCTGCCGATTCGGGTACGCAGAGTGCGACCCCGATTCGATAGACCGATATCGACGGGGGGTGGCACACTCCGACCGTAGCGATGAATACCTATATTCGACCATCGAGTTTCATCGCATGAACATTCGCGCGAATGTTGATATTCGCCCCATGGTGGGCAGGGGAACCGGGCTGCGTAGACTGGCGCCTCGTGAGTCTGACCATCGGCATTGTCGGGTTGCCAAACGTCGGCAAGAGCACGCTCTTCAACGCGCTGACGAAGAACCAGGTGCTCGCGGCGAATTACCCCTTCGCCACGATAGAGCCCAATGTCGGCGTGGTCGGCCTTCCCGACCCCCGGCTGGACCGTTTGGCCGAACTGTACGACTCCCCACGCGTCGTGCCGGCTCCGGTGTCTTTCGTCGACATCGCTGGACTCGTTCGAGGAGCGTCAACGGGACAGGGCCGGGGCAACGCGTTTCTGGCCAACATCCGCGAGGCATCGGCGATCTGCCAGGTCGTCCGGGTCTTCTCGGACCCGAATGTGGTGCATGTCGACGGCAAGGTCTCCCCGGCCGACGACATCGCGACCATCAACACCGAGCTGCTGCTGGCCGACCTCCAGACGCTGGATCGCGCGCTGCCCCGGATGGAGAAGGAAGCCAAGACCCGCAAGGACCGCGCCCGGGCGTACGAGGCGGCCAGAGCGGCGCGGGCGCTGATCGATGGTGGGACGACGCTGTATGCCGCGATCCGGAACGCCTCGGCCGGTTTCTCCCCGGACGACCTCGGCGAGCTGCACCTGCTGACGGCGAAGCCGTTCCTGTATGTCTTCAACGTCGACGAGGCCACCCTGACGAGTCCGAGCGCGCTGGACGACCTGCGCGCCCTCATCGCACCCGCTGAGGCGATCTTCCTCGATGCGCAGGTGGAGTCCGAACTGATCGACCTGCCGGAGGACGAGGCACGAGAACTGCTGGAGTCGATCGGGCAGGCCGAACCGGGGCTGCACCAGCTGATCCGGGTGGGCTTCGAGACCCTCGGGCTGCAGACGTACCTGACGGCCGGCCCGAAGGAGGCCAGGGCCTGGACGATCCCGATCGGGGCGACCGCGCCGCAGGCCGCGGGCGTCATTCACACGGACTTCCAGCGAGGCTTCATCAAGGCCGAGGTTGTCGCCTACCCAGACCTGGTCGAGGCCGGCTCGATGGTGGCGGCTCGGGCCAGCGGCAAGGTGCGCATCGAGGGCAAGGACTACGCCATGCGGGAGGGCGACGTCGTCGAGTTCCGATTCAACGTCTGACGGTGCCGGCAGCCGAACCGGGCCGGGTTCGACGGCGCACCTCAACGGGGCACATCTGTGATCTTGGAGTAGAGATCCTCGATCCGCGCCGCGAGCGCCACCTCGTTCGCGGACAGCCCCGGGGTCGTGCCGCGAACGCGAATCTGGGTGCAGCCTTCGGAGCGGCGGATTTCGGGTCGCAGCTGAAGCGCGTCGGAGACAATTTTCATGCGTTCGGTGAGCGCCGCGTGCTGGCAGTCATCGATATGAAGGACTCGCTGGATCTGCCGACCGTCGCGCGTCCACCCCTGCAACAGGGCCAAGGCGTCGCTGAGATAGTTCCGTTGGTCCTCGCCCCGCCGAGCACCCATCAACACACCTCCTGCGGCATCGTTGCCGGCGCTGGGTCAGCTCGATGCCGGTATCGTTACCGGCGCTGAGTCCGCTCCACGCCGACATTGTTGTCGGCGTGTTGCCTTTCCGAAGCCTGTTCGTCATGTTGCGACGACCCTCAGTCTTACCACGTCCGGGGTGGTTGTCCACGGCCACATTTCCCCCGTCGGATGCCCTAGCGGGTAGAGGCGGACACCCAATTCTCAAACAGATCTGGCACCCTTGACGCCCGTGCACACCGAACGGTCAACACCCCTTGTTATTGTCGGCGCGGCGATTATCGACCATGGGCGCGTTCTGGCCTGTGAGCGCGCGGAACCGCCGGAGACGGCAGGTAAATGGGAGTTTCCTGGCGGAAAGGTCGAGCTGGGGGAGGACGAGCCGACCGCCCTCGCCCGGGAGTGTCTCGAAGAACTCGGCGTTCGCGTCGCTGTCGGCGCTCGCGTCGGCCGGGACATCACCCTCGGCCACCGACGTGCCATGTTGCGCGTGTATGCCGCGCGTCTGCTCAACGGCGACGAACCTCGGGCGCTGGAACATGCCGAGCTGCGCTGGCTGGCGGTGGACGAGTTGCATTCCGTCACCTGGCTGCCCGCGGACGCGCCGATCGTCGCGGCGTTGCCGCCCCTGATGGCCGCCGGGCGGAGCGGGGCCGGGGCCGGTGTACGACAGAGCGAGTGAGGTTAGGTGTGGCATCGCTGTCGTCCCAGCGACAGTCATGCCACACCTAATGGCGATCATGCTGGTCGATCCGGCAACCGGGCGCGTGCTCGGGCGCGGTAGCGCCAGCTCCGAGCTGACCTCACCGGAGCGGTACCTGCTGTCCAGCTACGACGTGGCCGACCGGCCGGCCTTGCGGGGGGACACACCGGCCTCGTAGACGGCCCCGAACGGCAGTCCGAGTCTTGACCGGCGTGCCTACGGTGCCGTGCATGCCAGAACCTCGGGGCCGATTCGCGTCGTTGGAGCCCAACTCACCGGAGGCCTGTATGAGCGAGAACCCGCCGGAGGGCTTCGCGCCGAGCGAGACCCTGCCAACGCTCAGGGCACGGGCCCAGGAGGACGACGTGCGTCCGCCCTCCGAGGTGCCACCCTCGGACGATCCGGGGGAGCCGGATCATCCGGCTCCCCGGGGCACCCTGCTAGCCAGCGCGATCGCGGGAACGGCAGCCGCGGTCATGGTGCCGCTCACCGAGCCCGGTCTGGGGTGGTTCCTCGCGGGGACCGCGATGACCGCCGCCACCGTGCTCATCGTCGCCCTGGGCCAGCGGGATGCCAGGGCCGCTCCGGCCGGGTCGACGCCCTGGCCCGATCGCGCCTGGCGGCTGGCGTTCGGCGTTGCCGCGCTGGCCCTGCTGGCGATGGGCGCGGCCAGGGCCGCCACCTGGCTGTTCCTGCTCTGCCTGCTCACCGCGGTCGGCGCGGGGTCGCTCGCGGTGGCCGGGGGACGCGGCTGGCGAGTCCTCGGCATGGCAACGGTCGTGGTGCCGGTGACCGCGACACGGTCCTGGCGGTGGGCGTGGGCGGACGCGGTGCGCCTGCCCGCCATGGCCCCGAACGCCGGTCGGCGGCTGCTCCAGAGCACGGCGGTCGGGGTGTTCCTGCTGCTGGTGTTCGGCACGCTGCTGGCCAACGCGGACCGGGCGTTCGCCGATTCGCTGGGAACCGTGATGTCGAGTGTGTCCCCATCATGGCGACTGGCCCGGATCGCGCTGCTGTTCGTGCTGGCTGCCGGGCTGGTGCTCGGTGCCATTCGGGTCGCCGGGCTGCGACCATCCGATGAGCGCGGCGAGCCGCCATCGTATGCGTTTCGCCGGCTCGACTGGATCCCGCCACTCGCCATGGTCGACATCCTGTTCGTCTGGTTCGTGGTGATGCAGTTTCCCGTGCTCTTCGGCAACCACGCCTACGTGCTTGATCCGGACGGTCCGAGCTACGCCGAGTACGCCCGGGGCGGGTTCGGGTGGTTGATCGTCGCCAGCATGCTGACCCTGGCGGTCATCGCGGTCGTGGCCCGATACGTGGTGCGCGAGACCCGGACCGACCGGGTGCTCCTGCGGGTCCTGGCCGGCGCGCTGTGCGTCCTTACCCTGGTCGTCCTGGCCTCGGCCGGACGGCGGCTGGCGCTGTACACCGAGGCGTACGGGTTCACCCGCGCGCGCCTGGGCCTCCTGGCCGTTGGCCTGTTGCTCGCCCTGGTCTTCACCTTCCTGCTGGCCGCCGGGATACGGCTCCGTGCGGCGTGGATGCCTAGGGCGACGGCGGCCATCGTCGTGATGACGGTGCTCGGTCTGGCCGCGGTCAACCCTGACGCCGTCGTCGCCGATACCGTCATCGGCCGCTTCGAGAAGGACGGTCACCTGGACCGGGCCTACCTGTCCGAGCTGTCGGTGGACGCGGTGGACCGGCTTCCCGAGCCCGAGCGGTCCTGCCTGCTGCGGGACATCGTGGCGGGACTGGACACCGGTGATCCGTGGTACGCGTACAACGCCGGCCGGCAACGGGCCCGGACGATTCTGTCCGAGCGTCCCGTCGGGGACACCACGGACTGCCCCAGTAGGTAAGGGCGGCGAGGGGTCCCGGCGGGGAGCGGCGGGCGAGGGCTCCGGCAGGTGCGGGGGCCATCTCGGCGCGCCGGGGCCAGGACACCCGAAGGGGCCGGTGGAAGACGACCCACCGGCCCCGCTCGCCTGCTGCCGGGCTACTTCGTCGAAGCCGGCTGCCGCCGGTCCCGGCGGAAGATCTTGCGGCCCAGCCGGACGAGCGGATCGAACCGCTCGTCCACGACCCGCTCCTTCATCGCGATGATCGCGTTATCCGTGATCTTGATGTGCTCCGGGCAGACCTCGGTGCAGCACTTGGTGATGTTGCAGAGCCCGAGGCCCTGCGCGGCCTGCGCGAACTCCTCGCGGTCGGATCGCGCGTCGAGCGGGTGCATGTCCAGCTCAGCGGCCCGGATGAACAGTCGTGGCCCGGAGAAGGCCTCCTTGTTCTCCTCGTGGTCACGGATCACGTGGCAGATGGTCTGGCACAGGAAGCACTCGATGCACTTGCGGAACTCCTGCGAGCGCTCGATGTCGACCTGCTGCATCCGGTACTCGCCGGGAGCCAGCTCACCCGGCGGCTTGAACGCCGGCATGGCCAGCGCCTTGGCGTAGTTGAACGAGACATCCGTCACCAGGTCCCGGACGATGGGGAAGGTGCGGATCGGGGTCACCGTGACGGTCTCGGTTTCCTCGAACGTCGACATCCGGGTCATGCAGGCCAGCCGGGGCTTGCCGTTGATCTCGCATGAGCAGGAGCCGCACTTGCCGGCCTTGCAGTTCCACCGGACGGCCAGGTCCGGTTCCTCGGTCGCCTGGATGCGGTGCAGGACGTCGAGCGCGACCTCGCCCTCGTTGACCTCGACCTGGTAGTCCTTGAGTTCGCCCCCGGCCTCGTTGCCCCGCCAGACGCGGAAGTGACGATCGGTGCCCATCAGTTCTCGCTCCCCTGGCCCGCGATCGCGTCGAATTCGGCCAGCTCTTCCTCGGTCAGGTACTTCGTCAGCTCGGCGCGCTTGAACAGCCGCAGCAGCTCGGGCCGCATCGCCGGCACTGGCTTGCGGGTCAACCCGATGCTCTGGTCCGCGAGTGTGCAGACCAGGTTGATGCACCGCCACTCCGGACGCATGGCCGGGAAATCGTCCCGGGTGTGCCCACCGCGCGATTCCTCCCGCTCCAGCGCGGCCCTGGCGGTCGCCTCGGAGACCACCAGCATGTTGCGCAGATCGAGCGCGAGGTGCCAGCCGGGGTTGTAGCGCCGGCCGCCGGTGACCCCGACCTTGGCGATCCGCTCCTTGAGCCCGGCCAGCCGGGTCAGCGAGCCCTCCAGCTCGGTGCGGGTGCGAATGAGACCGACGAGGTCACCCATCACCTGCTGGAGTTCCTGCTGGAGCCGGTAGGGGTTCTCGCAGGACTCGCCGCGCTCCAGCGGCGCGAGCGCGGTCTCGGCCGCCGCGGCGACCGCCGAATCGGCGACCGTCACCCGCTTGGTGGCCGAGGCGTGCGCCGAGGCGTACTCGCCGGCGCGCTTGCCGAAGACCAGCAGGTCGGACAGGGAATTGCCACCTAGCCGGTTGGAACCGTGCATGCCGCCGGACACCTCGCCGGCGGCGAACAGCCCGGGAACGCAGGCCGCGGTGGTGTCCGGGTCGACCTCGACTCCACCCATGATGTAATGGCAGGTCGGGCCGACCTCCATCGGCTGCTTGGTGATGTCGACGTCCGCCAGCTCCTTGAACTGGTGGTACATCGACGGCAGCTTCCGTTTGATGACCTCGGCGGGCATCCGGGTCGAGACGTCGAGGTAGACCCCGCCAGAGGCGGTGCCCCGGCCGGCCTTGATCTCGGCGTTGATGGCCCGGGCGACCTCGTCGCGGGGCAGCAGCTCCGGTGGGCGCCGGTTGTTCTCCTGATCGTCGTACCAGCGGTCGGCCTCCTCCTCGGTCTCCGCGTACTGCTGGCGGAAGACGTCGGGGACGTAGTCGAACATGAAGCGCTTGTCCTCGGAGTTGCGCAGCACGCCCCCGTCACCCCGGACCGACTCGGTGACCAGGATCCCCTTGACCGAGGGCGGCCAGACCATGCCGGTGGGGTGGAACTGGAGGAACTCCATGTTGATCAGCGTCGCGCCGGCCCGCAGGGCCAGGGCGTGGCCGTCGCCGGTGTACTCCCAGGAGTTCGACGTCACCTTGTACGACTTGCCGACGCCGCCGGTGGCCAGCACGATCGCCGGAGCCTCGAAGACGACGAACTCGCCGGACTCGCGGATGTAGCCGAAGCAGCCGGAGACCTTCCCGCCGTCCAGAAAGACCTCGGTGATCGTGCATTCGTCGAAGACCCTGAGCCGGGCCTCGTAGTCGCCGAACTCCTCGTTGTCCTCCTGCTGGAGGGACACGATCTTTTGCTGGAGGGTGCGGATCAGCTCCAGCCCGGTGCGGTCGCCGACGTGCGCGAGCCGCGGATACTCATGGCCTCCGAAATTCCGTTGGCTGATCTTGCCGTCCTTGGTGCGGTCGAACAGCGCGCCGTAGGTCTCCAGCTCCCAGATCCGGGCCGGTGACTCCTGGGCGTGCAACTCCGCCATCCGGAAGTTGTTCAGGAACTTGCCGCCGCGCATGGTGTCGCAGAAGTGGACGTTGGCGTTGTCCTTGCTGTTGACATTGCCCATGGCCGCCGCGGCCCCGCCCTCTGCCATGACGGTGTGGGCCTTGCCGAACAGCGACTTCGAGATGATCGCGGTCTTCTTGCCCGCCAGCCGCGCTTCGATCGCCGCGCGCAGACCGGCCCCGCCGGCCCCGATCACGACGACGTCGTACGTGTGTCGTTCGATATTGGTCATCGGGGTGTCCTCAGTTGAAGATGCGGAGGTCGGTGATCCAGCCGGCCGAGACCGACATGATGTAGACATCGGTGATGATGACGCTGAACAGCGAGGCCCAGGCGAACTCCATGTGCTTGGCGTTGAGCTTGGAGACCTTGGTCCAGAGCCAGTAGCGCACCGGGTGCCTGGAGAAGTGCTTCAGCCGGCCGCCGGTGATGTGCCGGCAGGCGTGGCAGGACACCGAGTAGCCCCACAGCATGACCAGGTTGCCCCAGATGATGAGGGTGCCGAGGCCGATGCCGAACCCCCCGGCGACGTCCCCGTCGGCGCCGTGGAATGCCCGGACCGCGTCCCAGGTGTTGATCATCAGCAGGCCGCAGGCCAGCCACCAGCCGTACCGGTGGATGTTCTGGAAGATCAGGGGGAAACGGGTCTCGCCGGAGTACTTCTTCGCCGGCTCGTTCACGGCACAGCCGGGGGGCGACATGAAGTAGGCGCGGTAGTACATCTTCCGGTAGTAGTAGCAGGTCAGCCGGAAGACGGTGAGAATGCCGAGGGTCAGGATCGGCAGCGGAATGAAGAACGGCAGGCTGGCGGGCAGCCACTGGCCGAGGTCAGAGGCATTGTCCGGGCACTTCTCGCTGATGCACGGCGAGAACACCGGCGTGAGGTAGTGGTACTGCTCGACCCAGAAGCTCTCCTGGATAAAGAAGCACCGGATCCCGGTATACAGGACGAAGAGGCCGAAGCCACCCCCGGACAGCAGTGACGGAAGCCACCACCGGTCGGTACGCAGTGTCTTGGCAGCGATCGCCGCCCGGGGCCGCGGCCCTCCCGGCATGGCCGGAGACGGCTTGGCCGACGTGGTCGTCATCTTCGCTTCGCTTTCTTCCGAACTCGATGAGTCATCCGCCGCGGGCAAGGCACGGCAGTCTCTCTGGCGAGCACAAACAGCTCATGATCAACCACGCGGTGTCCGCGACGGTGGACAGGGTACGCGCGCGGACTTGCGTGAACCGCGAAGGGGATCCGCCGCTGTGGTCAGGGCCTCGCCAGACCCCGGCGGACGAAGTCCAGTTCGATGCGCAGCAGGCGCTCGGCGGTGCCGCCGGCGGCCATGTGGGTCGCCCCCGGTAGCGGGATGACCGCGTGCGGCCTGCCCGTTGCCAGCATCGCGGCGGACAGCCGCAGGGTGTGCGCCGCGACGACGTTGTCGTCGAGCAGTCCGTGGATCAGCAGGATCGGCCGGGCGTCCGCCGGGCGGGCCGGTGGCTCCGAGGCCAGCTCCACCAGACTGTTGTGGGCGTAGACCTCCGGGACCTCTGCGGGCAGCCCCAGGTACCGCTCGGTGTATGCCGTGTCGTACAACGCCCAGTCCGTCACCGGCGCGCCGGCGACCGCCACCCGGTAGACGTCGGGGCGGCGCAGCGCGGCCAGGGCCGCCAGCCAGCCCCCGAACGACCATCCCCGGATCGCCACCCGGTCCAGGTCGAGGTCGGGATGCTTGCCCGTCAGCGCCAGCAGCGCGTCGACCTGGTCGGCGAGCACGACATCCGCCAGATGCCAGAAGACCGACTTCTCGAAGCTGGGGGACACCCCCGGGGTTCCCCGGTTGTCGATGGTGACCACGGCGAAGCCCTGATCCGCCCACCACTGCCGGCCGAGCCAGCGCGCTCGGGCGGCGACGACCTCCTGGTGGCCGGGCCCACCATAGGCGTCCACGAGGACCGGCAGCTTCCGGCCGGCAACGTGCGAGCGGGGATAGAGCACCCCCGTAGGCAACCGCCGGTCCGTGACCCGCTGGAGGACCGGCCTCGGGGCGTAGGGAGGGGCCGCGGCCAGGGACGCGATCTCCCAGATCTCCTCCCCGTCGCGATGCACGGCCCACCGGGTGCCGGCCCGTTCCAGCGACGCGGAGCCGATCACCATGGTGGAACCGCCGATGCTGGCGTGATGCCAGCCCGGGTCCGCCGTCAGCCGCCGGGCCTTCGCGACACCCGACAGACCGCACACCGGTACCTGGTAGACATGCTGCTCGCTCGGCTCCCCCTCGCTGGCCTCGACGATGAGGTGGGCGTCCCGGTCGCGCCCCACCAACCCGACGAGTCGGCGGATGTACAGCCGCGAGGGGGTGGTCAGCGTGCCGTCGGCGAACAGGCAGCGGGCGTCGTAGCCCTCGTGGGCCAGCTCACCCCCGATGAGGACCCGGCTGTCTGGCAGGTACACGGGGGTCCCGGGGAGCGGCTCCACCCACCGGGGATCGGACACCTCGGCGTGCGCCTGGGCCTCGCCGGTGCGGGGGTCGACGGTCAGGACGAGACCGTGCTGCTGGTGCCGGCGCAGCACCGACAGCAGCGGGGCCGAGGTCGTCCAGGAGACGGCCACGAGGTAGGGGTAGGTCTCCCGGTCCCACCGGATGTCGACCCAGCCCCCGTCGAGGTCGAGCAGATGCAGGGTCACCTCGGCGTTGTCGGCTCCGGCGTGCGGGTACGCGACGCTGCGCGGCGCGAGGTGCGGATTGGCGGGGTCCGACAGGTACCACCGCGGCACCCTGGACTCATCGACCCGCTGCGCGAGGATGCTTCGGCCGTCAGGAGCCCACCAGTACCCCCGGTAGCGGTGGAACTCCTCAGCGCCGATGAACTCGGCAAGGCCCCAGCTTGCCCGGTCCTCCGCGGCCAGCACGAGGTTCTGCGGGTGGGCGATGTCGGCGAGGTCGACGACGTGCAGGGCGTTCCCGGTGACGTACGCGATGCGCCGGCCCGCCGGATCCGGCCGGGGGTCCATCGCCGGCCCGGCCGTGGGGATCGCGGTGACCGTTCCGGAGACGAGATCGGCCAGGAACAGCTGCCCGCAGATGGCGAAGGCCGCCACGGTACCCGCGGCGTCCAGGGCGAACGAGCCGATGCCGGCCGCGGACAGCCGAAGCCGCTCGCGGAGCGCCCGCTCGGCGGCCGGCAGCTCGGCGTCCTCGGGATCGCCGGTGGAGCCCCGCAGGTTCGCCGGGTCGGCGATCAGCCGTTCCCCGACGGCCCCGGGGGTGAGATCAACCACCCACAACGCCGCTCGGGGGTCTTCCGGCCCGCCCGAACGGAGGAACACCACCCGCTGCCCGTCTCCACTGACCGTCACGGCCCGCGGGGCGCCGGATGAGAATCGATGGGTTCGCGCTGCCAACTCCGGATAATCCACTTAGGGATGTTGACCTGTGCGAGCGAGAAATGCCATCCGCAGCGCCGAAAAAGTGCGATTACTGTCAACCTTCCCCCGTGCCTGAGCGGTGGAGCTGACCTTCGCGGTGCGTAGAGTTGCCAGCGTGAACCACCCGCCGCAACGAAGCCTGCTGCTCGTCCACGCTCATCCGGACGACGAGACGATCGGCACGGGGGCGACGATCGCCCGATATGTCGCGGCCGGGGTCCACGTCACGCTCGTGACCTGCACGCTCGGCGAGGAGGGCGAGATCCATGTGCCGGCGCTCGCCGGGCTGTCCCCGGCCGGAGCCGATCAGCTCGGTGGCTACCGGATCGCCGAGCTGGCCAGGGCCTGCGCGCTGCTCGGCGTGACCGACTACCGGTTTCTCGGTGGAGCCGGTCGCTACCGCGACTCCGGCATGATGGGCCTGCCGACCAACGACCACCCCCGGGCGTTCTGGGGCGCTGACCTGGACGAGGCCGCCGGCCTGCTGCTGGAGGTCATCCGTGAGGTGCGGCCCGAGGTCGTCGTCACGTACGACCCCGACGGGTTCTACGGACATCCGGACCACATCCAGGCGCATCGGGCGACGATGCGGGCGACTGAGCTGGCTTCGCGGGAGGGCCTCGGTCCCGAGAAGATCTACTGGACCGCCATGCCACAGCCGATCATCGAGGCAGGGATCCGGCAGTTCCGGGACACCAGCGACAACCCGTTCTCCGCCGCCAAACGCGCGGAGGACCTGCCGTTCGGCAGCCCGCCGTCGGATATCACCGCGAGGATCGACGGCAGGGCACACGCCGGGGCCAAGCAGGCCGCGATCGCGGCCCACGAGACCCAGATCCCGCCAACCTCGTGGCTGCTGTCCGTCGCGGGCAACTTCGGGGCCGAGTTCATGGGGGTGGAGTACTACCGGCTCGCCGCCGGGATCCGGGGACCGGGGGCTGGGAAGTACGGCTGGGAGGACGACCTGTTCGCCGGGTTGTCGGGGGCGCCGTGACCGCGGTCTGGGGCGACCGCCTGCTCCGGGTGCTCGGCGGGCTCGTCGCGACCGCGCTGGCCGCGGTATCCGCGCTGTACGAGGCCGGCTTCTGCACCCTGTACGTGGACGCTGTCCGGCTGCCGCTGGCACCGCTGCTGGCCGTGGTGTGCAACCCGGCGCTGGTGTGGTTCGCGTCGAGGGCCACCGGTCGGAAGAGCGCCGCGCTCGCCCCGGCCCTGGTGTGGTGTTGCGTGTGGTTCGTCGCGGCCCGGCGGACCACGGAGGGCGACTGGGTCGTCCTGCCCGACAACTGGGTGGCGATCCTGACGACGCTCCTGGGGCCGCTGGCGTTCGCCGTCGCGATTTACCGTGCCACGCTGGGATCGGCGGCGCTGGCGCCGCGGTGAAACAACCAGGACGGAGGGTCCGACCGCCCCCGGACTTTGCCGCCATGCCTTGCAATCAGGGGGTACGAGCGGTAAAGAAGGCTAGGTAGATCGGCTCTTGGAGGCTCAATGAAGCAGCGGTGGCTGCCGGTCGGGGTATTCGCTGGCGTGCTGTTCGCGGTCAACATCGTCGCGCGTCTGGTGGTGCGCCTGGCCGCGGGGGAGGACGACGGCAAGCAGATCTGGATCGGCCTGGTGGCACTGGTGGCGGTGGCACTGGTGACGCTGGTCGCGGCGGTGCGCTGGGCGCCGAGATACCCCATGCCCCGGGTCGTGGGCGACCTCGTGCTCGGAGTCCTGGCCGGCTGCCTGCTGAGCACGCTCATCGGCCCGTTCATCTCCCGGGGCGAGGCGTTCGGTGGTGGTTTCGGCTACTTCCTGGCTCAGCTGTTCTACTACCTGATGATTTGTGCGCTGGGAGCGTTCTTCGGCGTTCTGGCCGTGATGGCCTTCGGGCGGGACTACAAGTCCAGGGGATGGCAGCGGTTCGCGCAGACCGTCCAGGCCAAGCCCCACCGGGTGGGGCGCCGGTAGCGTCTCCCTACGGCGTCTCCCTACGGCGTCTCCCTACCGAAGACCCAAGATCACAGTCAACCCGTGGTGGGTCCGCGTGGGTCGACCTTCGGGGAAGCGGGATACTAAGCTCAGACCCACCGTGAGGGGATACGGTGGGCCGGTCAAGGACTGTCGGCCCTGCCTTCGTGTGTGAAAGTGAGCGACCAGTGACCTACGTTATCGCCGAGCCATGCGTCGATGTGAAAGACAAGGCGTGCATCGAGGAGTGTCCGGTTGACTGCATCTACGAGGGCGACCGGACACTATACATTCACCCGGACGAGTGCGTCGACTGTGGTGCCTGCGAGCCGGCCTGCCCGACCGAGGCGATTTTCTACGAGGACGACGTCCCCGAGCAGTGGCAGGAGTACACCCGGGTGAACGCCGAGTTCTTCGAGGAACTGGGTTCGCCCGGCGGCGCCTCGAAGATCGGAGCAACCGGGAAGGACCACGACTTCATCGTGGCCCTGGCGCCGCGCGGTGAGGCCGCGAGCTGAGCGCCGCTGATCACGACATGACTGACCGGGGCGCCGACAGGGCGCCCCGGTCAGCAAGCCTTCCGGACTTTCCCTGGGACCTGCTGGTGCCGGCCAAGGCGGTTGCCGCCGACCATCCGGACGGCCTGGTGGATCTGTCGATGGGGACGCCGGTCGACTCGGTTCCGGAGACCATCAGAGCGGCCCTGGCCAGGGCCGCGGATGCCCCCGGCTATCCGATGACGGCCGGGACGCTGGCCGTGCGGGCCGCGATCGCCGAGTGGGCACTGCGCGGCTGCGGGGCCTCACCCGGCTTCGGGGCGCTGCCGACCATCGGCTCGAAGGAACTGGTCGCCTGGTTGCCGACGCTCCTGGGGATCTCGCGGGGAGACACGGTGGTCATCCCGGAGGTCTGCTATCCGACCTATGAGGTGGGCGCCCGGCTCGCCGGGGCGAGGGTCGTCCGCGCCGATACCCTGGCGGAACTCGACCCGGCGGAGCGGGTGCGGCTGATCTGGCTGAACTCTCCGGCGAACCCGACCGGCCGGGTGCTGCCGGCGGATCACCTGCGGGCGGTCATCGCCTGGGCCCGCGAGCACGGGGCCGTGGTCGCCAGCGACGAGTGCTATCTCCCGCTGGGGTGGGAGGTCGAGCCGACCTCGGTGCTGTCGGTCTGCGACGGAGTCTACGCTGGCGTGCTCGCCCTGCACTCGCTGTCGAAACGGTCCAATCTCGCCGGCTACCGGGCTGGTTTCGTTCTCGGGGACCCGGCGCTGATCGGTGAGTTGCTGGCGGTGCGCAAGCACGCGGGCATGATGGTGCCCGCCCCGACCCAGGCCGCGATGGCGGTGGCACTGCGGGATCCCGACCACGTCACCGAGCAGCGGGCACGCTACGCCCGGCGGCGGAGGATGCTGCTGGACGCGATCAGCCAGGCCGGCCTGACAGTCGAGCACTCAGTGGCCGGGCTCTACCTGTGGGCGAGCCGGGACGAGCCCTGCTGGGACACCGTGCACTGGCTCGCCGACCGGGGGATCCTGGTCGCGCCGGGGGCCTTCTACGGTCCGGCGGGCGAGCGGCACGTCCGGATTGCCCTGACCGCGACCGACGAGCGGGTCGCGGCGGCCTGCCGCCGCCTGTCGGCCTGAACCGCTGGCCGACCGCGCCGGGCGATCGAGGACATCCACCGCCGATCCGGCCCGGCTGCACTATGGTCGAACCATGACACCTGCCCCGATGGTCGCCGTGCGCGGCGAGGTGGTCCGCGAAGCCGACCCGGAGCTGGGGAGCTTCACCGTCACGGTCTCCGCGAGGGACAAGGACCGCGCCGCCACCCTCACCCGGGTGACCGGGCGCCATCAGGCGGTCCGTGCCGTGCTCGACCAGTACGGCGACGCCATCGAGCACCGGGAGACCCGCGGGGTCAACGTGTACCCGGAGACCAAGCGCAGCGGTGAGCGGGTCTCCGCCTATGCGGGATCGATCAGCACGACCGTGACGATGACCGATTTCGCGCTGCTCGGCGAGTTGATGCTGCGGCTGGCCGATGCCGATCAAACCTCGGTGTACGGGCCGAGGTGGTCGTTGCGTCCGACCAGCCCGGTCCACCGGGATGCCCGCCGGGCCGCCGTCGCCGAGGCGATCGGGCGGGCGCGGGAGTACGCGGAGGCGCTCGGGGCACAGGTGATCAGGCTGGTCGAACTCGCCGACGTCGAGCTCTCCCGGGGCCAGGCGGAGTACGCCCGGCCCATGCGCATGACCTTGGCCGGAGCGACCAGGGGAGCCGGGGAACCGCAACTCAACCTGGACCCGCAGCGGCAGACCATCACGGCTCAGGTCGAGGCGCGGTTCACCATCAGCGAGCCGACCGCCCTGTGAGCGGTCGCCGGCTCCTGGCCACGAGGCCACCGGTCAGCCGTTGGCGTGCAGCACCGGGTTGAGGGCCGCGCCCATCCCGGCCCGAGGCCGCACGTGCATCGTCCCGGTCACCGAGTTGCGCATGAACAGCAGCCCGTCCGAGCCGGACAACTCGCTGGCCTTGATGATCCTGCCGTCCGGCAGCACGACCTTCGACCCGGCGGTGACGTAGCAGCCGGCCTCCACGACGCAGTCGTCGCCGAGCGAGATGCCGATACCGGCGTTGGCGCCGAGCAGGGAGCGCTTGCCGACCCGGACGATCTCCTTGCCGCCTCCGGAGAGGGTACCCATGATCGATGATCCGCCCCCGATGTCGGATCCGTCGTCCACGACGACCCCGGAGGAGATCCGTCCCTCGATCATCGAGGCACCCAGGGTTCCGGCGTTGTAGTTGACGAATCCCTCGTGCATGACCGTCGTCCCGGGAGCCAGGTGAGCGCCCAGCCGGACCCGGTCGCCGTTGGCGACCCGGACGCCCGACGGCACGATGTAGTCGATCATGCGGGGGAACTTGTCCACGCCGAGGATGGCCAGGCGGCGCCCGGCGGCCCGCTCGGTCCAGCGCAACTGCTCGACCTGGTCGGGCGGGCAGGGGCCAGCAGAGGTCCACGCGACATTCGTCAGCACGCCGAAGATGCCCTCCAGGTTGGCCTGGTGCGGGCGGATCATGCGGGCGGACAGCAGGTGCAGGCGCAGGTAGGCGTCGAGGGCGTCGGCGGGAGGCGCGGCGAGGGAGTCGATGACGCAGGTGATCGGGATCGACCGGAGCCCGCGAACGGGCCGGTCCTCGGCCGGGGGCACCTGCGGGGCGTGGGGCTGGGAACCGTCGGGTGACTCGGCCTCGCCGGCCTCGCCGAGGCCGAGGTGGTCCTGTGGATACCAGGCATCGAGCACCTCACCGTCTGCGGTCACGGTGGCGACGCCGAAGCCCCATGCTGGAGTGTCAAAAAATGCGGTGATCACAGGGGCCAACGGTACCGTTTCTAGACTCTCCTGTATGCGTGCTCCTGACGTTCTCACCGTTCCGGGCCTGTTGGCCGATCCAGTTGCCCTGACCCGAGCCCTGGTCGACATCGAATCGGTCTCTGGAAACGAGCAGCTGATCGCCGCGGCGGTCGAGGCGGTGCTCGGCGGGGCCGGGCATCTCGACGTCGAGCGTTCGGGCAACACCCTGGTCGCGCGAACCAACCTGGGACGCTCGCGGAGGGTCGTTCTGGCGGGACACCTGGACACGGTTCCGGTGGCCGGCAACCTGCCCGCGCGGATCGACGGCGACCGGATGTACGGGTGCGGCACCTGCGACATGAAGTCGGGCCTGGCCATCGCCCTCCACCTCGCGGCGACGCTACCGGCCCCCCGCTACGACGTGACGTACGTGTTCTACGAGTGCGAGGAGGTCGATGCGGTGCGCAACGGGCTCTACCAGCTCGCCGAGCGGGCGCCAGACCGGCTGACCGACGCCGATTTCGCCGTGCTGCTGGAGCCGACCCACGGGCTGATCGAGGCCGGGTGCCAGGGCACGCTGCGAGCCACGGTCCAGACCTCGGGCAAGCGGGCCCACTCGGCCCGATCGTGGCTGGGGCACAACGCGATCCACGCGATGGCGCCCGTGCTCACCCGACTCGTCGAGTACCGGCCCCGGGAGGTGCTCATCGACGGCTGCCGGTTTCGGGAAGGGCTCAACGCCGTCCGGATCGACGGGGGCGTCGCCGGCAACGTCATCCCGGACGCCGGTGCCGTCGAGGTGAACTTCCGGTTCGCCCCGGACCGCTCGGTCGACGCCGCGATCGAGCATGTGACCCAGGTGTTCGCGGGATTCGCGGTGGAGGTCGTGGACGTGGCCCCCGGCGCGCTGCCCGGCCTGGACACCGAGGCGGGGCGGGAACTCCTGCGGGCGGTCGGCCAGCCGCCACGGGCCAAGCTGGGCTGGACCGACGTCGCGCGGTTCGCGACGGTCGGCGTGCCGGCACTCAATTTCGGGCCGGGCGATCCGAACCTGGCACACGCCAGGGACGAGCACGTCGAGATCGACAAGATCCGGGTGGGGGCCGAAACCATGCGCCGCTGGCTCACTCCGTAGGGAAGGGCCACGGGTTGCGGACGCACCCCTTGAGCGCGATGGTCTGCGTCTGCATGACCGGGGCCAGCTGCCCAGGCCCCGGGCAGTAGTCGTGCCCGTGCCCCAGGAAATGGCCGATCTCGTGATTGACCAGCATGTGGCGGTAGTCGACCAGGGAATCGGCGTACCACGGCACCCCGAGCATCCACCGCTTGAGGTTGATCACCACGTTGGGGCCGCCCCGGCACGAGACCTCGCCGCCGGTGCGCAGCCCGTAGCGGCCGCAGATGGTGTCGGTGGTCTGCGGAGTCGCCAGGTGCACGGTCAGGGCGGCCTGACCGGCGTCGACCCGCTGGAACGACCACTGCCCGTTGGCTGTCCAGCCCCGAGGGTCCGCGAGGGTGCGCTCGACCGCCGTCGCGAACGTCGCCGGCTCGATCGGCGCCTCGGCCTCGACGACCACCCGGTAGCGCACCAGCCGGCCGGACGAGCCCACGCGGTCGCTGGGGCCAGGAACGGTGGTGAAGTCGCCGCTGCCGGCGGCCGGCACGTCCGCCGGATCGGCCGGTGTCGGCGTTTCCGGGGATGGGACGGTCGACGGGGCTACCGTGGTGGGGGTCGACGGGGACGGCACCCCTGCGGCGACGGCGTCCGAGCGCTGAGCGGTGATGCTCGCACGCTGGGTGTCCTCGGCAAGGGAAACCACTCCGGCCTGGGTCAGACCGTATCCACCGAGGGTCCCGACCACGATCGCGACGAGGATGGCCACGACCAGTCGCACCGATGAACTATTCATGATCGACATGACTGCGGGAGGGCCATGAGCGGCGACAGCGGTAGGAAGCAAGAGACGGCCGGCCCGGAGCGACACCGGGGCGGGGTGACACTCCGCCGGGGAGCCGTCTCCACCAGCACCGCGGACCAGCGGCTGCTCGACTCGCGGTCCGGTGCGGACTGGAAGACCAAGGACGCCTGGCGGGTCCTGCGGATTCTCAGCGAGTTCGTCGAGGGGTTCGAGACCCTGGCCGATGTGCCGCCCGCCGTCAGCGTCTTCGGATCGGCCCGCAGCAAACCGGGCAGTCGCGAGTACGAGCTGGCCAGGCGGCTGGGCGGGGCACTGGCCGGGGCCGGATACGCCGTGATCACCGGGGGCGGCCCCGGGGCGATGGGAGCGGCCAACCAGGGCACCAGCGAGGCCGGGGGACTCTCCATCGGCCTGGGCATCGAGCTGCCGTTCGAGCAGGGCCTGAACGAGTGGGTCGACCTGGGCATTGACTTCCGGTATTTCTTCGCCCGCAAGACGATGTTCGTCAAGTACGCCAAGGCGTTCGTCGTGCTGCCCGGCGGCTTCGGCACGATGGATGAGCTGTTCGAGGCACTGACACTCGTGCAGACCGGCAAGGTGACCCGCTTCCCCGTCGTCCTGATGGGTACCTGGTACTGGCAGGGCCTGATCGAATGGCTCGGAACGACCATGGCCGCAGACGGAAAGATCGGCCTGGAAGACCTTGACCTGATGTATTTGACCGACGATGTTGACGATGCGGTCAGGCATATCGTCGCGGCCGACGAGGCGCGGGCCTCGGACGGGTCGCGTGCCGGGCGTCGCACCCCCATGGTCTGATATTGCGGTGACCAGCGGGGTAACGACCGGACCAGATGCGATCCGGCGGTCATACCGCCTGATCCGGGCTTCCGGGGAGCCGGAGGCTCCCCGGGTGCCCGATGACCTGCAACGCGCCGTCATCGCCCACACCGCGGGTCCCCTGCTGGTCATCGGCGGACCGGGCACCGGGAAGACCACCACGCTGGTCCGGTCGGTCCTCGCCCGGATCGCCGAGGGCGTGGATCCCGAGGGGATCCTGGTCCTGACGTTCGGCCGGCGTGGCGTGGCGCGCCTGCGCGACCGGATCGAGTCCCGCCTGACGACCACGGGCCAGCCGCAGCTCCGCACGTTCCACGGGTACGCCTTTGGCCTGCTGCGCCGCGCCGCGGTCGCCGCCGGCGACGAACCTCCCCGCCTGCTGACCGGCCCAGAGCAGGACCTGGTCATCCGCGAGCTGCTGGCCGGCTGGGAGCCGGCCGTGCTCGGCTGGCCGGCCTCGTTGCACCCGGCGCTGCGGACCCGGGCCTTCGCCCAGGAGCTGCGGGACCTGCTGCTGCGCTGCGCCGAGCGGGGGATCGGGCCGGCGGGGCTGGACGGGATGGCCCGGGCCCACCAGCGTCCCGACTGGGCCGCCGCGGCGCGCTTCTTCCGGGAGTACCTCCAGGTACTGACCCTGCGGGAGACCGGAGACCGGGCCGGAGCTGGCTATGACTACGCCGAGCTGGTGCAGGCCGCCACCCGCCTGCTGCGGCGGGACGAGGCCCTGCTGGCCGCCGAGCGGCGCCGGCTGTCCTGTGTTTACGTCGACGAGTTGGCCGATACCGATCCGGCGCAGATCGAGCTGCTGGCGACCGTCGCTGGCGCGGGGGCGCACCTGGTGGCCTTCGCCGACCCGGACGCCTCGACGTTCGCCTTCCGCGGCGCCGACCCCGAGATCGTCACCAGCTTCCAGGACGGGTTCCCCAGGACCCCGTCAGACCAGCCGGCCGCGCGGATCACGCTGGCCACCGCGTACCGATCGACCTCGCCTCTGCTGGAGGCGACCCGCCGGGTGGCGGCGCGGCTGCGGGGGCCCGCGCGGCAC
>JABDRL010000392.1 GCA_013041765.1 Dactylosporangium sp. | reverse complement strand
GGTGCTGGCCGCGTCCGCGCTGGCCCCGGCGCCGGGGGGGGCGGGGCCCGTCCCCCGGCGCCGTCGTGGTCAGTCGCGTGCGCCGCGGGGCCGCAGGTCGGTCCACACGGTTTCGATGTGGGCCAGGCACTCCGGCTCTCCGCCGGTGGTGCCCTCCGCTCGCCAGCCGGCGGGCAGGTCCCGGTCGACCGGCCAGATGGAGTACTGCTCCTCGTCGTTGCGCACGACCCGGAATGTCGCGTCCATCGTCGATACTCCTGTCCTCGTCACTCTTCCCGCGCCGCCCGGCCCACCGCCACCAGCCGTTGCCGCCTGGACTGCGCGCCGACCAGGTCATCCGGCTGGGAGTCCGGGACCCTGCGGTCGAACTGCCCGATCGAGGGCATCCGCATCGAGATCACCGCTTGCAGGGCCATGATGGCGGCACAGCAGAGAAACAGCAGGGCGATGCCCCGCCCCGGACCGGTGCCGATCACGGCGCCGACGCTGCCGGCGAGGCCACCACCGGATGCCATCAGCCGCTCGGCCAGCTTGCTGCCCAGCGGCGCGAGCACCCCCTGGGCCAGCGGAATGGTGGAGAACGCGATGACGATGTTCATGGCGAACACCCGGCCGTGGAACCGCTGCGGCACCTTGACCTGCACGATCGTGGTGTATATGCCGTTGACGAGCATCAGGAAGAACGCCATGCCGAAGGCCCCGCCGGCCACGACGACCTCGCTGGCCCGGAACCCGGGCACCGCGCTACAGGCGGCCAGCAGCAGCACCATCCAGAGCAGGCCCCGGGTACGGGCCTGCCGGGGGCCGCCCCAGAAGCTCATGGTCAGACCACCGAGGACGCCCCCGGCCCCGGCCGCCATACTGACCCGCGCCACGCTGTCGAGTTCGGCAAACGACAGCGTCAGCGGCGACAGGAGCAGCAGCAGCGGGCTGAGGAAGACGTTGAGCACCGCGAAGAACAGCAGCATGGGCAGCAGGCCCCGCTCGCCAACGGCGTAGCGCCAGCCACAGACGATTTCTTTGATCATGGATTCCCGCCGCCGCCAGGGCAGGGTGTTGGGGAACCGGACCAGCAGGATGACCACGATCGCGAACAGGTAGCTGACCACGTCGATGAGCAGGATGCCCCGCAGCCCGATGGTGGCCATCAGCCCCGCCGCGAACACCGGGACCAGGAACTGCCCGGCCCCGGTCGCCATCTGCACCACGCCGTTGGCATGGCCGAGGTAGCGCTTGGGAACCAGTTGCGGCACGGCGGAGGTGTAGGCCAGGCGCTGGAACGTCAGGGCCGTGGACAGCGTGGCGAGCAGGATGTAGATGTGCCAGATCTCCAGGCCGTCGGTGACCGCCAGCCCGAACATGACGGCCTGGCTGCCCCCCGCGACGAGGTCGCCCACCAGCATCACCTTGCGCCGGTCGCAGCGGTCGATCACGACCCCGGCCAGCGGGGCAACCAGCATCCCCGGCAGCAGACCGACGACGGCGAAGACGGCGAACTTCACCATCGACCCGGTCTGGAGATAGATCCACAGGGGCACGGCGAACTCGGTGAACGCCGATCCGATGATGGAGACCATCTGGCCGATCGCGACGAGCAGGAAGCGTCGCATGCTCGGTGCCGGATCCGCCGGGAGGTCGGGTTCCGCCGCCCGGGCCTCGGCCCCGGGAGCGGTCGGTCGTCCGGGCCGGGCCGGGCCGACCGGCTGCGACCCGCCCCCCGGTTGGACCTCGCCGGCCTGGCCGTTGGTGGTACGGCCGAGCACAGCCCACCCGTCATCGGGATCGCGCAGCCACTCGTCGGTGCGGTGCACCCGGGTGACGATCTGAGCGAGTTCCTCGGCCCGGTACTTCAGGAAGAAGTGTCCCGCCTCGTCCAGCACGACCAGGGCCGTCGAATCGGTGAGGAACTGCCATTCCTGGTAGCGCTCCTGATAGAACTCGGTGGCCGGGTCCTGCTCCCCGATCACCGAAATGATGGGCGCGTTCAGGCGGACCGCGACGGGGCTGGCGAACAGCCTGGTGTAGTACTCCTCCGCGGTGAGGGCGTCCCGCCGCATGTTGCTGATGATCGACTCGGCCTGGCCGGGATCGAGTTCGGCGGTGTCCACCCCCATGGAGCGCAGCCAATTCTCGTAGACGCGGTTGCCCCGCAGCCGGTCCCGCCGGGCGATCCGGGACAGGAACGACATGATCCGCCCGGTGGGTCGGGCGGTCGGGAACCCCGCTCCGGTATAGACCACGTCGATCGACCGGCCCGCCGCCTCCAGGCGGCGGGCGAGTGCCACGGCGAAGGACCCGCCGGCCCCGCAGTGCCCGTAGATGGCCAGGGGGCCCTCGACGGTGTCCAGCACCTCGGCGGCGCACCGCTCGACCAGCTCGTCGAAGGGCAGGCGCTCCTCGTCCAGCCCGATATCGCGCCCGGGAATCGCCACCGAGTACAGCGTGTAGCCGTCCGGCAGGGCATCGGCCAGGGGCTGGTAGGCCACCGCGGTGCCCCCGGCGTAGGGGACGCAGACCAGCGAGAGGATTCGCTGGCCGGCCGGCACCGGTCTGGTCAGCTCGCTGAGCAGCGTGCGGGAGTCCCGGTCGGCCTCGGGGACGTCGATGAGCGCCGCCAGCTCGCGGAGGGTGCGATGGGTGAAGATGTCGACCACGGAGACCCCGGCGCCGACGGCCCGGCGCAGGCGGGCGACGACCTGGGTCGCCAGCAGCGAGTGGCCGCCGAGGGCGAAGAAGTCGTCGGTCGCCCCCACCCGCTCGACGCCCAGTACCTGCTCCCACACCCCAGCGATCAGCTGCTCGGTGACCCCGCTCGGGGGGCTGTAGGCCTCCGTGCCAGCGGTCTGGGGTTGGGGTGCCGGCAGTGCCCTGCGGTCGACCTTGCCGTTGGGGGTCAGGGGGATCTCGTCCACGACGACGATGTGGGACGGGATGGCGAACGCCGGCAGCAGCGACGTCAGCTCCTCGCGCAGCCGCGCCGGAGGACGGTCGGGACCGACGACGTAGCCGACCAGTTCCCGGTCGCCGCGCCCGGTGCTCATCCCGAGCGCGATGGCCTGCCGCGCCCCCGGCAGGGCCAGCAGCCCGGCCTCGACCTCGCCCAGCTCCACCCGGTACCCCCGGATCTTCACCTGGTCGTCCAGGCGACCGAGGAACTCCAGCTGGCCGCGGGCGTTCCAGCGGACCCGGTCGCCGGTGCGGTAGAGCCGGGATCCGGGCGGGCCGAAGGGATCGGGCACGAACCGGGAGGCGGTCAGGCCGCAGCGGCCGAGATAGCCGCGGGCCAGCCCGGCACCACCGATGCACAGCTCGCCGGCCGCGCCGAGCGGGACGAGATCCTGGTGGGGGTTGAGGACGTAGCCGCGGGTCTGCCCGATCGGCGTGCCGATCGGCGGGTGCCGGTCGACATCGTCCGGGCCGAGCGCGGCGGCCGTCGCGATGACGGTGGTCTCCGTCGGGCCGTAGGTGTTGAGCACCTCCACCCGGTCGCCGAAGGCGGCGAGCCACCGGGCGAGGGCCTCCGACCGGACCTGGTCCGCCCCCAGGATCAGCAGCCGCAGGCTGGGCGGCCACGCCACCGTCTCCAGGTCGGCGACCAGCGCGTGCCAGTACGGTGTCGGCAGGTCCAGCACCGTCACCCCGGCGGCCTCCGGGGAGGCCAGCAGTTCCGGCAGGTCCTGTTCCGGGGGGAGCAGGACCAGCTGGGCTCCGGCGGTCAGGGCCGGCCACACCTCTTCCACGTGGGTGTCGAAACTGACCGAGGCGAACTGCACGACCCGGTCGCTGGGGGTCAGCCGGTAGCGCTGGCGCATCCACCGCACCCGGGCCGCGACCGCCGAGATCGGGATCCCCACGCCCTTCGGCGGGCCGGTCGACCCGGACGTATAGATCACGTAGGAGAGATCCTGCCGCCTCGGGGCTGCGGCCGGGTCGCGGGGCGGCCCGCCCGTCCCCGCTATCGCGTCGGCCACGCCGGGGGCGTCCAGGCAGAGGGCCGTCGGCGCCGAGGGAACCCGCTCGGCCAGCTTCGACGTGGTCACCAGCAGGGCCGCCGAGCTGTCCCGCATGATGTAGGCCAGCCGGTCGACGGGGTACGCCGGGTCGAGCGGCACGTAGGCACCGGCGGCCTTCCCGACCGCGAGCAGGGTCACGACAAGATCCGGCGAGCGTTCCAGGAGCACGGCGACCCTGGTGTCGCGGCCGACGCCGCTGGCGCGCAGCAGCCCGGCCAGCCGGTTGGCCCGCTCGTTGAGTTCCCGGTAGCTGGTGGGCACCCCCCGGAACCAGACGGCCGGCGCGTCGGGCTGGGCGGCGGCGACGGCCTCGAACTGGCGGGCCAGCGGAGCCCGCGGCCCAGCGTCGGCGTCGGCGTCGGCGTCGGCGTCGGCGTGATCGTCCACGTCGGTACCGACCGGGCCCGGCTCGGCCACATCGCTGCCCGCCAGGGCCAGCAGCCGCGCCCGCTCGTCGCCACCGACCTCGCCCAGGCGGGACAGCGGCAGGCCAGGATCCGTGGTGACGGCCCGCAGCACCTGCTCGAACCGCTGCGCGAAGCGGTCGATCGTGGCCTGGTCGTACAGATCCGTGCTGTAGGTGAAGTCCACGACGAGGTGGTCGGCCGAGTGCCAGCAGTCCAGCGTCAGATCGAACTTGGCCTGGTGACAGCCGTGGTCGAGGAACTCCGCCGTGACTCCCGGCAGCAGTTCCCGGCCCGGACTGTCCTCGCTGTGCAGGATCAGCATCGTCCGGAACAGCGGCGTCGCCGTCAGTTCCCGAGGCAGATCCAGCTCCACCGTCAGCCGCTCGAACGGAATCTCCTGGTGGGTGAAGGCCCCGATGGTCGCCGTGCGGGTCCGCCGCAGCAGCTGCTGGAAGGTCGGGTCTCCGGAGAGGTCCCCGCGCAGGGCTAGCGTGTTGAGGAACATGCCGATCAGCGGCTCGACCTCGACCTCGGTCCGCCCCGCGGTGGTGGAGCCGACGCAGATGTCGTCCTGTCCGGAGTACTGCGACAGCAGCACCTGGTATGCGGCCAGCAGCACCATGAATGCCGTGCACCGCTGGGACCTGGCGAGACGCCCGACAGCGGCGGCGAGGTCCCCGGGCAGGTTCCGCCGCAGCACGTCCCCCGCGGTCAGCATCCCCACCGGACGCGGGCGGTCGGCGGGCAGGTCGAGAGTCGGCAGTTCGGCGAGGGTGGTTTTCCAGTAGGCCAGCCCGTCGGCGTCGTCATCGGCCCGCCGCCGCTGGCGGGTGGCGAAGTCGGCGTACCGGATCGGCAGCGGCGGCAACGGATCCGGCTGGCCGGCGCCGAGGGCCGAGTAGAGGGTGCGCAGCTCGCCGATCAGCACGGCGAGCGAGGCGCCGTCCGCGACGATGTGGTGCATGACGAGGCACAGCACATGGTCGGCGGCGCCGAGGCGGATCAGACTCGCCCGGAACAGCGGTCCCTTGCCCAGGTCGAACGGGGCGGTGGCGCGCCCCACCGCCAGGCGTTCCAGGCGCTCGGGGGCGTCGTCGCGGGCCGTGAGGTCCACCAGTTCGAGGACGATGTCCTCCGCGTCCCCGACGACCTGCACCGGTTTGCCGTCCCGCTCGCTGAAACTCGTCCGCAGCGGCTCGTGCCGGGCGACGATGGCGGTCAGCGCCCGCTGAAGGAGGTCGACGTCGAACCGTCCGCGGAGCCGGTACACCAGAGGCACGTTGTATGTCGGGTCGCCGGGATCCAGGCAGTCCAGGAACCAGAGGCGCTCCTGCCCGTAGGAGAGAACCGATTCGTGGTCGCCATGTACATCGTTGTCACCATTGATATCGCATCGAGCAATGCCCATGACACATCACCGTTTCATCCCCCGTGGCCGACAGATATCAGGCCATGACCGTGACTTCGCGAAGATTCGGGAGCGCTCCCATAATGGTCGTGATGTTATTCATACCGCACGATCGCGTCAAGCGCCCGTCGTCGTCAACGTACGGATCCCGAATACCACGAATTCCGCTATTGCCGGATCCTCGGCCGTCCTTGAAAACCATGCCGCCCGCATGGTTTCAGCACCCACGTCCACCAATCTCTTGCCGCACCCGCACGGCCGAACTGGCAGAACGACAATCCACCGCCCCGGACGGACCGCCGGCGGCGCGGCCAGGTGCCTGCCGGCCATCTGGCGGCCCAGCCAGGCGTAGGCACCGGACCGGCACTCCGGCAAGGCCGACAGGACGCCTCGAAGACGCCCAGCGGCGGGCAAACCAGCCAAACGGATGAGACGGGGTATCGATCGCCTACCGGCCCGATACCCCACGGCCAATACCGGGTCGCCTGGAGCCGGTCGCTGATGGGAGTTGCTCCGGCCCGAGACGCGCCACGGATACAACGTCTGGGCTCTTTCTCGAAATCCTCTTCACGCTCCGCCCGAACTCGGCTACGAATGCCGCATCATGCGGTCGGCGAATGATTGCCGCGATCGGATCCCGGTGTATCGCCCACACCTACGACGGCCGGCATACACGGCCCGGCCGACGCCCGCACATCATCGCGACCGGTCAGTGAGGGCCAATCCCGAAACTCGAATTCGCCAGAACGCATATATCATGATGATCTCCGATGAATCGGAACGGGACGGCCGGCGCGCATCACCCGGAACGGCCGGCCACGGCCCGGGCGGCGAACCGGACGTTGCGGGCGCTCTCCCCGACCCGGCGGATGGTGTAGGGGAACCAGTCCACCCCGAAGGGCACGTAGACCCGGACCCGGAAGCCCCGGGCGACCAACCGCCGCTGGAGTTCAGGGCGCACCCCGTGGAGCAACTCGAACTCGAACGCGTCGCTGGAGCAGCCCTGCCGGGCGGCCATCGCCGTGATGTCGTCGATGAGCCGCTCGTCATGGGTGGCGAACGACGGGTAGCAGCCCGCCGCCCGCGACGACGGTGCCAGCAGGGCCTCCGCTCCCCGCCGGTAGCGCTCATCGATGTCCACCGACCGGCGGGCGGCGATGGCGGCCGGTTCGGCGAACGCCCCCTTGACGAGCCGGACCCAGGCCCCGACCGAGGCCAGGCGGTCGAGATCGGCGGCGGTGCGGTGCAGGTACGCCTGTAGCGTGATCGCCGTCGGGCGGCCGGCGGCCCGGAGCTGGTCGTGCAGCCGCAGCGTCGCCTCGGTCGTTCCGGCGTCCTCCATGTCCAGCATGAGGGCGTCGTGCCCCGGCCGGCTGGCCGTCACCGCCGCCGCCAGCTGCCCGAGGTGGGCCGCGCAGCGCTCCTCGCTGACCATCAGCCCGACCTGCGTCGGGTCGATGGACACATGCGTGTCCAGGCCCTCGGCCCCCAGCGCCGCCGCCGACCCGCTCAGGGTACCGATCGTGCTCGCGATGATGGCCGGATCCCGCACGTACTCACCGAGGTAGTACAGCGAAGCGGTGATCCCCTCGGCGCGCAGCCCGTGCGCGGTCGCCACCGCCGAGGCACCGTCGTGCCCGCCGACGAACCGGGCGGCCAGGGAGGACAGTCGCCGGCGGCGCTGGACGAACCCGGTGATCCGTTCGGAACGGGCCAGGCGAATCATGCTTGTCTGCCACAGTTTCATGCCGGACATCATGGTCCGCCCCGGCTACGCCTGGCTACTCCCCCGGCCGGCCTGGCGCTTGCGCGGGCGGACCGACACGGCGATCGGCGTGCCCTCGAAGTCGAACTCCTCGCGCAGCTTGCGCTCGACGAACCGCACGTACCCGGCGTCCAGCTGCCCCGTGGTGAACAGCACGAAGGTCGGCGGGCACACCCCCGCCTGGGTGGCGAACAGCACTCTCGGGGCCTTACCCCCGCGGATCGGATGCGGGGTCGCCGCCACCAGCGCGGTCAGCCACTGGTTGAGCCGGCCGGTGGACACCCGGCACTCCCAGTTCGCCAGCGCCCGCCGCAGCACGGGTGCCAGCTTGTCCATCGCCCGCCCGGTCTTCGCGGAGATGTTGACCCTCGCGGCCCAGGGCACCCGTCGCAGCTCGCGCTCGATCTCCTTGCCCAGGGTGTAGCGCCGGTCGTCGTCCACGAGATCCCACTTGTTGAACGCGATGACCAGCGCCCGGCCGGCCTCGGCGACCATGGTGATCACCCGCTGGTCCTGCTCGCTGATCGGTTCGCTGGCGTCGACGAGCACGACGGCGACCTCCGCGATGTCGATCGCCGCCGAGGTCCGCAGGCTGGCGTAGTACTCCGTACCGCTGGCCTGCGCGACCCGGCGCCGCAGGCCGGCGGTGTCGACCAGCTGCCACAGCTGACCACCGAACTCGACCAGGCTGTCGACCGGGTCGACGGTCGTGCCGGCGACCGCGTCAACGACCGACCGTTCCTGCTTGGCCAGCCGGTTGAGCAGGCTGGACTTGCCGACGTTCGGCCGCCCGACCAAAGCCACGCGGCGGGGACCCCGAGGCTGGGCTTCGGCGGGCCGGTCCGCCGGCGGGAAATGCTCGATCACCCGGTCGAGCAGATCGCCAGAGCCTCGACCGTGCAGGGCGGACACCGGGCAGGGTTCGCCCAGCCCCAGCGACCAGAGGGTCAGGCCATCGACCTCGGAGCGCTGATCGTCAATCTTGTTGGCGGCCAGCACCACCGGCGTGTTGCTGCGCCGCAGCATGCTCACCGCGGCCTCGTCAATGTCGGTGGCCCCGACCCGGGCGTCGACGACGAACAGCACCACATCGGCGGTTCTGGCGGCGATCTCCGCCTGGGCCGCGATGGCCGCGGCCCGGTCCCGGGCGTCCGGTTCCCACCCACCGGTGTCGACGACCGTGAACAGCCGCCCGGACCACTCCGCGTCGTAGGCCACCCGGTCCCGGGTGACGCCGGGGACGTCCTCCACCACGGCCTGCCGCCGGCCGATGATCCGGTTGACCAGGGTGGACTTGCCGACGTTCGGCCGCCCGACCACCGCCACGACCGGCAGTTCGACCGGTCGGGTCCGGGACTCGGCCGGCGGCGCCACCTCGGTCATCGGACCCCCCCGGCGGCGAGTAGTCCGAGCAGCCGGTCGACGACCTGGTCAATGGTGAGATCGGTGGTGTCGAGCACCACCGCGTCCGCGGCCTGGCGCAGCGGATCCACCGCCCGGGCGGAATCCAGCCGGTCCCGGCGTTCCAGGTCGGCGGCGGTGGCGTCGACCTCGGCGGCGAGTTCGACGCTGCGGCGGCGGGCCCGCTCGGCGGCCGAGGCGGTCAGGTACACCTTGAGCGTGGCGTCCGGGGCGACGACCCCGGCGATGTCCCGTCCCTCGACGACGATCCGCCGGGTCTCCGCGATGATCGCCCGTTGCTGGGCGACGAGGATGTCCCGGACCGCGGCCACCGCGGCCACCGCCGAGACCGCAGAGGTCACGGCCGGACCGCGGATCGCCTCGTCGACGCCGACGCCGTCCACGGCGACGCTCGGCCGGCTGGGGTCGGGAGCGATCCGCAGATCCATCGCGGCGACGGTCTTGGCGACGGTCTCGCCCTCGGCGGGTTCGACGCCGGCCTGCAGGACCGCCCAGGTGGCCGCCCGGTACATCGCGCCGGTGTCCAGGTAGCGGGCGCCGAGGGCATTCGCCAGCCGCCGCGAGATGGTGGACTTCCCCGAGCCCGAGGGACCGTCGATGGCGACGACGCACGGGACGTCACCGCCGAGGACGCCCCGGTCGGGCGGGGTCTGCTGAGCGGTCACCGACCAGCCTCCGTTCGGCCCGCAGAGGCCATGATCAGTCTTCGACGACACGAAAGAGTCCCGCGATCTCCGGTTGGGTCAGCCGGCGGGTCCGGCCGGTGCGCAGGTCGCCGAGTTTGACCGGTCCGATGGCCGTGCGGACCAGCCGGGTCACCGGGTGTCCCACCTCGTCCAGCAGCCGCCGCACGATGTGCTTGCGCCCCTCATGAATGATCACCTCGACGAGGGCCGTTCCCTCGATGGCATCGACGAGGCGGAAGCTGTCGACCTTGGCCAGCCCGTCCTCAAGCATCACCCCGGCGCGCAGCTGGCGGCCGACTCCTCTGGCCACCGGCCCGCGGACCTCGCACAGGTAGGTCTTCGCGACCCCGAAGGACGGGTGGGTGAGCTTGTGGCCGAGGGTGCCGTCGTTGGTCAGCAGCAGCAGGCCCTCGCTCTCGGCGTCCAACCGCCCGACGTAGAAGACCCGGTGCGGCAGGTGCCCCAGGAAATCGGCGACCGCCGTCCGGCCGCGCTCGTCGGACATCGTGGAGACCACGCCCCGGGGCTTGTTCATCGCCAGGTAGATCAGCTCGGAGTTGGTGACGATGCGGCCACCGTCGACATGGATGACGGCGGTGGCGGCGTCGACCTTGTCACCGAGGCTCGCTGGCTGGCCGTCGACGCTGACCCGCCCCGCGGCGATCAGTCCCTCGCAGGTTCTGCGGGAGCCCACCCCCGCCGAGGCGAGGACCTTCTGCAGGCGCTGCGGGTCGGCTGGCATGTCAGTGGCGGGCATCGGCGACCTCTTCCACATCGTCTGGCAGGAACGGCGCCAGCGGCGGTAGCTGCTCGACGTCGTCGACACCGAGTTTCTCCAGGAACAGCGTCGTCGTACGGTACAGGAAGGCGCCGCTGTCCGATTCGGTGCCACAGACCTCGATCAGGCCCCGGGTGACGAGGGTCCGGGCGACCCCGTCGCAGTTGACGCCCCGGATCGCCGAAATACGCGAACGGGTGACCGGTTGCTTGTAGGCCACGACCGCCAGGGTCTCCAGCGCCGCCTGGGTCAGCCTGGTCTGCTGGCCGTCGAGGACGAAGCGTTGCACGTAGTGGGAGTACTCCGGCCGGGTGTACAGCCGCCAGCAGCCGCCGACCCGCCGCAGCTCGAAGCCACGCCGGTCGCGGGTGTACCCGGCGGCGAGTCTGCCGAGGGCGCTGACCACCCGGTCCCGGGGTTGTTCGAGCACCTGGGCCAGGACCAGTTCCCCGACGGGTTCCTCGACCACGAGCAGGATGGCCTCCAGCGCCGCGTCCAGATCGTCCGCGCTCAGGGCCGCGGCCGGTTCCGGCTCGGCGCTCTCCGCTCCGGGCGCCTCGGCCTCGGCCTCGGCCGGCGGTGCGGGGTCC
>JABDRL010000388.1 GCA_013041765.1 Dactylosporangium sp. | reverse complement strand
GGGTGTGGCGGCGCCATGGCCGTGGCGCCGGCACACCCCACGCGTATCGGATCGGGCCTTGCGCTACTTACCAAGATCCTTCAAGTTGTCGTTGTAGGGTTTCGCGATCCCGTCGAGCATCTCGCCGGGGGTCTTCGTCCCGTTGATCAGGTTCTGGACGCCAGCGACGAGCTCGTCGTAGTAGCCGGGAGCCGGCCAGTCCGGATAGAACGCCAGCCCATCGGTCGAGGCGATAGTGGTGAAGTTGGTGATGAGTTCCTGGTTCTTCACATCGGTGATCTTCGAGGCATCCCCGGCGATCGGCACCCCGCCCGAGTTGCCCAGCAGGTTCTGGATGTCCGGTTGCATGGTGATCTCGATGAAGTCGTAGGCCAGGCTCTTGGCCTTCGACTTGGCCGGAACCACCCAGATGTTGCCGCTGGATCCCGGGTGGAGCTTGTTGCCGGGGAACAGGAAGCTGCCCCACTGGAAGTCCTTGATCTCGGTGGCGAACCGGCCGTACCACCAGCTGCCGGAGATCACCATGGGGAACTTGCCCTGCTCGAAGGCGACGCCCATGTCCTCGGCCTTGATCCCGGCCGAGTCCTTGGAGATGTAGCCCTTGTCCACCCACTGGGCGAACCGCTCCGCGCCGAAGGTCAGCTCGGGTCCCGCGAAGTCAACCTTGCCCCGGTACAGCTGGAAGTTGTCCACGAACGACCGGGTGGCCTGGGACAGCGCCAGCTCGTAGAAGATCTGCTGGGCCGGGTACTCCGCCCCACCGACCGACAGCGGGGTGACGCCGGCCTTGACGAAGGTGTCCATGGCCGCCTCGAACTGGTCGAGCGTCGTGGGGATCTCGATGCCCTGCTCGGCAAAGACGTCCTTGTTGTAATAGACCATGACGTATTCGGCGTAGTTCGGAACGCCGAACCATTTGCCGCTGCCCATGATGCCGTCGGTGTCATACTTCGCGGTCGTCTGCAGGCTTCCGGTGATTTTCTTGTCCCAGCCGCGGGTGCTGACCTCGGCCGATAGGTCCGTCAGGAGTCCCTGCTTGGACAGCAGACCGGCGGTCGCGTTGCCCTTGTTGTACTCCATGATGTCCGGAGCCTCGTCCGAGTTCAGGATCATGCTGGCGTTCTGCCGGATCTGCTCGAAGCTCTTCTCCTCGAACTTGACCTCGACGCCCGGGTGCGAGGCCTCAAACTGCTTGATGGCTTCGGCCCACGCGATGCCCATGGCACTGGTCTCCGCTTCGTAGTGCCACAGTTTGAGCACCTTCGCGTCGGCGCCGTCGTCCGCGTCGCCGCCGCAGGCGGTCAGCGACCATGCCGCAGCGGCAAGCAGTGCTACAGCCGCGACCCCTCTCCGTACTTTCAACATCGTGGCCCTCCCGTAGACGTGTGGCGTGCAGTCGTGCCTCGTGGTGGGGTGTTGATCCGTGGTATGGGGTGTTGTTGTGGGGTGTTCGTCCGGATCGCTTGGCGACACATCGTCGAAGCGCTTCGACAAAAAAGCTAGAGATGTACGACCGGGAATGTCAACGGCGACGACGTCTCAGTTCTCAACCAACGCCCAGCGGTCCGTGACCGCATGGCGCACCCGCTCCTGCACTTCCGCCGCAGGACCCGTTCCATCGATCACCACGAAGGTCGACCACTCGGGCAGCCCCCGGTACGCCTCGTGCACCGCGGCCAGATGGGACAGATCCTCATGATCGGCGCCCCGGGCCTCGATACGGGCGTACGCCTGGTCGTGGGGCACGGCGATGTAGCACGTGACCACCGGCGCGGGGAACACCCCGAACAGCCACCTGGCCAGGCGCTCCTCCCGGCCGGTGCGCGCCCGGATGCTGGCGTACTGGCACGGGGAATACCGGTCCATCACCGCGACCCGGCGGCCGAGGCCGGACCGCACCAGCGCGTAGGCGATGGCCAGCCACCGCAGCAGCGCCTCGACGACCAGCATCGCCTGGCGCCCCAGCAGGCCATCGGCATCCCCGCACCCCAGCCGTCCGGCCAGCAGCCCGAACCACCGGCGGCCGCCGGCGTTCCGGTGGTAGGTGGCGGGAACCGCCCGGTCCGACAGCCAGCCGGCGAGCAGGCGAGCCTGCGTGGTCTTTCCCGCACCGTCCATACCGACAAGCGCGACGACGTGGGGCATCGGTCCACCGTATCGTGATCGTGCCGGCTACAGCGGCGGCCGACCGCCGGCATCCGGGAGCCGAACGCCGGACGTTCTACCTGGCCGGGACGGGCGTCGAGGTGAACCGCTGGGGCTGGCCGGTCGCCTCCAGCACCGACAGCCACAGGTCCCCGTCGGGCGACACCTGGCTGCGTCCGGCGCAGATCAGCTGCATCGGCAGGTGGACGAACCGCCCGTGCCAGCGCCCGACGACCACCTCCGTGCGACCGGCCATCGCGGCGTGCACGGCGGCGTGCGCCAGCCGGGAGCAGAACATGCTGTCGTACGGATCGGCCGGGACGCTCCGGATGAGGTAGCTGGGATCGAAGTACCGCATGTTCAGATCGACGCCGGCCGCGGCGAAGTCCTCGATGATCCGCTTGCGCAGCAGGCTGCCGATGTCGCGCAGCCGGACGTTGCCGGAGGCGTCGACGCTGTCCGGACCGTCCGCCAGATACTCCTGCCCGGCCCCCTCCGCGACCACGACGACCGCGTGCCCGCGCTGCTGGACCCGCTGGCGCAGGGCCGCCAGCAGCCCGCCCGTCCCGTCGAGGTCGAACTGGACCTCTGGAATAAGGACAAAGTCGGCGTCGCCCTTCGCGAGCGCCGCGGAGCACGCGATGAACCCGGAGTGTCGCCCCATGACCTTGACGAGGCCGATGCCGTTCGGCGCCGAGCGCGCCTCGACGCGGGCCGACCGCAGGCTCTCCGCGGCCTGGCCGAAGGCCGTCTGGAATCCGAAACTGTGGTCGATGAAGGGAATGTCGTTGTCGATGGTTTTCGGGATGCCGACGACGGCGATATTGTCGTCGCGTTTCAGCGCGATCTGCGCGATCTGCGATGCCCCACGCATCGAACCGTCCCCACCGATCACGAATACGACATTGACGTCCATCCGTTCCAGGCAGTCAACGATCTCCTCCGGATCCTGCCGCCCCCGCGAGGTGCCGAGAATCGTGCCGCCACGCTCGTCGATACCGGCGACGGCCTCCGGGTTCAGCTCCATGACCGGATCACCGTACTTCGCGATGAAGCCCCGGTACCCGTTGCGGAACCCGACGATCCGGCGTGCCCCGTAGTGCCGGTGCAACTGGATCACCAGGGCCCGGATCACGTCGTTGAGCCCGGGACACAGCCCGCCGCAGGTCACGATCCCCACTCTGATCTTGGAAGGATCGAAATAGATCTTCTTGCGGGGCCCGGCCGGCTCGAAGCCCGGCAACTGGTCGACGGGCACCCCCCGCTCGGTCACCATCGTCAGGGTGTCGTCGAACAGGACGCGGTCGCCCTCGTCGACGTAGTGCTGCGACGTCCGCCGCGCCCCGAGCCGCACCGCGAGCGGCGAGGCGATCCGGCAGGCTCCGAGTGTCTTGACCTCCAGGTCGGAACTCGTAATCGTCATCAACACCCCTTCAGCTCGCAAACCGCGACCGTTCGGCACCGGACGGGCAGAGATCGACATGGCAATCTCACATGCTACGAGTGACCGGCTCCCGCCATGGACGAAGGGGCGGGTCAACCACCAATTGATCATGGCACGCGAACGCTCCGTGACGGCCGGACACACCCCCGGCGGAGTCCCCCGCATGGATGAGGTTCAGGGGATCGGGCCAGTCCCCGATCGGTCAAGGCATCGGTCGCTGCTAGAGTCCCGACCGGTGTCGGCGACCGCGCCATGCGAGTCGCCCGTGGCGGAAGTACGACATGTCCCTCGTGAAACTGTTCCAGAAGATCCGTTCGACCGGACGGATCGCCGAACCCTCCCAGCCGGGCCCCGGTGGCCTCGCCTGCCCGAAGGCCGCGCAGCTGGGCGGTTCCGTGCAACTCCGCCATATCGACACCGGTTCCTGCAACGGCTGCGAGATCGAGATCGGATCCGCCTTCGGCCCGGTCTACGATGCCGAACGCTATGGCGCCCGGCTCGTCGCCTCGCCCCGCCATGCCGACGCCCTCCTGGTCACCGGAGCGGTCACGCACAACATGGCCCAGCCCCTGTGCCGGACCGTCGCGGCGGCACCGCATCCCCGGATCGTCATCGCGGTCGGTGACTGTGCCTGCGGCGACGGGGTCTTCGCCGACGCCTACGGCGTGCGGGGGCCGGTCTCCGGCACCGTGCCCGTCGACCTCCGGATTCCGGGATGCCCGCCGGAGCCGACCACCATCATCCGCGCCCTGCGGGGACTGACCGGCCGGTGAACACCATTGGACTGGCCCTCGCCGCGGCGACCGGGCTCATGGGACTTGGTGTGCTCATCGCCCTGGGCACCGGCGTCCGGCTCCGGGCAGCCGCCACCGGAACGTGCACGGCCCTCATCGGGGTGGCCGGCATCGTCGCCGGGGTCGCCGCGCTGGCCGGCCCCACGTTCGCGGCCGACCTGCCCTTCCTGATCCCCGTCCTGGGCGCCCGGCTGGCCGTCGACCCGCTCGGGGGGCTCTTCACGGCGGTCACCGGTGGGGTGGTCACCGCCGCGGCGATCTACGGGATCGGATACAACCGCGGCCGGCACGGGCAGCGGGGCAGAGCGGCCCAGGCGCTCACGGCGGTCTTCGCCTGGTCCATGATCATGGTTCCGTGCGCGGCGAGCGTCACCACCCTGCTGGCGACCTGGGAGCTGATGGCCCTCGCCTCGTTGCTGCTGGTCGTCGCGGAGCACCATCGGCGGACGGCGGTCGCCGAGGCCGGCCGGTGGTACGCCGCCATGACCCAGCTGGGGTTCATCGCCCTGCTGCTCGGCCTGGTCCTGTTCGCGGCCACCGCGGGCGGCGATTCCTTCGACGCGCTGCGGGCCGCCGACCCCTCCCCGGCCCGGAGCGCCGTCATCTTCGTCCTCGTCCTGCTCGGGTTCGGCTCGAAGGCGGGACTCGTCCCGGCCCATGTCTGGTTGCCCCGCGCCCATCCGGAGGCCCCCAGCCCGGTCTCCGCCATGCTCAGCGCCGCCATGGTCAACCTCGGCGTCTACGGCGTCCTGCGGGTGGGGTTCGACCTCGCCGGAGGCGGCACCCGCTGGTGGTGGCTGCTGGTCCTCGCGGTGGGCGCGGCCTCGGCCCTGCTGGGGATCCTCCAGGCCGCCATGGCCAACGATCTCAAGCGGCTGCTGGCCTACTCGACGGTGGAGAACATGGGGCTGATCTTTATCGGGATCGGCGCCGCCGGGGTCCTGCTGTCCAGCGGTGCCCCCCAGCTCGCCGCGCTGGCCCTGGCCGCGGCGCTGCTCCACGTCGTCAACCACGCCAGCTTCAAGTCCCTGCTGTTCTTCGGAGCGGGCTCGGTGCTGCGCGCGACCGGCACCCGTGACCTGGACGCCCTCGGCGGGCTGCGGGCGAGAATGCCCGTCACCACGGTGCTGTTCGCCTTCGGCGCGATGTCCGCCGCCGCGCTGCCGCCGAGCAACGGATTCGGGTCCGAGTGGTTGCTGATCCAGGCCCTGGTGCACGGCATCCCCGCTGGCGGGGTCGTCACCGCCGTGGCCATCCCGGTCGCCGTCGCGGTGGTCGCCCTGACCGCCGGCCTGGCGATGGCGACCTTCGTCAAGGCCCTCGGGGTCGGGTTCTTCGCCCGTCCGCGCGGCGACGGAGCCGCCCGCGCGACCGAGTCTCCCGCCCCGATGCTGGTGGGGATGGGGCTGGCGGCCCTGGCCTGCCTGGCGACGGCGCTGGCGCCAGCGACGCTGGCCCCGGCGCTGGCCCGCACGGTCGGCACCACGACCGGCGTGGCCGGCGACGTGATCGCCGGTGGCGTGACGGTACGGCTGACCGCCACCACCAGCACCATGTCCCCGCTGGTGATCACCGCCGGGCTGGCCCTGGCGATCGCGGCGACGGCGATGGGCATCGTCCTGGTGGGCCGGCGGGTCCGGCGGCGGCGGGCGGTGGCGCTCTGGGACTGCGGCGGCGGCGTCCCGACGGCCCGCATGCAGTCCACGGCCTCCTCGTTCGCCGAACCGCTACAGCGGGTCTTCGCCGGTGTCCTCGACCCGGAGACCGGGGTCGACACCGCGTCCTGCCCCGAGTCGCGCTATCTCGTCACCCAGATGACCTACCGGCGCCGGCTCTCCGACCGGGTCGAGCGGCGGCTGTACCCGCCCCTCGCCACGGCCATCCGCTGGTTGTCCGGGATCGGCCCGATCCTGGCCAACGGCAGCCTGCACCGCTACCTGGCCTACGGGTTCGTCGGCGTCACCGGGCTGCTCATCGTCCTGGCGGTGTGCTGAATGACCCCCGCGGCCCTGCTCGTGACCGCCATCCAGGTGGTTGCCGTCGTCGCCTTCGCCCCGGTCGTGGTCGGCCTGATGCGGCAGGTCCGCGCCCGGTTGGAGGGCCGGGCCGGGGCCGGGATCGGGCAGCCCTGGCGGGACCTGCGCAAACTCCTGCGGCGCCAGCCCACCACCCCCGAGGGCACCGGCTGGGCGTTCCGGCTGGCCCCCCTGATTCTCATGGGGACGACGCTGGTCATCGCGGCGGCGGTGCCCCTGCTGACGACCGCGCCGGTGCTCGGCCCGGCCGCCGACCTGCTGGTCGTCGTCGGCCTGCTGGCGCTGGGCACGGTGGTCCTCGCCCTGGCGGCGCTCGACACCGGAACGGCCTTCGGCGGCATGGGCGCCAGCCGGGAGATGATGGTCCTCGCCCTGGCCGAGCCGACGATCCTGCTGGGTGTGTTCGCCCTGTCGGCCCGCACCGGGTCGACCAACCTCGGCGGCATCGTCTCCGCGACCCTCGACGACCCGGCCCGGCTCGTCACCCCGGCGAGCCTGCTGGCTGCGGGGGCACTCGCCGTGGTGGTGGTCGCGGAGACCGGACGGCTTCCGGTGGACAACCCGTCGACCCACCTCGAACTCACCATGCTGCACGAGGCGATGGTGCTGGAGTACTCCGGCACCGATCTGGGCCTGGTCGAGCTGGCCTCGTCCGTCCGACTCACCGTCCTCCTTGGCCTGTTCGCCTCGCTGTTCGTCCCGTGGGGCATCTCGGGGGCCGGCCTCGCCGGGCTTCCGCTGGCCCTGGCGGCGCTGGCCGGGAAGGTCGGGATACTCGCCACGGCCCTGGCCGGGACCGAGGTCTTCCTGGCCAAGCTGCGCATGTTCCGGGTGCCGGAACTCCTCGCGGGTTCCTTCGTGCTCGCCCTGCTCGCCGTCTGCGCCTCGTTCCTGCTCGCCTGACCCTCGTGATGGAGATCCCCGTGACCACGTCCAGCCCGATCCGCACGAGTCAACGGTGAGCGAGGCGGCCTACACCCAGATCCTCAACATCTGCGCTGGTTTCTTTCTCCTGGCGGCCGTCGGCATGCTGTCGCGCCGCCAGTTCGCCGGCATGATCCGCTTGTACGCCGCCCAGGGCCTCGCGCTGGCCGCCATCGTGACGGTCCTCGGGATCCGCGAGGGCAGCGTCGAGCTGCTGGCGGCCGCGGTCGGCCTGGTGATCCTCCGGGTCCTGGTGCTACCGGCCCTGGCCCGCCGGGCGCTCGGGGCGGCACTGCACAACCGGCGGGAGACCAGCCCCGCCGTCAGTATCGCCGGGTCACTCCTGGCGAGTGCGGCCCTGGTCCTGGTGGCCTACGCCGTCGCCAGGCCGCTGATCGCGCTGGACCCGTCGGCGACGACGGCGGTGCTGCCCATCGCCCTCAGCGTGGTCCTGATCGGCCTGTTCGCCCTCACCACCCGGCACAACGCGCTGTCCCAGGTCATCGGCTTCCTGCTGCTGGACAACGGCATCACCGCCACGGCGTTCCTGGCGACCTCCGGGGTGCCGCTCATCGTCGAACTCGGGGTCTCCTTCGACGTACTGCTGATCGTGGTGGTGCTGACGCTGCTGACCGTGCGGCTCCAGGCCATGTTCGGCACCACAGATCTTGATGGGCTACGGGAGTTGCGGGACTAGTGGACACGGTACTGATCTTCACCGCCATCGCCCTGCCCCTGGTCGCCGCCGCCGTCTGCGGGATCGCCGGATGGCGCTCGACCGTCGGCGTCGCCGGGGCCTCTGCCGTCGGCGCGGCCGGCCTGCTCCTGGCCGACGCCCTCGTCCTGGCCGTCCACGTCACCAGGACCGGCCCGGTCACGGTCGCCGGGGGGCTGCTGCGAGCCGACGCCCTGTCCGCCTGGATGCTGCTGGTCGTCGCGACGATCGCGGCGCTGGCCTGCTGGGCGAGCCTGGATTATCTCGCGGCCGGCCATCCCTCACGGCACGGCGCCCGCCGTTACGGGGTGCTGTTCCAGCTGTTCGTCGCGGCGATGACCGTCGCGGTCCTGGCGGGCAACCTCGGGGTCCTGTGGGTCGCGGTGGAGGCGACCACCATCGTCACCGCCTTCCTGGTCAGTCACCGTCGCACCCGTACCGCGCTGGAGGCCGCCTGGAAGTACGTGGTGATCTGCTCCGCGGCCATCGCGATCGCGTTTCTCGGCATCGTGCTGATCTACTACGCCGCCAGGCACGCCGGGCTGGACAGTCACCAGGCGCTGGACTGGGCCGCGCTGACCGCACACGCCGACCGGCTCGACCCGGCCGTCACGAAGATCGCCATCGGCCTGGCCGTGCTCGGATTCGGCGCGAAGGCCGGTCTCGTCCCGCTACATGCCTGGCTGCCCGACGCCCATTCCCAGGCCCCGGCGCCGGTGTCGGCGCTGATGTCCGGCGTGCTGCTGTCGGTGGCCTTCGCCGCCGTCCTCCGGTTCAAGGCCATCGCGGACGTGGCCGTCGGGCCGGCCTTCCTGCGGACCATGCTGCTCATCCTGGCCCTGGCCACCCTGGCCGTGGCCGCGGTACTGCTGCTCGGGCAGCGCGACTACAAGCGGATGCTCGCCTACTCCAGCATGGAGCACCTCGGGCTGATGGCCCTGGGCGCCGCCGCCGGCACCCGGCTGGCCATCGCGGCGGTGCTCCTGCACGTCGCCGGGCACGGGTTGGCCAAGACCGTGGCGTTCCTCGGTGCCGGTCACATCCTCCACCTCCACGGCGGGTCCAGCCAGGTCACCGCGGTCCGGGGCCTGGCGGCCAGGACGCCGCTGCTGGGCGGGCTCTTCGGGCTGGCGATGCTCGCGCTCCTGGGGTTCCCGCCGGCCGCGGTGTTCGCCAGCGAGCTGGGCATCGCGGTCGCCGGCGGCGCCGCCGGCCTCGGCTGGGCCGTCGCGGTCGCGTTCGCCCTGGTCCTGCTCGCCTTCATCGCCCTGATCACCAGGACGGGGACGATGCTGCTGGGCACGCCGGCCGGTCCCGCCGAACCGGCGCCTCCCCTCGGCGTGGCCGCCGCCGCGCCTCTGGTCGCCGGGCTCGTCCTGCTGGCGGCCCTCGGCACGGCCCGCTGGCCGGTCGAGCATCTCCTCACCGCCGCGGCGGCCGTCGTTGGAGCATCATGACAGCGCCTTCCCTCACCTCCCCCGCTTCCCCGCCGGACGGCGCGACCGCCAGCACCGGTCGGGTCCGTGTCCCGGTCACCGCCGCCGGCCTGCCCGCCCGGGCCGCCGCGCTGGCGGCGGACGGCTACCGGCTGGCGCTCGTCGCCGCGCACGACGACGGCGCCACCGTCCGGGTGGTCTACCTGCATACCGCCGCCGGCGACCGGCGGGTGGAGCTGCACCTGAGCGTCGACCGTCGCGACTGGCGGGTGCCCACCCTCGCCGCCGTCTCGTTCACCGCCAGCCGCTTCGAGCGGGAGCTGCGCGACCTGTACGGCATCCAGCCGGTCGGCCATCCCCTGCCCCGCCCGCTGGTACGGCACGCGCACTGGCCCGAGGGGTGGTTCCCCATGCGCCAGCGGGCCGGGCAGCCCCCACCGTTCGCGACGGTCGACGAGCCTCCGGCGCTCCTGGCCGTCGAGGGACCGGGGGTCTACGAGATCCCCGTCGGCCCGGTGCACGCCGGACTGATCGAACCGGGACACTTCCGCTTCTCCGTCGTCGGCGAGACCATCGTCCGGCTCTCCACCCGCCTGTGGTACACGCACCGTGGGGTCGAGCGGCAGTTCGAGGGCCGGGACCTGCCCGGGGGAATCCGGCTGGCCGAGCGGATCAGCGGGGACACCGCCGTGGGCCATACCCTCGCCTACTGCCGGGCGGTGGAGGACGCCCTGTGCCTGTCGATCCCGGTCGAGGCCAGGCGAATGCGCGCGATCCTGCTGGAACTGGAGCGGGTCTACAACCACATCGGTGACATCGGGGCGCTGTGCAACGACGCCGGCCACGGGGTGCTGCACGCCCACGCACTGCGGATCCGGGAACGCCTGCTGCGGCTGAACGCCAGAACCACCGGCCACCGGTTGCTGCGCTCCGGGGTGGTCATCGGCGGTGCCGCGATCCGTCAGGTGCCGACCGGCCAGGAGCTGGAGGACATCGCCGCGGACATCCGGGACGTCGTCGGACTCGCCCTCGGCAACAGCCTGGTGCTCGATCGTCTCGCTGGCACCGCGGTGCTGACCGGCGTCCAGGCCAGTGACCTCGGAACGCTCGGCTACGTCGCGCGGGCCAGCGGGATCGCGACCGACGCCCGGCGGGACCACCCGACGGGGGTGCTGACCCCAGCGGAGGGGGTCGGTGATGTGCTCAGCGTGCCGACGCAGGCCACCGGCGACGTGCTGGCCCGCTTCCAGCAGCGCGCCGCGGAGATCGACGCGTCGATCGCGCTGCTGGGCGTCCTGGTCCCGGCCGCGGCGGCCGGCGTGGTCCGGGACTGGCCCACGGTCAGCCACCGGCCCCCCGGACCGCGGGGGACCTCCGGCGTCGGTCTGGTCGAGGGCTGGCGGGGGACCATCGTCCACCGGGTCGAACTCAACGACGGCTACACCGTGACCCGCAACAAGATTGTCGATCCGTCGTTCTGCAACTGGCCGGCCCTGCCGGTCGCCCTCGCCAACACGATTGTTCCGGATTTCCCCCTCGCCAATAAGAGCTTCAACCTGTCGTACGCCGGCAACGATCTCTGACCGGCGGGCCAGCGGGCATCCGCGATCGGCGGCATTTCTCACATACTCCCTGTAAAGTTTCTTGACATTCTCACACCATTTTTGTTCTATTTGAATCATGGAAAGTTCTGATCGGCATCGGCGTATCCTCGCCGAGCTCCGGGCACGGCAGCGGGTTGAGATCTCCGGCGTGGCGGCCGAGCTCGGTTGCTCGGCCATGACCATCCGCCGGGACCTCGACGCGCTGGCGGAACTCGGCGCCGTCAAGCGAGTCCGGGGCGGCGCCGTGAGCATGCTGACCGGGGAGGAGACGCCCTACGCCGCCCGGACGCACCTGGCGGCGGCGGGCAAGCGGGCGATCGCGGAGATCGCCACGTCGATGATCGAAGAGGGCGAGACCGTGATCGTCGACAGCGGGACGACCGCGTTCGAGGTGGCGCTGCGACTCGTCGGCCACCGCGGCACCGTCATGCCCCTGTCCATGCACGCCGCCGTCGCGCTCGGTCAGGGCCCCCACCTGAAACTGATCATGCCGGGCGGCGAGGTTCGCCACGGCGAGCAGACGCTGATCGGACCGCTCGCGGAGCATGCCTTCACCCAGCTGCGGTTCGACACCATGGTGCTCAGCTGCTGCGGGCTCGATCCCCGGCACGGGCTCACCGCCCACGACCTCACAGACGCCAGCGTGAAACGCGCCGCCGCCGCCGCCTCGCGGCGCGTCATCGCCGTCGCGGACGCCACGAAGCTCGGCAAGGTGGCCTTCGCCCGGATCTGCCCGCTCGGGCAGGTCTCCCTGCTCGTCACCGACGCACCCGCCGACGATCCGGCCGTCGTCGAGCTGACCACCGCCGGGTTGACCGTGCGCTCGGCGGGCCAGAAGCACCCGGAGCCCGAGAAACGCCCGGAGCCCGAGGAACGCCCGGAGCCCGAGGATGCCTGACCCGACCGTCGCCGGAGGACCCACCACCGGCGTCAGGCGGGGGTGGACCCAGCCGGGCGCGGCCCGGCTGGTGACCTCCCTGATGTTCGCGCTCCACGCACTGGTGTTCGCGTCCTGGACCGCCCACATCCCGCTGGTCAAGCAGCGACTGGAACTCGACGCCGGGGGGCTCGGCCTGGCGCTGCTCGGGGCCGCGCTCGGTTCGGTCGCCTCGATGCTGCTCGCCGGCGCGGCGATCGCCCGCTGGGGAAGCCGTGTCGTCGTCGGATCGACCTGCGTGGCGTTCGGGCTGACCGCCCTCGGTGTTCCCCTGGCGGGCAGCGGACCGACGCTGTTCGGCGCCCTGTTCTGCTGGGGCGCGGCCTACGGTGCCCTCGACGTCGCCATGAACGCCCAGGCGATCACGATCGAACGGAGCTACGGCCGACCGATCCTGTCGAGTTTCCACGCCTGGTGGAGCCTTGGCGCGCTCGCCGGCAGCGGGCTGGGCATCGCGGCCGTGCACGCCGGGGTCCGGCTCAGCGCGCAGTTCGCCGCCCTGGGCACCGCGACGGCCGCGGTGGCCTTCGCCCTCGTCGCGTTCATGATCCCCGGCGATGGTTCGGCGGAATCGGTACGGATCGTGGTGCCGTTCGGCGACCGCAGGCTGCTGTCACTGGGAATGATCGTGCTGACCGGCCTGCTCTGCGAGGGGGCTGCGGCCGACTGGACCGCCGTCTACCTCACCGACGAGGTCCGGGTGACCCCGGCCGTGGCCGGCAGCGGGTACGCGGCGTTCGCCCTCGCCATGTTCGCCGGCCGGATCGCTGGCGACCGGCTGGTCGCGGCCTTCGGC
>JABDRL010000369.1 GCA_013041765.1 Dactylosporangium sp. | reverse complement strand
CCGTGACGGTGCGGAGATCGTCACGGGTCGGCATGTGCCCCAGCGCCCGGAGCCGCCGGGCCTGGGCCTTGCGGATCCCCTCGAACAGGGTCCGGGCCTCGCGGGCGTTGCCGAAGCTGGGTCCCCGGTCCACCCCGCGGAAGTGCTCCCCCAGCACGTCAACCACCTCCTCGGACACGTCGTAGGAGTCGGCTCTGGCGATCCGCCGCAGAATCAGGCACAGCTCGTCGGCGGTGTAGCTCTCGAACGCGATGATCCGGGCAAACCGCGAGGCAAGGCCGGCGTTCGCGGACAGGAAGTCACTCATGTCCGCCGTGTACCCAGCGGCGATCACTGCCACCTCGTCGCGGTGATCTTCCATCAGCTTGACCAGCGTGTCGATCGACTCCTGGCCGAAGTCCGCACCGGAGCCGCTGGACCGCGACAGCGTGTATGCCTCATCGATGAAGAGCACGCCGCCCAGCGCCTCGTTGAACACCCCGGCCGTCTTCTCCGCCGTGTGCCCGATGTACTGGCCGACGAGATCACGGCGGGACACTTCCTTGAGCGTGTCCCGGGGCAGGACCCCGAGGGCGTACAGCAGCTTCCCGTAGATCCTGGCCACGGTGGTCTTCCCGGTGCCGGGTGCCCCGGCGAAGACCAGATGCCGGCTGGACCGGGAACTCCCCAGCCCCGCCAGCCGCCGCCACTCGCTCACCTGCATCTCGTCGATGAGGCCGCGGACCTCGGCCTTGACCTCGGCCAGGCCGATGAGGCTGTCGAGTTCGGCCAGCAGCGGCTCGACCCGGTCGGCGTCCTCGCCTCCACCGGCGTTCACCCCGACCCGGGCGGTCTCGGCCGCCTCGATCACCCGGACCGTCGCGCCGCTCTCGATCCGCAGACCGGCCTCGTCGAACCGGCACCCGTCGATGAGCCCGCCGCAGCCGGACGCGACGAGCATTCCGGGGCCCTCCGTCGAACCCACCACCGTGCCACGGACGGTCGGGTTGCTCTGGTGGGCGACCGAGATCCCCTCTCCGCCGGTCTGCCGCACCTCACAGCTGGCGATGGTGGGCTTGCCGTACTGGTAGACATAGATACCCCGGTTGCCGCAATCGGTGATGACGGTATCGGTGATGACCGGATCGGCTCCGAGACTGACGACAATGCCGTCGCTGCCGATGGTCTCGACGGTGCACCGTTCCACCGTGCCCGTGCACGCCTCCAGCGACAGCCCGGACTGGGCGTCCTTGATTCGACAGCTCTCCAGGGCCACGGTCGCCCCCGCGGCGGCATGCACGGCGGCACCGTACTCGCTGCCGGCCTCGCAGCCACGCATGCGCAGCTGTCCGCCGGTGGCGAGCACCCCGGCGCCGTGACCGCCGCGCACGGTCACCTCGACCAGGGTGAGCGCACCGGACTCCAGCCATACCGCCGGATCTGATGATCCAGCGGCGGAGAGCACCACCGTTCCGGGGCCCTCCTCGGCGGTCAGGACGATGTCGCGATCGCGGAACACGACTGAATCATGGTATTCGCCCGGAGCGATCCCAATAACGCCACCGCTGGGCAGCCGCTCAAGCGCCTCCCGGATGGTCGGACATGCTCCGGGGCGATTTCTGGAGACGATTGTATTTCGTGCCATGGCTCCGCAGGGGGTAGACGGGGATCAGCGTGACAGTACCGCACCGCGTCACCGTGATCCGTCGCCAAACCGACGGCTGGACGGGACCGCGGGGCTTGTCTGGTGGCAGTAGCTTTTTGGGTACGGTTCCTGTCCCCACGATGAGAACGGGAAGAGTCTTGGCTGACAGAGTCAACGCCGTTACCAGCCAGCTGCTGGCAGCGGCCAAAGATGCCGATCAGACCGCTGAAAACATTACCGCCAGCCTTGCCCGGCTCATGGGGCAACTCGACGAGTTGCCCGGTGGATTCAAGGGCGCCGCGGCGACGACCTTCGAGTCGGCGAAGATCACGATGAAGCAGAAACTCGAAGGCATTACCGACGCCCTGCACAGCGTCTCCGGCGGTATCCGCGGTTCGAGTCACCAGTTTGAGCACGCCGATTCCGAGGCCGAGCGGGAAGTCTCAGCCATCGTTGCCATGCTCGGCGGCACGTGACCGCTCGACCCGGATACAGAGGAGATCAGCATGACGGACGGCTACGGTGGCATCACCTACACCTTCGGCACGATCGAGAGCGCCGCGGGCAGCATCGACTCCTTCATCGGCTACCTGAACGCTGAACTGGCCGACATCGAGACCAAGCTGCGTCCGCTGGAGACCGAATGGACCGCCGACGCGCAGCAGGCCTACGTCGCCTGCAAGACCAAGTGGCAGCAGAACGCCCAGGACATCGTTCAGGTTCTCGGGCAGCTCAAGACCGCGCTCAGCGCTGCGGGCGTGCGGATGCAGGAGGCCGACGACGCCGCGAAACGGATGTTCCCAGGGGCGTGACGCCCCGACCGGTCAGTCTTCTTCGAGATCGTCGAACAGCCGGCGATTGCCGCCGGCCAGGACCCGCGCCCGCGGCGGCGCGGCCCGGCCC
>JABDRL010000361.1 GCA_013041765.1 Dactylosporangium sp. | reverse complement strand
GCCGGCGTCGCCACCCAGGCGGAGACCCGCGCGGACCTCGACCGGGCGGTCCGGGACGCCGCCGCCCGCGTGCCGACCCCGATCGCGGTCACCGCCACCGTGCCGCCGTCGCTGAGCGGCCAGGATGCCGCCGTCACCATCGGCGTGAGCGGCGGTGGCCAGGACCTGACCACGACGACACCGGTGAGCTTCGCGGTCGACCCGAACGCCGTCCCGGCCCTGGAAACCGTGCGGTTGCGGGTTCTCCCGATGGTCGTGCTCTACGCGGCGATGGGCCTCGTCGGCCTCGCGATCATGATCGTCGGATTCATCGTCGTGGTCCTGCTGCTGGGACGGTCCTCGGCCCGCGAGCGGATGCGCCAGCTCGAACGGATCGGCGGGCGGCCGACCGTATCGATCGAGAAGCAGCAGCAGGCCGATGCCAGCGTGGTGATGCGGACCGCGCTCGCGGTCTCCGAGCGTGCCGTGCAGCGGCAGGGAAGTACCGCCATCGGGGCGGCGCTGGACCGCGCGGGGATCGCCCTGCGACCGGCGGAGTGGATGCTCGCCCGGGCCGCCGTGGCCGTGGCCGGAGCGGTCGTCGCCGCGCTGATCATCCCGTGGTTTCTCGGTGTTCCGTTCGGCGGGCTGCTCGGCTGGTTCGCCACGTCCTGGTACCGCAAGCACCGGACCACCAAACGGTCCCAGCGGTTCGGGGACCTGCTGCCGGAGGCGCTCCAACTCGTCGTCGGCGCGCTCCGCTCGGGCTTCTCGCTGATGCAGGCGATCGACGCGGTGGTCCGGGAGGGGCCGGAACCGGTCTCGGGCGAGTTCGGTCGGGCCATGGCCGAGATCCGGCTGGGCGGCGAGATCGAGGCGGCGCTGGAGCGGACGGCGGAGCGCAACGGCAGCCGTGACCTGGCCTGGCTGGTCATGGCGATCCGGATCCAGCGCGAGGTCGGAGGCAACCTTTCCGAGGTACTGGAGACGGCCGTCGAGACCATGCGCGAGCGCGGCCGGCTCGTGCGGCACGTCCGCGCCCTGTCCGCGGAGGGCCGGCTGTCGGCCTACGTGCTCGTCGGCATGCCGCTGGTGCTGTCGGCCTGGATGATGGTGTTCCGCGGGGAGTACATCAAGCCGCTCGTCACCGAGCCTCTGGGCTTCGTCATGCTCGGGGCCGGGGTGGTAATGATCACGGTCGGGGCGTTCTGGATCAGTCGACTCATCAAGGTGGAGGTGTGACATGGCGGGGACAGCTCTGATGTACGCGGGCCTCGGGCTGCTCATCGTCGCCGCGGTCGTCGGGTCGCTCGCATCCATCGGCGAGAGCGCCGAGCGGGTCGGGGTCGCCAAATCGATCGCCACGATCGAACGTTCCTACGGCAGCGTGTCGAAAACGGTCATACCGGGAGCGGTCGACCCGCAGGCGTCCCTCAAGGAACGCATCGGGCTGCCCATGGCCGAGCGCCTCGGCTCGCTCGGCCGCACCCTGACCCCGGACGGCATGCGCCAGCGGCTGGAACGGCAGCTGGACTACGCCGGCAACCCCGCGGGCTGGCCGGTCGAACGCGTCGTCGCGAGCAAGGGCGTCGGCCTGGTCGTCGGCATCGTCGGGGGCCTGCTTCTCGGCGCGATGCTGGGTGGGTTCAGCAAGATTCTGCTGGGTGGGATCCTCGGGGCGCTGCTCGGGTTCTTCATGCCGGACCTGATGATCTACAACACCGGCGCGAAGCGGCAGGACGAGATGCGCAAATCCCTTCCGGATGTGCTGGACACCCTGACGATTTGCGTCGAGGCTGGTCAGGGCTTCGACGCGGCGCTGGCGCAGGTGTCGCGGAACGGGCGGGGCCCGATGGTCGGGGAGACCGCGCGGGTGCTCCAGGAGATGCGCATCGGCAAGTCGCGGGTCGACGCCATGCGGTCGCTCTCGGCCAGGACGACCATTGAGGAACTGCGCGGGTTCGCCTCGGCCGTGGTCCAGGCCAGCGAGCTCGGCGTTCCGATCGGCAACGTGCTGCGGGAGCAATCGCGGGAGATGCGGGTGCGTCGTCGCCAGCGGGCGGAGGAGCAGGCCCAGAAGGTCCCCATCAAGATTCTGTTCCCGACGCTGTTCTGCCTGTTCCCGACGCTGTTCATCGTCATCATCGGGCCTGGCGTCCTCTCCTTCCTCGGCCAGTGAGGCCGGGCGCCCGCGCGTTGCGCGGTGTGTCCCGCAGTGGTGTGTTCTGCGGCGGTGCGTTTTGCCCCGGTTCGCCGCGCCACCCGGGGCCGCTACGGTGACTGATATGCTCCTGTCGCGGCATTTGCACCCCTAGTAGTGTGTGCTCAGCTGCCCCGCGGTGCTGCGCGACGGCCCGTTTCTCGGTTCGCGGGCGGTCGCCGACGACCTGCTGACAAACGGGGCGCTGCGCGGCCGGTGCCGCCGGCTGTTTCCAGATGTCTACGCCTGGTCCGATGCGGTCGTCGACCAGTTGACCTGGTGCAAGGCCGCGTTGCTGGTCGCGCCGGACGGATCGGCGCTGCGTGGTCGCTCGGCGCTGGGGATGTTCAACCGAGCGCTCATACCAGCGCCCGACGATCCCGCTGAGATCGTGCTGCCGGCCGCGGCGAGCATGCGGAAACACCGGCACCTGCGTGCTCGGAACTGGGCGCTTCGCGCTGGCGACACCTGTCATGTGGGTGGTCTGCCGTCGACGACGCCCGCCCGGACCGGGTTCGACCTGGCGCGGGGCGCGGATACCGTCGACGCGGTGATCGGTGTTGACGCGCTGCTCAACCGCCGCGCAACGACAGTCAAGGAGATCGCGGCCTTCAGCGGCCGGGCACCGCCGGGGACGAATCGCGCGCTGCGCGCGTTGGGACTCGCCTCCTCCGGCGCCGAGTCTCCGATGGAGACATGTACCCGGTTGCTGCTGGTCTGTGCGGGGCTTCCGCCGCCGGTGACGCAATCCGGCGCCGTTGACGACGCCGGATTCGTCGCTCGGCTGGACCTTGCCTATCCAGAATGCCGGCTCGGCATTGAGTACGACGGCGATCAGCACCGGGAACGGTGGGCGTTCCGCAGGGACGTTGCCCGCCTCAACCGGCTGCGAGCATGTGGCTGGACGGTGCTGCGGTTCACCGCAGCCGACGTGCTTCACCGCCCGGAGACCGTGGTCGAGCAGGTGAGCGCCATCCTCAGGGAGGCGCCGGGGCGATGGTCAGGCCGCGTCGACGGAGGCGAGCAGCCCCCGGTTGACCGCGACCATGAGCGCCTGCGACCGGTTGTTGACCCGTAGCTTGCTGTACAGGCGGGACACGTACGTCTTGACCGTCGCCTCGGACACGTGCATCTCCTGCGCGATGCTCGGCAGGCTGCGGCCGTCGCGCATCAGGGCGAGCACCTCGCCCTCTCGCTGGCTGAGCAGGCCGTGCTGGCCGCGCCTGCGGTCGAGCGCCGAGGCGAGGCCGGGAGCGGTGAACGAGTGCGGAGCGACCGCCGCATGGCGAATGGCGGCGAGCACCGCCGATGCCGGCGAGGCCTTCGTCAGGTACGCCGAGAGGCTGGCGTCCAGGGCCCGGTAGAGCAGCGCGTCGTCGTCGACCGGGCTGAGTACGACGATACCGAGGTCTGGGTGCTCGGAGCGCAGCCGGCAGGCGCCAGCGATGCCGTCGCCGCCGCCCAGCATGGCGTCGATCGTGATGACGCTGGCGCCTGTCTCGGCGATGATGCCTGTCGCCTCGGCGATGGTCGATGCCTCACCGGCGAGTTCGACATCCTGACAACCGGCCGCGACCCGGGCGAGGCCGAGTCGGAGCAGCACATGCTCATCGATGGCCACGAGCCGGATGGTCATTCGTGCCTCCAGGGGACGCGTGCCGAGTGGTGCACTGTTCTGATCGCTCGCCGCGCCCGCCAGTGGAGTGTTTGTCCGGGACGCTGCCGTTTCGCGGCGCAACGGCACCCGATCGGCCACCATCGAGCGCTGGCTGGCTGAGCCGGGCGCCATGCGGCGGGGGGG
>JABDRL010000329.1 GCA_013041765.1 Dactylosporangium sp. | reverse complement strand
GGGGTGGGCGGGAACCGGCCTCCGCGGAGATCGCTGACCTTGAGCGGATCGCGGCGGGGCTCGACGGCCTGCCCCTGGCCCTGGAACTGGCCGCGGCCCGGCTGCGGGTCCTCGCGCCCGCCCAGCTGGCGGCGCGCATCGAGGACGTGCTGTGCGTGCTCGACGCCGGCGGCGAGGCCGAGCCGCCGACGGATCCCGCGGCCAGGCACCAGACGATCCGGGCCGCCGTCGCCTGGTCGTACCGCACCCTCGGGCCGTCCGAGGCGTGGTTGCTGCGCAGGCTCTCGGTGTTCGCCGGAGCCGTGGAGCTGAGCGCGATCGAGTGGCTGCACGATGGTGATCCGCTCGCCCCGCTGGCGACGCTGGTGGACAAGTCGATGGTGCAGGTCGAGCCCGGGCGATCGGGCGCGACCTACCGCATGCTTGACCCCATCCGGGCCTTCGCCGCGAAACGGCTGGCCGAGGCGGGCGAGGAGCCCGAGGCCCGGGGCCGCCAGATCGACTGGTGCCTTCGGTCCGTCAGCACCAGCCTCGGCGGCGTCTCCGCCGCGGTCTCCCTCTACGCGCTCGACCCGCTCGCCGAGGAGTTCCGGGCCGCCCTGCGGTGGACGGTATCCACCGGTGAGATCGGCGGAGGCTTCGCCATCGTCTCCGGGCTGCGGGCGTGGTGGTGCGAGCGCGGGCTGGCCCGCGAGGGCCGGATGTGGCTGTTCCGGCTGTACGACCGGATGGGTACCACCGGCGGGACCGTGCCGGACGCCGAACTGGCCGAGGCGTACCACACCCATGCCGTGCTGGCCGGTTCGGACGGGGAGCACGGCGAGGCGCTGCGGTTCCTGGACCAGGCCGAGGACGTGGCCCGGCGGTGCGGCGATCCGGCGCTCAGCACCCGGATCATGGCCTTCCGGGGCCCGGCGCTGATGGGCCTCGGCCGGCACGACGAGGCCGAGCGCACCTGCCGGGACGTCATCGCCCTGGCCCAGCGGCAGGGGCTCCCGGGAGAGGCCCTGTTCGCGGTGTACGCCCTCGCCGAGCTGCTCTGGCGGCGCGGGGCCCTCGACCGGGCCGCCGCGCTGCTGGCCACGGCCCGCCCGATCGAGGCGGCTCAGCCGCCTCAGCGGGGCCGCCGGACCGTCGACATGATTCTCGGCCTGGTCGCCCTCTCCCGGGGCGATCTGGTCGCGGCTCACGAGTACCTGCTGGTCGCGTTGCGATCGCGGATGCGCCACGGCTTCCACGCGCGGGCTGGTGAAGCGCTGAGCGCGATCGCGGTCAGATGCGCGCTCGGTGGTGAACCCGAGATGGCGGCTCGCCTGTTCGGCGCGGCGCAGGCCGCTCGGGCGCGGATGCACTGCGCACCGGGAACGTTCGGCTCGTTCTGGGCGGACCATCACGGGGCGGTGCGGGAACGGCTCGGGGACGCGACCTTCGACGCGACCTACGCGGAGGGCGGCGGGCTCGACCTGGAAGAGGCCGGGGCGCTCGCGCTGACCGTCGAGCACCCAGATCTTGTCGCCGGTTCTGTGCGGTTCCGTGGTGGTTCCCCGTCATGCCCCCCACCACCAGGGCGGACGCGCTGACCGGAAAATGCGCTTGACTACGACGGCGTTTGGGCAGGGTGCCATGACCCCGGCCGTGGGGTTGGGGTGCAGGATTTCGGCTGTTCAGGCCGCTGGTTGCAGCGTGACGGTTTGGCCGAGGGCTTCCAGTTGCTGGACGAGGTTGCGGATCTTGCGGCCTCTGTTGATGCGGGTGGTGTGGTAGTCGGCGCCGAGTTCGTGGAAGCGTGTGGTGGGGTCGGCGAGCAGATGCCAGACGATGATCAGGATGGACCGGGCGACGGCGACGAGGGCTTTGAGTTTGCCGCGGCGTTTGCCGAGGCGTCGGTAGCGTTCGCCGAGGAACGTGTTGGTCTTGGACGCCGCGAGGGCCGCCTCGCCGAGCAGGCCCTTGAGGTAGGGGTTGCCCTTGCCGGTCTTCCCGGCCCGGTGCTTTGACCCCGGTTGGATGGTTCTGGGGGTGAGTTTGGCCCAGGAGGCCAGGTGGTTGGCGGTGGGGAACCGGGCCATGTCCAGGCCGACCTCGGCGAGGATGATCTGGGCGCCCAGTCGGCTGACGCCGGGGATCTCGTCGAGGCGTTCGATCGCGGTCGGTTCGGCGTGGAAGGCCGCCTGGTCGGGGCCGGGGTGGTCGGCGTCGTCGGCGGTGGGGATGCCGGCGGTGGGGATCGCGGCGATGACGGCCTCGACGCGGGTGGTGAGCTGGTCGATCTGGCGGTTGAGGGCGTCGATCTGGTCGAGCAGCATTCGGGCGAGTTCGGCGTGGTGGCCGTCGAATTTTCCGGTGAGGGCTTCGACGAGGGCGGGCGCGTTTGCCGCGCATCCGGCTGCGGGCCAGCTCGGCCAGGACCTTCGGGTCGCGTTCGCCGCGGATGAGGGCCTCGATCATGCCGCGGGTGGAGATCGTGTTGAGTGTGCTGGCCACGGATGAGATCTTGATCAGGGCTTCGTCGAGGAGTCTCTCCAGGCGTTGCCGGTGGCGGGTGGCCTCGCGGACGAAGTCGATGCGCATGCGGGTGTAGTCGCGCAGGGCCCGCACGGGGGCTGGTGGCACGAACGAGGGTCGCAGGAGGCCCTTCTCGGTGAGTTTCGCCAACCACACCGCATCGAGTTTGTCTGTTTTAGGGCACCCTGGACCCTGCAGGAAAGCACACCGACGTCGGCGGGCAAGCCGCCCCATTTTCACGCCTGCGGGGCGTCGCCGGAGGGGACAGGGGAACTAGCCCCGTCTTCCGCACCGGCGGGTTCCACCCGACGCCACCGATTCCGAAGATCTTGGAAACTCCTTATGACTCCAGGAGTATTTCTTTCCCAGATAACGCGATCATGGTCGCGGGGGCTTCGCGTTCACAACGCCAGAAACTCGGCCCCAGAGGCGAGAGACCAACCCAGAACCCACCACCGACGGCGGCACCCCGGTCTTCCACCACGCCGACGACCGCCCACGCAGACCCCCGGACGGCTCATCCTCCAAGCCCTCGACTACCTCCGCCTCATCCCAGCCCACCAGGGCCAACCGGCAACCATTCCCAAACCCGGACACCTCCAGGCCGAACTCCCGGGACTCCTCCACGTCGACCTTGCCCAACCCCGCCGGCCGTGACGTGCAGCGCTCATCTCCACGGGCGAAAGACGAGGCTAGCCGGCGGCCGGGAGGCTACCGGTCCGGTGGCACCTCGGGCTCGTCGCGCAGGCGTCGTCGCAGCGAGGCGAACACCAGCACGCCAGCGACGGCGACCGCGCTCAGCGCGACGCCGATCAGCGACAGCACCGAGCCCCGGTCGCCGAGCAGGCGGTCATCGGCGCCCCGGGCCGGTTGAATCGGCGTCCGCTCGGATGCCGACGGCAGCGTTGAGGCGCTGCCGGGCGCGTTCACCGACGCCGGCTCCGACCCCGGGGCGGCGAGGGCGATGCGGTACCCGACCTGGAAGATCGCCGTCTCCTGCCCCTCCGGGGTGACATAGACGAACACCGCTCCATTCAGGGGTGCCTCCGCCGTGGCCTGGGCAGAAATCAACACGTCGAAGGTCAATTGGATTTCCTGGCCGGCCAGAACGTGTCCAAGCTCACACCTGTCCCGGCTGCCGTTGATCCGGCGATGATCGCCGCAGATGGCCGGAATCTGGAGGATATCGACCCCTCGCGGGGTGACGAGTTCAAGTGCTGCGGACACGGGTGCCGGGTTGGCGTGGTCCAGCCGCACCAGCAGCGGCTGTTGGCTGTCCAGGTTGTGCGGGGGCGCCGGGACGGCGAGATCGTCGACCGCCAGGGTCACCCCCGGCGCGGGAGGGCCGGGCGGGAGGGCGACGACGAAGCTGTCCCGATCGGTGGCGCTGCCCAGCGTCGCCGTGACGTTGCCCACGAGGGGGGCGAAGCGCCACGCGTCGGCGTCGACCTCGACCCGCAGTGCGATCTGGCCCGGCGCGGTGTCCTGGCCCAGGGCGCAGGTGTAGGTCGAGCCTGAGGCCAGGGCGCAGCCCTCCGTGCCGGTGCCGGAGAGCAGCCGGATGCCGGTCGGCAGGAAGATGGTGCCCGCGACGTCCGCGGGCGCCGGGCCGGTCGGCCGGACCGTGACGACGAGATCGCCCTGGGTCGGCCCCTGCCAGTACTCCGGACCGAGCCCGACATCGGCCGCCGTGACGGTGACCCCGGCCCCGGCCGCCCGCGCGGGGATGGCCACCAACCCGAGCGTGAGGAGCACGCCGACAAGTGCGACTCCAGCCGGTCGCGTCAACACTCCGTGACGGCGGCGGGCGGCTGCTCGTGGATGCGTGGCTTGGTGATGGCCGTGCGTGGGGCACGCCGGGGAAGGGTCCATGCGGTCCTCCAGATGGCGGGCGGCCGGATGGTGGGGCGGCTGCCAGCGAGAAAGCGACATTATCGGGGGACCGCCGAGTGTCGTGCACCCTCATGCCTGGCCGGCTAGCCCGGTACGCTGCGGAGCGTGCCGGGATATCTGGGTTCATATGCGTCGCTGGGCCTGTTGCTCGCCGTAGCCGCCGCCGTCTTCGTCGTTGCCTTTCTGGCCAATCGGCTGCTGCGTCCGAGCCGACCAACCAGCCTGCCGGGGAAGTATCAAAACTACGAGTGCGGCCTCGACCCCGTTGGGGACGATTGGGCGCAGGTCCACATTCGTTACTATCTGTATGTATACATGTACACGTTGTTTGCTGTTGAGAGCGTGTTCCTGTTTCCGTGGGCAGTAACTTTCAGCCGCCCCGGCTTCGGACTCATGGTCGTTGTCGAGATGGCGATCTTCGTGGCCGTGCTCGCGCTCGGGCTGCTGTATGCCTGGCGCAAGCGAGTGCTTCGCTGGGCATGATCTCGGGCGCGCCCAGGCGATGGGCGCCGAGCCGGATCATCGGGCGGGAATCTGCCGACGCGGGCGGGCCAGGGTCGCCCCGGCCCACCCCGGCATGCCACGATCCCATGCATGGCTCAGTTGTTGCTGCTACTGACCGGCGCGTTGGTCGTCGGTGCGATCGTGTTTGGCGTGGCCGCCCTGATGGCCGGGGGCGAAGGCCTCGGCGAGGTCGAGCCGGACGGACGTTCGGTGGCGCTTCCCGGTGCGCGCCCGCTTGCTGAGCGGGATGTCGGCGGTGTCCGCTTCGATATCGCCCTGCGGGGCTACCGAATGTCGCAGGTCGATCGGGCGCTCAAGCGGATGGCGTACGACATTGGGTACAAGACCGAGCTGATCCAGGTACTGGAGGCGGAGGCCGCCGCGCTCCGCGAGGGTCGGCAGGAGGACGCCGACGTCCTCCGCGCGGTTCGGGACGCCTCGGCGGATCTGCCCCCGACCCCGCCGGCCGACGATGCGGTCGGTGGGGCCGACGAGGACTCCTCGGTGCCGGCTGCCGCCGCCGCTGATCCGGGCGTGCTGCCCGTCGTGGACGAGACCGCGGATACGGATGGGACTTCTGCGGCGGATGGGGT
>JABDRL010000317.1 GCA_013041765.1 Dactylosporangium sp. | reverse complement strand
CCCTGATGCGGCGGTTCCCCGACCGGGGCTTCGACGTCGGCATCGCCGAGCAGCACGCGGTCACCTCTGCGGCTGGTCTGGCGATCGGCGGGCTGCACCCGGTCGTCGCCGTGTATGCCACCTTCCTCAACCGGGCCTTCGACCAGGTGCTGCTCGACGTCGCCATGCACGGGCTGCCCGTGACGTTCGTGCTGGACCGAGCCGGGATCACCGGACCGGACGGTCCGAGCCACTACGGCATCTGGGATTTGTCGCTCTTTGGCGCGGTGCCGGGCATGCGCATCGCGGCCCCCCGGGACGCGGCCACGCTCCGCCAGGAACTGCGCGAGGCCGTGGCCGTCTCCGACGGCCCGACGCTGCTCCGGTTCCCGACGGGTAGCATCCCGGATGCCCTGCCCGCCGTCCGCCGCCTCCCCGGACGCGATGGCCGGGGCGGTCTCGACGTGCTGGTCAGCGCGTCCCGGCGGGACGTGTTGATGATCGGTGTCGGCCCCTTCGCCCGCCTCGCCGTGGACGCGGCGGCCAGGCTCGGCGAGCAGGGGTACGGCGTGAGCGTCGTCGACCCGCGGTGGGTGCTGCCCATCCCCGCGGAGCTGGTGGCCCTGGCCAGCGAGTACCGCGTCGTGGTGACGGTGGAGGACGGCATTTGCGCGGGCGGCTTCGCCGATGCGCTGGCGCGGGCCCTGCGCGACGCCGGGGTGTCAACGCCACTCAAGGACTTCGGGGTGCCGATGGGCTGGCATCCGCACGGCAGCCGCGCGGAGATCCTCGATGAACTCGGCCTGACCGTGCGGCACGTCGCTCGCAGCGTCACCGAATGGATCAGTGGGCTGGACCACCCGAACCAGGAGACGCGGCGGGCCGACCGGGCGTCCGATGCGATTGCCGGCCGCCAGGGAACAGCCTGAACACATGATCGAGCTGGACATCAGCGCGGCCTGGGAACCCCCGCCACCGTCGCGGAGGGTCCTGAACCGTCGATGGATCGCTCCGGTCGTCGTGCTGCTGCTCGCGTTGGGGGGATTCGCCGCTGACGGGCGATCCGTGCGGTTCGACGCGATCCTTGAACTGCCCGGGGACACCAGGCAACTCGCCATCGACCGCGACGGCATCCTGTTCGTCCAGTCCAGCGACGTCGAGATCGCCTCGTTGGAGGCCTACGGGCTGCCCGAGGGCCGCCGGCTCTGGGCGCATCCGGTCGGGGCGGTGCGCCAGGACCTGCTTCGTCACCGGGGCATGTTGGTCGTCACCACCTACGACGACGATCATCGGGCGGTCGTTCTCCGCGGGATCGACGGGCGGACGGGTCGTCCGATCTGGACACGACCGGGCATGACCGTGCTGAGAGCGGCCGGTCGGCTGCTGGTGCTGATCGAGCCGCTGTCCACCGCCGGTGGTTCGGTGATCATGAGTGATGCCGTCGGGCCCACCGCCGACCGCCGGGTGGAGGCCGTCGACGTGCGCACCGGGGTGACGGCGTGGACCTCCCTGCTGCCGGCCGGATCGTCCTGGCGGGTTACCAGCGAGGAGCTGGAGGGCCGGGCCGGGGCACCGGGCGGGCCGGCTCTGGTCGTGTTCGGCCCGGACGGCGCCATCCGGGTGCTCGATCTGGCCACGGGGCTGGTGACGGCCACGGCGGACCTTGGCAGGTCACCGACCAACCGGTATCTCGTCGCGCAACCGGACTCCATCGTGGTGCTGTGGAGCCCCGGGGGCGACCGGTCCACCTTCCAGGCGTACGACCTCTCCAGCGGCCAGCCGACCTGGGCCGTCGACGGGGGCGCGACCGGTTTCGTCGTGCCCTGCGGCTGGCTGGTGTGCCTGAGTTCGGAGTCGTCGATGGCGGTGCTGGACCTGGCGACCGGTGCGGTCGCCCGGACCTTGCCAACGGCGGTCAACGGCTTCCTGGTTGGTAACCGATTTGTGACCTTCGGGGATCCGCAGCCGCGGGTCGTGGTCCGTGACCTCAGCACCGGGCAGGACGTGCGGCTGCTGCGGGGGTGGAGCGTCAGTGGAACCTTCACCGATGGCCGGTTGGTCGTCACCCGGCCCGACGCGACCCCTGGCCGGGCGCTGCTCGCGACGCTGGATTCCCTGACCGGCCAGCTGACCCTGCTGGGCGGCGTGCGCGACGACGCCCGCGATCTGCGGTGCCAGGGCGCCGGAGCCTACCTCGCGTGCGTCGGCGCCTCCGCGATACGCGTATGGCAAATCGATGCCGCGGCGCTAGCGTGACCGGTGTGGACGTCGCGGGGGCCGCGACGCCATCGGTTCCGGTCGCGGGGAGGTGCCGGTATGCGGGTACTAGTGGTCGAGGACGAGCGCAACCTCGCCGATGCCATCGGACGGGGGCTGCGCAAGCACGGGATGGCCGTCGACGTCGCCTACGACGGGGCGGACGGCCAGGAAATGGCGATGATCACTCGATACGACGTGGTGGTCCTCGACCGGGACCTGCCGAGGGTGCACGGCGACACCATCTGCGCCGGTCTGGTCGCCTCGGGGACGCTCACCCGGGTGCTGATGCTCACGGCCAGCGGCAGCGTGGCGGACCGGGTCGAGGGGCTGCACCTGGGAGCCGACGACTACCTGCCCAAACCGTTCGCCTTTGACGAACTGGTCGCCCGGATCCAGGCCCTCGGGCGACGCGCGACCCCAGCGGCGCCTCCGGTCCTCGCCGTCGGCGACGTGGCCCTCGACCAGTCCCGGCGGGTGGCCAGCCGCCGGGGGAAGCCGCTGGACCTGACCCGCAAGGAGTTCGGTCTGCTGGCCGAGCTGCTGAAGGCCGGTGGCGCGGTCGTCAGCGCGGAGGAACTCCTGGAACGGGTGTGGGACGCCAACGCCGATCCCTTCACCACGACGGTTCGGGTGACGATGATGACCCTGCGGCGCAAGCTGGGAAATCCCCCGACCATCGAGACGATCGTCGGCGTGGGCTACCGGATCAGGACGGAGTCCGCTCCGTGACGATCTATGGCGGTCGATCTGGTCGATCTGGTCGATCTGGTCGATTGAGTCGATTTGGTCGGTCTGGATGGCGGGCACATCCGACGACGCGGCTGCGGCTGATCCTGCTCAACGGCGCGCTGCTGGGCTGTGCCTGGGCCGTGATGGCCGTGCTGGCCTGGGGGCCGTTCGCGGGGCTCACCCGAGTGGACCCCGTGCTGCTCGCCGGCATCGGGCTGGGAACCGTCTGCGGGCTGACGGCGGTCGGGGGACACCTGGTCGCCAGCCGCGCGCTGCGGCCACTGCGCCAGGTCACCACCATGGCCCGGCGCCTGTCCGGGGAGACGCTCGACGAACGGATCGGGTGCATCGAGGCCGACGACGAGGTCGCGGAACTCGCCGCGACCTTCGACGCCCTGCTCGACCGGGTCGGCGCCGCGGTGGCCAGCCAGAAACGATTCGTGGCGAACGCGTCGCACGAGTTGCGGACCCCCCTCGCGGTCATGCGCACCGAGATTGAGGTGACCCTCGGGGATCCGGATGCGGATATCGCCGAGTACCGACGCATGGCCGTCGTGGTGCGGGATGCCTCGATTCGGGCGAACTCGCTGGTGGAGTCGCTGCTGCTGCTGGCTCGTACCGAAGCCCAGGCCGGCCGGCGGCTGGTGCGGAAGGTCCCCCTGGACCTGCGCGCCAGCGCCGAGGCCGCGCTGTCCGCGGTACGGCAGGAAGCGGGACGGCTCAACCTGGACATCCGGACCGATTTCGCGGCCGCGCCGGTCGTCGGCGACCCCGACCTGCTCGAACGGCTCGCCGGCAATCTGATCGAAAACGCCGTCCGCTACAACCACTTCGCCGGGGAACTGACGGTCACCGCCGACAGCGACGAGGCGTCGGCCTGGCTGACGGTTCGCAACACCGGCTTCGAGGTGGACAAGGACGACATCCCGGCGCTGTTCGAACCGTTCCGTCGCGGGGGGATGGAACGCACCGGGTACCGTGGCTGCGGCCTCGGCCTGTCCATCGTGCGGGCCGTCTGCGACGCGCACGGTGGCAGCGTCAGCGCGTCAGCCCTCGCGGAGGGCGGGCTGGAGGTGACGGTGAGGCTGCCATCGGCGGGCAGAACCCCGGTGCTGGCGGGTTCCGCGGCGGTCGAGGGCGGACGCGGCGGGGCCGTGGCTACGCCTCGGGCTTCGCGGCGGCGGCCAGCCCCTCGGCCGTCAGCCTGATCTGCCAGTCGCGGGCGCCGAGGTCCGTGAGCATCCGGGCGACCGCGTCGGGTGTCGCCGGCTCGGGTGGACTCCAGGCGACGCGGCGGACACAGTCCGGGGCCAGCAGGTTCTCCGGGGGTACCAGGTGGGTCCCGGCCAGCGATGTCACCACTTCCCGGGAACGGCGCAGCCGCGCCGCGGCGACCGGGTCCCGCTCGGCCCACCGATGTGGCGGCGGCGGCCCGTCCGAGACGGGCGTCGACGGCAGCTCGGTGTCGGCGGCGGCCCTGGCTTTCGCGAGGGCGTCCAGCCATACCTGGGCGAGCCGCCGGACCGATCGTCCGGAGAACCCGGTCAGGGCAGCCAGCGCACGGTCGTCGTGCGGATCGGATTCGGCCGCGGCGATGATCGCCGCGTCCGCCAGGACCCTGCCGGGGCTGGTATCGCGGCGGGCGGCCACCTGATCTCTGGCGTACCACAGCGCGCGGACCCGGGAGAGCGCTCGCGCACCGCGTACCCGGTGGATACCGGAGGTCCGGCGCCACGGATCGGGGCGGGCCCGGGGCGGTCGGCCGGCTCCGGCCACGAGGGCCGCGAACTCCTCCCTCGCCCAATCGAGCTTGCCCTGGCGGTCGAGGTCCTCCGCGAGGAGATTCCGCAGGTCCAGGAGCAGCTCCACGTCGAGCGCCGCATAGGCCAGCCAGGACTCCGGCAGCGGCCGTGTCGACCAGTCCGCAGCCGAGTGGTGCTTTTCCAGGGCGTAGCCGAGCAGCGTCTCGGTCAGGGCCGCCAGTCCGACGCGCTCGAAGCCCGCGAGCCGGGCGGCGAGTTCCGTGTCGAACAACCTTGTCGGCAGCAGCCCCAGCTCCGCCAGACACGGCAGATCCTGGCTCGCGGCGTGGAGCACCCATTCGGTGCCGGCGATCGCCCGCGCCAGCCCCCGCAGATCGTCGAACGGCACCGGATCGATGAGCACCGTGCCGGAACCGGTCCGGCGCAGCTGCACCAGGTATGCCCGGTGGGTGTACCGGTATCCCGAGGCCCGCTCGGCGTCCACGGCCACCGGGCCCTGCCCCGCGGCGAGTCGCTCGGTCGCCGCTGCCAGCTGGGCGACCGTGGTCACTGGGGTGGGGGTGCCATCCCGGGGCGCAGTGAGCAGAACCGCCGAGGCCTGGTCGCCGTCCCCCGGAGCGGAGGGCGGGGCGGGTCCGTCGGTGGCGACGCCTGGTTTCCGATGTCGGCGTGAAGGATCGTCGGTCACGCCCTCACCGTACGGCGCGATGGTCCGGATGCCGATCGGCACGCCGGTCGGGACCGATCAGGATACGAGCGTTCTGACGACTGTCGACAGCGCTAGGGTATTGCGGGCGACGATTACGGTGAGAGCGCAGCGCAACAGGAGAGGGCGTGTGCCATGACGTCCGGGTATGAACCGGCGGACCCGGCTGCTTCCGGCCCGCCGCAGCAACCGGAGCCTGGCCGCGGGGAGGAGCCTCGGGAACCTCGTCCGGAACGGCTGGGCCCGAAGCCACCTCGCATGAATCCGATGGGCGCCGGTCCGGGCATCCCCCCACCCAGCCCACGGCCACAGGGCCGGCCCGGCGGGGGGCAGTTTTCCCCGACCGGCGGGCACCCAGTCGTTCCGCCGCCGGGGCCGCCGCGCTCCGCTCCCGGATATGTCCATACCGGAGGATTCCCCGCGGTCGGGCAGTCCTTCGGCGGGCAGCCGGAACCGATGGCACCGGGGGCTCCCCGGTCCGGTGCACCGGTCGGAGGCCGGGGGCAACGGCTCGCCGCGGTCGCGACCGTGCTCGCGGTGCTGCTGCTGTGCGTCTCCGTGGCGCAGGGGGCGGTGCTGCTGCGGCTGGACCAGCGGCTGGATGCGGCCGACGCCGCGGCCGACAGCGCACGACAGGACTCGGACCAGCGCGTCGCCGATCTGGAGAACCGGGCGCGGGAACTCGAACGCACCGTGATCGACCCGACCAAGGTCGCGGCGGCGGTCACCCCGAGTGTCTTCAAGGTGAACGCTCAGGGGGGTATTGGCACGGGCTTCGCGTTCGGGGAGGAACCCGACGGTGGCGGCACCGACTTCGTCACCAACTACCACGTCGTGAAAGGCACCTATACGAGCGGTGGGCGGGACGTCGACCTGGAACGCAACAACAAGCGGTACACCGCGAGGATCGTGACGGTCGATGAGACGAAGGACCTCGCGGTGCTGCACACCAGTGCGGAGTTCCCGAGGCTCAGGGCGGCCACCAGTGCCGCGAAACCGGGAGAACCCATCGTGGTGGTCGGCGCGCCGCTCGGGGGGGAGAACACCGTGACCTCTGGCGTGGTCAGCGCGTTGCGTACCACGACCGATGGGCCATTCGTGCAGTTCGATGCGGCCATCAACCCGGGGAGTTCCGGAGGTCCGGTCGTGAACGCTCAGAAAGTGGTCGTTGGCGTTGCCACGGCCAAGGTGATGGATGCCGAGGGAATCGGCTTCGCGATACCGATCGAGGTGGTGTGCGAGACCTTTGGGATCTGCTGAGCTGGCGGTTGCGCCGGCCGATCACATCGTGAGCCGTCCCGAGCGATCCGCACTGGAGGACACTGGAGGAGAGTATGGCCTACCCCGGCGGAACACCCGGCAACGAGCAGCAGTCTGAATCTGGTTACACCTATCCAAACGGGATGCCCGGGTATCCTCCGGTCTCGCCGGAACCGGCGCCGGGATACGTTCCCGAGCAGGGCGGATACGGCCAGTACCAGGTGGAGGCGTCCGGACCTGAGCAGCCCCCACCACCTTCCGGCCAGACCTCGACCGCCCCGATGTCGGGTTCGCCATACGCCGCGCCCGGCACCGGCGCGCCGTACGCCGCACCCGGCGGTGGGCCGATGCCGCCACAACCCACCATGGTCGGTCCCACGATGCCCGGGCAGCCGCAGCCGATGCCCATGGGACACCCCCCGGCCGGAGGCCGCAGCGGGATCACCGTTGTGTTCGGGGTCTTCATGGTGCTGTTCCTCATCGTGGCTGGCGTCATGACCGGACTGTTCATTTCGAAGAACAACGCCCTGGGCGACAGCAAGAAGACGGTGAGCCAGCGCGACGACACGATTTCCCAGAACACCGAGGAAATCGATCAGTTGAAATCCGAGGTCGGCCAGCTCAAGGACGATCTTGATCAGGCGAGGACGGACCTCACCGGGTCGCAGAACCAGGCCGACGAGCTCAAGCGGCAGAAGCAGGTGATTTCGCGCTGCCTTGAGCTGCTCGCGGAAGCGGCCGAGGCTGCGGAAGCCGGGGACACGGCAACATCACGAGCGAAGACGACAGAGGCCGAACCGGTGTGCAAGGAAGCCGGGACCTACCTCGACTGACCCCGAGTTCGCGCGTAGACGTCGGCCGGCGGATCAATCGC
>JABDRL010000316.1 GCA_013041765.1 Dactylosporangium sp. | reverse complement strand
GGGCCCGGTGACCGCTCAGCGCGTCTCGACGACGTACGTTCCCGACCGCAGGTGCAGCACCTGCCGGTCCGGCGCGGCCGGGTCGGCGAAGGTGGCGATTGACGTGCTGCCCTGGGCGACGTTGCCGGGCGACGCGACGACACTGACCTCGGCGGCGCTGCCAATGGGAACGGTGATGCGGTAGCGCACCCCGGTCGACGTCCGCTCCCACCGGCTGGACACGGTGCCCCGCACGGTGACGACCTCGGCTTCCGCCCACTCCACCCCGGTGACCGGCGTCGGGCGAATGCGGATCAGACCCGTCGAGACCACCTCGTCCAGCTGGATACCGCCGACACCACGGAACAGCCAGGTATCGAACGACCCAAATCCAGGACTGTCCTGGGACAGCCCGGCATCGGTGGTGCGTTCGTGCAGGGTCCCCCCGGCGGCGGTGGCCGCCGGCAGCACGCCCGGATAGGTGTCCTGCGTGAGGATCCGGTATGCGACATCGACCGCCCCGGCATCGGACAGGACCTGGAAGAGGTAGCGGGTCCCGACGATCCCGGTCACCAGATGATCGGCGTGCGTTGGATCGGCGCTGGGTTTGGCGATGTCGGCCAGCAGCGAGGCCAGCACGGCATCGCGCTCACCGTCCGGCACGATGTCCACCCCGATCGCCGTTGCCAGCACCGATTGCGGGGCGGTCCGGAACGGGGCGCCGGCCCGCCGGGCGTAGGTGTGCTGTTCCTTGTTGAACCACCGGGCGTTGAACGCGGCCCGGATCTCTTCGGCCTTGCCCCGGTAGGTGTACATGTCCTCGCGCCGGCCGAGGATCTCGGCGGTGTCAGCGAAATTCTGAATCGCGACATACGCCCCGAGGGTGTTGAACTGGGCCGCGTCCCCGGCGTCCACCGCCTGAAGATCGGGGGTCAGGGCGGTGGCGACGGTCCACAACCCCTCGCTGAGCACGCCGAGCACGTACTCGGCGTAGCGGTGCATGGCGGGGTACTGCTCCTCCAGGAGCCGCAGATCGCCGTCGAAGCGGTAGGTCTGCAGGGCGATGGTGGACACGGCGTTGCCCCACCACGGGCTCGCCCGGCTGGAGCCCGGTTCCCGGTGCGCCGGGGCGGTGAGGGGCACAGACCCGTCGGCTATCTGGGCGTCCCGCAGATCGGCCGCCCACTTGGCGTACACCCGGCCGCCGCGGAAGTTCAGCAGCGCCGTGTCGATCAGCGCTGCGGCGTCGACGCCGTAGCCGAGACGATCGCGCTGGGGGTTGCTCAGCGGGTAGCCGTGCAGGTTGTTGAGATAGGTGCGCCGCACCGCGTCGTGCAGGGCCGTGAGCTTCTCGTCAGAGCTGGTGAAGGTGCCGGCCGAGTCGACGTCCGTGTGCACCTCGTAGACCTGGAGGGCCGGTGGCTCGGTGAGCTTGCCCTTGATCACCCGCAGCTCGACGTAGGACCCGGCGAAGTAGGTGAAGGACGTCTCGAAGGTCTCCCGGCTGGACGATCCGAGGGTGAAGTTGGCCTGCTGCCAGCGGCCCGTGCCAACGCGCTCATTGAGCCCGTGCCAGTCCGGACTGACCCGGTCCCCGGAGAGGCCCTCGCCGACCTGGACCCGCACGATGGTTCCAGGGCTGCCGGTCAGCAGCAGCAACAGCGTGCCGGTGGTGTTTCGGTCCAGGGTGTACACGTATCCGGTCGCGGTCTTCCGGCTGGTCAACGGCACCGTGCCGGCCTTCCGCTCGGGCGGCATCGCCGTCGCGACCAGCTTGGGCTGGCCCTTGGGCGGGGTGTCGACCGAGACCGGGGTGAAGCCCGCGGCGCTGCCGCCGGCCGCCGACCAGTCGGCGCGGGACTTGGTGTGGTCGATGTCCTCGCCGCCCCGGACGGAGGCGTAGGTCACGTCCCCCGTGGCCCAGCGCCACTGATCATCGCTGACGACGGTCACGGTCTCGCCGCCAGAGTGCCGCACGTCCAGGCGCGCGCGGAGCTTCTCCTGGTCGACATACGGCAGCGTCGCCAGGCCCGCGGTATCTGGGCCGTTGGGGTGGTACCAGCCTCCGGCCAGGGAGATCCCGAGCATGTTGTCCCCGCCGGTGCGCACCAGGCTGGTCACGTCGTAGGTCATGTAGGCGATGCGGTCGGTGTAGTCGGTCCACGCCGGGGCCATCTCGCTGTCTCCGACCCGGGAGCCGTTGAGATACGGCACGTGGAAGCCGACTCCGGCGACGGTGAGGGTCGCCAGCACGACCTTGCCCTGCCCCACGGTGAAGCCCCGGCGCAGCAGGACAGCGGCCGGGGCGGTCTTCGCCGAGGCGGAGATCCAGGCGGCTCCGCCCCACGCGGCCTCATCCAGCAGCCCCATCTGCCACGACGCGGTCTCGCTCCACTCCGAGGCCCGGCGGCTGGCGTCCCAGAGCCGGACTCGCCACACGTAGCGATGCCCGCTGACCAGCGGTGTGCCGGCGTAGCCGATGCCCCAGGTCTGGGCGGAGTCCACCTGTCCGCTGTCCCAGCGCAGGTCCGTTTCCTCGCGCAGCGCGGTGCTGGACTCGGCGACCTGCACCTGGTACGCGTGCTGCTGGGTGAAATCTGCGGCGGCCGTGGCGACCCAGCTCAGCCGGGGCGTGGCGGCGTCGATCCCGACCGGATCGGTGAGGTACTCGGTGCGGAGCCCCACGGCGGCCAACTCGCCGAGGGCGGCGGTGGTCTGTCGCATGTAGAGCGCCGTGCCGGCGGAGGCGGCGAGGACGAGAACGAGGATGAGCAGAAACCAGCGGCCACGGGCAGTGCGCCGGGATGGCGGACACTGGCGCCTCCGGGGTCTGCTCACCTTCGGCGTCCCTTCACATCCGGCATGCTCGACCAGCAGGGCTTGTCGTGGTCACGCTATCGGTTGGTTGCGTTCACACTCCAGCGCTGACGGCTGCTGGAGTCACCGGACGCTGGTCGCCGAGGCGTCGAGGGCGAGGTTGGTGCCGTTGTCCAGCACGGTGTTGTTCCATACCTGGCCGATGCTGGAACCCGCCGAGACCGCGATCCCGACCCGGTTGCCGGTGGAGGTGCTGGTGTGGATCCGAAACATCTGGACGCCCCCGGCCGCGGAGTCGAACACGATGCCACCACCGACGTTGTCGGCGGTGGTGCAGCTGATCACGTCGACGTGGCTGGACCCGGTGAACCGGATGCCGCGGAAGGCGTTTCCGCTGGCGGTGACGCCTCGCACGGTCACGTTGTGGCCGTGCGCGACGTCGAGCCCGGTGCCGGCGGTGGCGGCGGTGAAGGTGCTGTTCTCCAGCAGGACCCGGGACACCCGACGGAGATCGGCGTTGTGCGAGTACCGCGTCCAACCGCCGTTGTCGTGGACGTTGCTGTCGCGCACGGTCAGGTCGGTGGTGCCGCTGCTGTGGAAGCCGACGGTGCAGGACGTGACCTGGACGCCGTCCAGCAGAATCCGGCTGTTGACGGCGGCCGTATCGGTGATGTAAATGCCGTAGTTCGTGCCCGGATCGGCGGGGTAGCTCCGCTGAGCCTCCGTCAACGCGCAATCCACCGTGAGGTTCGCGAGCACGACGTTGTCCAGCCCACCGGCCCGGCCATCCAACATGATCACCATGTCGGGGCCGGCGGCGTTCTGGATCGTGGTGTGGTCGGTGCTGGCCGAGGACCGTCCGACCAGGGCGACCTGGCTGCGGAGCCGGATGGGGGCGGCGATGACGTGGGTGCCGGCGCCGAGGAGCACCGTGCCCCCACCGACGGCGGCAACCTCATCCACCGCGGCTTGAATCGACGCCCCGGGGATGACGTACCGTGCCGTCGCCAGATGCTGGTCGGGCTGGGCCGGCTGGGCAACCGGGGGCGGCGTCGCCAGCATCGGCGGGACGGTGGTCGCGCTGGCTCCGGGAAGCACGGCAAGGGCGATTCCCGCGGCGATGGCGGCGATGCCCCCGAGGAGCAGTGCCGGGCGGACGAACCTGGTGGGGGGCGGCATGAATGGTCGTCTCCTGGTGACGCCGTTATCGAAGCGAGTCGATTCTACCGTCGATGACCACTGGATGGGCGGGTCGTCGCCCTGTCGGGGAGTCCGCGAGGGGCGACGGAGCACCTGATGAGCGGTGCCTTCCACC
>JABDRL010000280.1 GCA_013041765.1 Dactylosporangium sp. | reverse complement strand
CAGCAGCGCCGCGGCGGCCAGGGCCGCGCCCGCGAGGCACACCGTGCCGATGGCCGTGCCCCACGCCCGCCACAGCGCCGAGGTCTCCACCCGCGTCGCGTCGCGTTCGAGGCGATCGGACAGGCGGAGGCTGGCGAGGTTGATCCGGCGGATCAGGTTGGACTGGGCCGTGTACCAGGCGTCGGGATCGGCGGTCAGGCCGCTCGGGTCCCGCTCGCTGGCCAGCAGCGCCTCGCGCAGGTGGTTGGCCGTCTCGACGTCGCGGCCCTGGACGATCGTGGAGAACAGCGCGCGTTCGGTGGTGTCGGCGACCCGATCGAACTCGGCCATCCGCTCGTTGCGCTGGCCCACCAGGGTGGCCAGGGCACCGAGTTCGCCCGGCTGGAGCGACTTCCGCGCCAGGATGGCTCGGACCAGGGCACGTTCCAGGGCGTCGTAGTGTTCGACGGCCGACAGCGCCGCGACGACGCGGGCCTGGTTGGCCAGCTGCGGATCGACCACCCGGGCTGGCAACTCGTCGGCGACGGCCAGCAGGGCCGTCGAGAGATTGTGATAGAGCTGATCCGAGGTGCTGGTCGTCTCGGCATCGGGTTCCAGGGCCGCGGCCCGCGCGCCCTCCAGCCCGTCCAGCGCCGCGTCCGCCGTACGGATGGTCGTCTCCAGCGCGGGGACCGCGGTCCGGGCCCGGTTCGCCGCGGCCCGGTATGCCGTGACCATCGCGTCCGTGCGCTGGCGCTGGGCCGTCACCAGCTGCCGGCCGGCTTCGCCGCCCCGCTGGCGGAGCGCGGTGGTTTCCGCCAGCTCGCGCTCTACCTCGTGCACCAGCCGGACGGTGCCCACGGCGGTGGTCGCCAGCGTCCGCGCCCGCTGGGCATCCGCCGCCTCGGCGGCGGCCGTCAGGGTCTGCACGGAGCCCAGCACGGCCAGCCCCGCCATCGCCACCAGGATGGGTGCAAGCAGTTGGACCCGCACGGAGCGCAGGGCGCCGCGACGCAGACCGCCGCCTCGCCGATGCCCGGCGACAGTGGTATCCGCCACTGGTGGCCGGTATGCCGTCGGGGAGGGGCGGAACTGGCCGGTCGCCGCCATCGCGTGTGCCTCCAGGGTCGGGCGTCAGACCTGTCACCCCAATGTCAGGCCCGACGCAGCAGTGTTGTCCGGTACCAACCTCCCGCGCAATGATCACCGGGTATGCCCGTCGATCATGACATGCACTGTCTGCATCGAACTATATGATCACTTTCCCCACGACCTCGCCGTGCCCCGCGAAAACCCCACATTGACGACGAGGACACACGGATCGGCACACTACGCGAAGTCGCCCCATTATGGGAGTGCCGACATCACATAGATGACACCAGATTGTTTACAAATCACGACGCCACTCCCCGCCCCCACCGACACGAACATCGAGATCCTGACCGCCGTAGACCTGTCTCCGCAGCAGCCGTACGGCTACGACCAGCAACACCAGGACGACCCCGACACCACCAAGCAGCGCAAGGCGCGCCGACGACCGCCCCGAGCCGGGCGCCGGTCGGTCAGCGGCCTGTGGGACTCGTGTCGCGACGACCGCCCCGACCAGGTCCACCTCCGGATCGGCGCTCTGACCGGCATGCTGGTCAGGGTCCGAACCGGCGCTCTGGCCGCCGCCGACGCCCACGGCCTGCACCGTGGCCGCCGGAGACGGGAATGCGGTCGCGTCGGCGGACGCCCCCTGCCCTCCGGGCTGGCTGCCGGGGGGCATCGAAGCCTCGACGTGGGTGAGGTACTGGGGCGAGTTGGCCAGCCCCTGCCACCCGTCCTCGGTCTGATGCTCTGCCACAACCGAGACGATGGCCAGCCCCGGAGGCGTTCCGGCCAGAACGGTCAAGCGGTATCGACCGGTCAGCGCCCCACCGGGTCCCATCGCCCGATCGCGGTAGCTGTCGTCGACGAATCTGACGTCGCCCCGGCTGCCCGCCCGGTTCGCGACGATGGTCCAGGTGCCGTCGAGTTCCCGTCGCTCGACCCGAACCCGCTGGGACTCGATGCCCGTCGCGGTGATCCGCAACACCAGCCGGATCTTGCTGACCTGATCAGCGCCGTCGTTGGTGAGCGACGCGGTAAAGGGAACCGCGGCACCGACGGCCGTGGCCGCGAGGAGCCCATCGAGGTAGAGCGATCCAGGGGGCGCGGCCTGCGCCGGAACGGCACTTCCTACGACGAAGGCCGACCCGGCAACAACCGTGAGTAGCCCGCAGGCAACCCTACGACAAACACGCCCGTCCCATCCTTGACGCGCATTCGCCATCCCACCAACTCCACCATTCCCGAGCGCCATGTTCTGGCCCTGGGACGCAGTCTAGAAAGGCTTCCCTGATTTGTCGCCCGCCGCTTTGGCTGAACTATTTCCGGCGGCGCGGGTCTAGAGTCGCTTTTCTTGCTGCTTCGGTGTTTTGGGGAGACTGTGCGATCTTAACTTGTTGATGCCGTGGCCCTGGCGAGGCTGCGGTGCAGCACCGACAGCAGGGCGTCAAGAACCGAACTCCGGTCTCTGGCGTCGAACGTGATGATCGGAGTCTCCGGGCCGATGGCCAGCGCCCAGCGAACGTCTTCGATCTCATGGGCGAGCATGCCGTGGAACCGGTTGACGGCTACAACGAACGGCACGTCAGTGTGTTCGAAATAGTCAACCGCGGCATAGCAGTCGTCGATCCGCCGGGTGTCCACGATCACCAGGGCACCGAGGGCGCCCTTGGTCAGCTCGTGCCACATGAAACCGAACCGGTCCTGTCCTGGCGTACCGAACAGGTACAGCTTGATCTCGTCGTCGATGGTGATCCGGCCGAAGTCCAGCGCGACCGTCGTGGTGACCTTGTCTGGCACCTCGCCGGTACGATCGATCTCCGCAGCGATCTCAGTGATCGCCGCTTCTGTCGTCACGAGCGGGATTTCCGAAACCGCCGAGACCGCGGTGGTCTTGCCGACCCCGAAACCGCCGGCGATTACCACCTTCACGGGCAAAGGTGGGCGGCGGCTGCCGCCCTGCGCCTGCTGCGCGGGCTCAGCGTATGGCTTGGAGTCCACGGATGACCCTTTCAATGATCGGCACATTGCGGTGGAGGCCGACTTCCGGCCGACGGGCGGAGAGGTATCCGCTCGTCAGGAGGTCGCCCACAATGACGCGGGCCACGCCGAGATGCAGGTTGAGCTGCGCCGCGATCTCGGCGACGGCGGTTGGTTGCTGGCAGAGCTTGACAATGTCGTGCTGCTCGAACGAAAGGCGTTCGAGGATGGCTCGGCCCAGTGGTGTGGTCGCCATCTGCGCCTCGATCTCCAGGGTGCCCTTGACCGGCCCGGTCCGGCCGCCGGTCAGCAGATACGGCCGCACGCCCGAGGCAGCTGGCGGCTCCTTCCGCTCGACCAGCTCCGGATCAGCCTCCGTCCACGCACCGCCCGCGTTCATGTACGGACGGAGCAGCGACGGATCCCGGGGACCCGGCTGGGCAGGTTCGCCAACGGTCATCGCGGTCAGGCTCCAACGCTGAGCTTGAGTTCCTCGATGAGCTGCGGGGTCAGTACGGCGCCGGCACGGTTGGCGAACATCGCCATCTCGTAGGCCAGGCCGCCGAGGTTGGCTTCCTTGCGCGCGAGCACCGCGAGGGACGATCCGACACTGATCGAACTCACGAGCAGGTAGCCCCGGTCCAGATCGATGATTACCTTGTTGGCGAGACCGAGGTCGTACACCCGCGACGCGCTGATGGCAAGGCTGTTGATGGCCGATGCCAGGGCCGCGAGGCGGTCGGCGTCCGCGCGGTTGAGCGTTGCGGACATCGCGATCAGAAGGCCATCCGAGGAGACCGCAATCGCCTCCAGGATGCCCGGCGTATCCGTGGCGAACCGACTCAGCAACCAGTTGAAGCGTTGGGCCTCGGTGCTGATGTTCTGTGTTGGCTGCATTTCTGGACTCCAGCTCGTCGGGCATCAACTGTGGTTGGCTTGATCGGGTGTGACCTTCGCGCGGGCCAGCCCATCGAGGAAACTCTCCAGGGCGACGCGCTCGGCATCGGCGTCGCGGCTGGTAGCCCGCGCTGGGGTTGCGGTCCGTGGTCCGGCGGACCGCAGATAGTCGGACAGGTGGGTACCAGGCATCCGGCGGGTCAGGCCGCCGTGGCCCGGCGGCTGTTCCCCGCCCTCGGGTGCCCCGGCGGACGGGCCACTGGGCTGGCTGGTTGGAGTCCCGGACGGAGCCGGTTCCGGCTTGTCGGAAACCTGCTGGGCGGGTCTGGCGCGGCCCGGAGAGGAGGGCTGGGGCTCCGGTTCCTGGAAACGGGGCTCCGGCAGGTCCATTCCCGCCCGCTTCAGCCTGGCCGCCGCGGCCTGGGCCGTGCCCATGGAGAACGCCTCAAGCTCAGCGCGCTCGGCCACGGCGTCCCGGGTCACCGCCGAGGAGCCGAAGTCGTCCTGGTCCATCTCGAAGGACGGCAGGTGCCCGCCGGGCTGGCGCCTGGTCAGCCCCCGGTGCTGCGGTGCGCCGGTGGCCGCCTTGGTCTTGGATTCGTCGGCCGGTTCCTCCTGCTCCTTCCCAGCGTGTCGCGGTGACGACGGCGGTGTCGGGATGCTCCCGGCCTGCTCGATGTCCGGGGGAATCGTGCCCGGCGCGACTGGCGCTGTTGGCAGATCCGGCGGAGGTACAAACCAGGCGACGTTGTCGGGGGCCGGCTCCGGCGGGATCACCGGCATTGGCTCGGGCTCCGGCGTTGGCTCGGGCTCCGGCGTTGGCTCGGGCTCCGGCGGGGGCGCCGTGGAGACCGGGGGCACTGGCGCTGTCGCGTCCGGCGCCACCGGTTCTGGTGCGGTCGCCCCGGGCTGGGCCTCGGCCGGCGGCGCCAGGTCCGTCGGGTCCGCCGGCATCTCCGCGGCCCGCGCAACCGGTTCGGTCCTGGACGGTTCCGCTGGGACGTCTTCCCGTGGCTGGCGCGCCCAGTCGGCGATCGGTTCCCTGGCCGGTGGGGCCACTGGCTCGACCACGGACGCCCGGGGCGGTTCCGCGGCGGGCTCGTCCCGTCGCCGGCGGCGACCGGGCTCCCGGAGTTCCGGAGCGACGACATCCGCGACGTCCGCGACGGATGCCTGGGAGCCAGGCCCCTGCTGCGGTGGCACGGGCGGCGGCGGTGGGGCTGGCTGCTCCTCGCGCGGCGGCGTCGCCAGCACGCTGGCCGAGGAGAGTGCCTCGATCGTCGCGGCGGACGGGGCGTTGGAGAGCGTTTCCTCCTCCACCGGGGACCGCTGCGGCCCGGCGGCCTGAGCCGGATCGTTGAACAGCCCGATCGGCACGATGACCGTCGCCGTGATTCCCTGCTCGCCCGAGCGCGCGAGGTCGACGGTCAGTCCGTGCCGGCGGGCCAGCCGGCCGACAACGAACAGTCCCAGCACCGAGGTCGGCACGACGTCGAGCCGCTCTCGCTCGACCAGCCGCCGGTTCTCGTCGACCAGCCGGTCGTCGGACATCCCGATGCCGTGGTCGATGATGACGATGCGGCACGGTCCGTCGACGCTGGCCGAGATCTCGACGGGGCTGCCGGGCGGGGAGAATGCCGTGGCGTTCTCCAGCAACTCGGCGAGTACCAGGCGGAGGTCGGGCACGAGCGCCGGGGCGACGATCGCCGAAGGCAGCGCGCCGGTCTGGACGTTCTGGTATCCCTCGATCTCGGCAACCGCCGAGCGTACGACATCGCCGAGCGGGGCCGGGGAGACGATACGCTCGTCCTCCCGGACGCCGGAGACGACGAGCAGACTGTCGGCACTCCGGTGCAACCGGGTGGTCAGGTGGTCCAGCCGGTACAGCTTGGCCAGCAGCCGCTCGTTCTGCTCATTACGCTCAAGATCATCAATGAACGTCAGCTGCCGGGACACCATACTTCTCGTCCGCCGCGCGATGTTGGCGAACATGGCGGCGGTGTTGCGGCGGGTCGCCACCTGCTGTTCCATCATCTTTGCCGCCGTGAGCTGCACCCGGTTGAACGCCGCGGCCAGCTCTCCGATCTCGTCTTGCGTCCGCACTTCCATCGCGGCGAGTTTCGGTGCCTGAGCGTCCTCGATCTCGCTGTCGGCGACTCGGACCAGTTCGGCCATCGCGATGTCCGCGACGTTTCCCGCGGCCCGGGTCAGCTGGCGCAGCGGCACGGAAACCGACCGGCTGACCGCGAAGCTCAGCGCGATGACGACGGCGACCAGGATCCCCGCACCGCCGATGATGATCCCGGCGTACAGGCGGGCGTTCGATGCCCTGTTCGCGGCCCGGACCGCGATGTCGCGGGCGATACGTTCCTGCTGCACCCGGGTCAGCGCGATCATCGTGTGGGCCGAGGACAGCGTCTCGGTCAGGGACAGCTGCCCACCCGTTGTGGTCAGCTGTTTCACCAGGACGTCGTGCTTGCGTCCGGTCGGCCCCTGCTCGACGAGGTTGAGCAGGGTGTTCTCCTCGGGGTCCGCCTGCTGCCGGAACCGGGCCGCGTCCGACGTCCGCAGCAGTTGGGCCTCCTCGACCAGCGAAACGGCCGAGGCCGCACCGGCCTGGTTGGTGCTGGCCAGGACGAGGGCGGCACCGATCTGACCGATCTCCTCGTTGGTCCGCAGCAACGCGTCGAGGGTGTTCATCTGCCGCAGACCCGTGGCGTCCGCACCCTCCTGCTGGGTGAGCCCGAGAGCGCCGATCAGACCGGAGATCTGCGTGTGGTAGCTGTCGAACACGTCCGTCGGCTCGATGTTGCGTTCCAGGACCAGCTCCCGCAGGCTCGTCAGGGAGCTGAGACCGCCGACGGCGGTCTTCAGCTTGACGTCCCGAGGCAGGACCAGAACGTCTTCGACGGCACTGGCGGAGTCCCCGGTGGCCGCGGTCCGCGCCACCAGCGTGCTCCGGTTGGCGTCGCTGGTCGCGAGGTACGCCAGGGACAGCAGCCGCTCTTCCTGGAGGTCCTGGATAAGCACGCCGACCACGCGGGCACGCTCGGCGACTCCGACCGTCGAGCCGGCCGCCACCGCCGTATCGATCTGCCCGATGGCGAAGGGCACACTGGTCAGGACGATCGCGAAGAAGGGCAACATCAGCAGAAGGGTCAGCTTCCGCTGGACGTTGAGCTTAGCGAGCATTGTCGGTACGCTCCCGCCGTCGCGCCCGGATTCCCCGGCCAGCGTGGACAAGTTCCTCGGTGGCCTGGCTCTGGCCCAGGTCGTCGTCGGTCACCCGCTCGACGTCACCCGACTTCGTGCGGGCGGCCGGGTTCGTCTCCTCCTCCGGCTTCCTCGTGGTGGCCCTCGGCTCGGCCCAGGAGGACAGCATCCAGGCCAGGAATCCGGTGAGGATCAAGCCGAGCGCCCCGAGACCGACTCCCTGTGACCGGCGGATCGACTGGGCCTCCGCGCGGACCCGCAGCAGGCTGTCCAGTTCGGTGAGGACCACGGACAGCAGGTTGCGTGCGGCCTCCCGGACGCGCTCGGCGTTGGCCGTCACCGTCAGGGTGTCGACCTTGTCGAGGTTCTGCAGCAGGTTGACCGGGGGGACGAACGCATCGACCGCGGTCCGGAACGTGTCCAGCTGGTTGGTGATGTTCGGCCCCAGGGTGGTGCTCTCCGTCATGTCCAGGGCCTTGCGCAGCCCCGTCGCGATCTCGTCGCTTTCCACGGAGACCTGGTAGCGCGCCACCGATACCCAGGTCTCGGCCTGTCTGGCCGCCTCGCCTCCGCTCGGGGCCTCCGTGCTGTCGGCGAGGTTCGCCAGGTCCGAGGCCCGGCCGGCGAACCGCAGCACGCTCGGAAGGCGTAGCACGGCCGCGTCCATGAGGTAGTACGAGTCCAGCGTCGGATCGAGGATCAGGTTCGAGGTGTCCGCGATCTTGCGGATCAGCTCATCGATCAGCTGGATGGTATCGGTGTACGAGCCGTATGCCGTCTCGCCGGTCGGTCGCAGGCTGATGAGGTAGTCGACTCTGGAACGCACGTCGTTCCAGCGCTGCCTCGCCCCGAGCGCCGAGCCGTGGTCCTGGTCAACATCGTCGACGTCAAGCAGGGCGTCGCGCAGTCCGGCAGTGTCGACGGTGCTCCCGCGCACGGCGTTGGACTGGGCGATGACCAGACGGTCCATCAGTTCGGTAAGGGGATTCAGGTACGCGACGCCGCGCTGTTCCGCGGTCGTGAACTGGAGGTTGCTGGTGTTTCCGGTCCAGAGCTGGACCATCCCGATCGTGAACAGCACGACGATCACCAGCGGCAGTCCGACACGTGTGTGCGTGCTCGAACTCCAGCGTCGCAGGTTGAAGTTCTGGGCCTGCTTGACCATGACTTCCCTTCCGGGGGCTCAGCGGCTGGCCGAGGCGGCGGACACGCCGGCGTGTTCGGCGGGGGCGGACAGAGGCGGGATGTTCGGGGGAGAGGGGCCGGATGAGGCCTGTGCCGTGGCGCCTGCTGTCGCCTCGGGAAGCAGGTGGTGTGCGGTGACGATGCCGGCGGCACCGACCGCCGCCAGCGACCGCAGGGTCGTGCCGAGGATGTTCACGCGATGCACGATCCCGCCGTAGAAGCCGGCCACGCCCGGCGTCATCAGCGCGACGAGCACGGTAACCGCGAGCGCCCATCCGGTCGCTCCGACGTCCACCGAGCCAGGGCCCAGATCCACCGACTCGCCTCCCCCGCATACCCGTTCGCCCGGTACATATCCCTGACGCGCTCTCGGCCAGCCCGCCGGCGTGCGGCCCTGCTGCGGACGCACATCCAACGAACACGTAGAGCTTATGTCTGACTACTTTCTGCGATGCCCTAAACGCGAAAGATGGTGATTATTCTGCGAAACTCTTCGTGGGCGACACGGTGCCGGCACGGAGCCGTTCGGTTGTGCTCCGCGCCCGGAGTACTCAGCGCGGCGGCCGGCGACCGGCTGCCGGCCGGCGTGGCAAAGGTCCCGCCACTTGCGGGACTGGCGGCTCTGCATGCCCGCACCGGCCGCGGGATCCGATGAGAGTGGTCACGTGCGGCCGCAGAGAACTGGCGTACGGCCGCGGAGCAGTAAGGAATACCCATGACCACGGCATCCGACCTCCTCGCCGCGCACCCGTTCCTCGTGGACATGCCCGAGCAGCACCTGCTGCGGCTGTCGTACTGGTGCCGTCGCGCGGTCTTCCAGCCGGGCACCAGGCTGTTCAATGAGGGCAGCAAGGCGGATCGGTTCTGGCTGATCCGCGAGGGCGAGGTGCGGCTGGACGCGAGAGCCGATGACGACGGGGACATCATCGTCGAAACCGTCGGTGCCGGGCGGGTCCTGGGCTGGTCCTGGATGTTCCCGCCCTACCGCTGGCGGTTCGGGGCGACCGCGATGTCGTCGGTTCTGGCAATCGAGTGCGATGCCACCGGGATCCGTGGGCTCTGCGACGCCGATGCCGATCTGGGCTACGATCTCACCCGCCGCATGACCTGCGTCGTCATTGACCGCCTCCAGTCGACCAGGATGCGACTGCTGTGCGCCGCCCAGGCCACAACTCCGGATCAACCATGACATTTCGCAGCAATCGAGCGCTCAAGGTCCCGACGCCAGCCAGGGTCGAGGGAGCGGGCGCCATTTCCGTTCGGGTTGACCGCGGCACGGTCACGGACGTCAAACTGGAGATCTACGAGCCACCGAGATCATTCGAAGCCTTCCTGTCCGGCAGGGCCCATACCGACCCGCCGGACATCACCGCGAGCATCTGCGGCATCTGCCCCGTGGCCTACCAGATCAGCGCCTGTTCCGCGGTTGAGGACGCCTGCGGCGTCGGCGTCGGCGAGCCGACCATCGACCTGCGCCGGCTGCTGTCCTGCGGAGAGTGGATCGCCAGCCACGCGCTCCACATCTATCTCATGCACGCCCCCGACTTTCTGGGCTACGACGGCGTCATCGGATTCGCCCGCGATCACCCGGACCTGGTCGAGCGTGGGCTGTCCCTGAAGAAGGTCGGCAACGCGCTGGTTGAACTCATCAGCGGTCCGACCATGCAGCCGACCAAGGTCCACATCGGCGGATTCGCCCGGGCGCCGTCGGGGACCCAGCTGCGCGCGCTGGCTGGCGGATCGTTGCGGCGGGCGCTGGACGATGCGGTGGCGACGGCCGAGTGGGTCGCCGGGTTCGACTTCCCAACGTTCGTCCATGGCCACGAGCTGCTCGCCCTGGTCCATCCCGGCCAGTACCCGATCGAGGCTGGGGTTCCGCACACGTCCTCGGGGCTGGCCTTTCCCGCCGCCGCGTTCCCCGAGCACCTGCCCGAGGACCCGACCACCGCCAACGTGCTGCTCACCGGGGACAGAACCTACATCACCGGGCCAGCGGCCCGGTATGCCCTCAACGCCGACCGGCTCTCGCCGCTGGCCACCGAGATGGCGGCGACCGCCGCGCTGCCCTCGACCTACCGCAACCCCTATCGCAGCATCGCGATCCGCGCGGTGGAGATGGTCTACGCCGTGGAGGAAGCCCTGCGGCTCATCGAGGCCTACGAACCTCAGGTGCCGTCGTCGATCGAGGTTCCGCCCCGGGCGGGAACCGGCACCGGGGTGGCGGAAGCCCCCAGAGGCACCCTGTTCCAGCAGTACACGCTGACACCAGACGGAACGATCGCATCGGCTAGAATCCTTCCACCGACCGCACAGAACCAGGCGGGCATCGAAGACGATGTGCACCGACTGGTCCAGGATCGACTTGATCTTGAAGATCGTGCGCTCGCCCACGAATGCGAGCGGGCGATCCGCAACTATGACCCCTGCATTTCCTGCGCGCCCCACGTCCTTGCCCTGAAGGTGGTGCGGTCATGAGCAGCGACGCTCATTGCCCCGGTGACGTTGTGGTCATCGGCATCGGCAATCCGTTCCGCCGCGACGACGGCGTCGGTGTTGCCGTTGCCGCGCGGCTGTCGGCCCAGCGCCTGCCCGGCGTGCGGTTCGCCGTCAGCGACGGGGAAGCCGCCGGGCTCATCGAGCTGTGGGAGGGCGCGCGGCTCGCGGTCGTCATCGACGCGCTCTGCACCGAGCCGTCGACGCCCGGCCGCATTCACCGCCGGTCCGTCGGTGACGCCCGGGACACCGACTTCGGCGAGGCCGTGGAACTCGCGCGCATCCTCGGCCGGCTGCCCCGCCGGCTGGTGCTGTTCGCCGTCGAGGCCAAGGACATGGGCTTCGGCCCCGGGCTGACCCCGGCCGTCGCCGCGGCCGCCGGCCGCGTCGCCGCCGAGATTGCCAATCAGGTGGCCATCGCGGCGTAGTCCGCACCGCCCGCTCCACTGATAGATTCCAAAGTCGATGGAGCCGCCGTCCAGGAGGGGGGACGCCGTGGACACGCTGGATCTCGCCAGGTGGCAATTCGCGATCACCACCGTGTACCACTTCCTGTTCGTGCCGATCACCATCGGGCTGTCGGCCCTGGTCGCGGCCCTCCAGACCGCGTGGGTACGAACGGGGAAGGTCCAGTACCTGCAGGCCACCAAGTTCTGGGGCAAGCTGTTCCTGATCAATTTCGGCATGGGCGTTGTCACCGGCATCGTGCAGGAGTTCCAGTTCGGCATGAACTGGAGTGACTACTCCCGATTCGTCGGTGACGTGTTTGGTGCGCCGCTGGCCATCGAAGGCCTGCTGGCCTTCTTCCTCGAATCGACCTTCCTCGGCCTGTGGATCTTCGGATGGGACCGGCTGCCCAAACGCCTGCACCTCGCGACGATCTGGCTCGCCTCCATCGGCACGATGCTGTCGGCCTACTTCATTCTCGCCGCCAACTCGTGGATGCAGCACCCGGTCGGGTTCCGGGTCAACGCCACCACCAACCGCGCGGAACTGACCGACATCATGGCCGTGCTCACCAGCAATACGACGGTCATCACCTTCTTCCACACCCTCACCGCCTGCTTCGTGACCGGCGGGGCGCTCATGCTGGCCGTCGCCGGCTGGCACCTGCGCCGGGGCAACCAGCCAGAGGTCTTCCGCCCCTCGTTCCGACTCGCCGCCTGGGTCGTGCTGATCGCGGGATTCGGGGTCGTGCTGACCGGCGACGTCCAGGGCCGCCTGATGACCGAGCAGGAACCGATGAAGATGGCTGCGGCGGAGGCCCTCTACGAGACGGCCGACGGAGCGTCTTTCTCCGTGCTGACCATCACCTCCGCCGACGGGCGGGAGGAGCTGTACAGCATCCGCGTGCCCAAGCTGTTGTCAGTCATGTCCACCGGCACGGCATCCGGCCGGGTGGAAGGCATCAATGATCTCCAGGCCGCCGCGGTGCGGGAGCACGGTCCGGGCAACTACGTCCCCTACGTTCCCGTCGTCTACTGGACGTTCCGGGCGATGGTCGGGCTCGGTGGGGCCGCGATCCTCATCGCGGCGGCGGCCCTGTGGTTCAGCCGCCGGGGGCGGACCCCGGGCAGCCGCTGGTTGTGGCTGGCGACCACCGGGGTGGTCTTCGTGCCCCTGCTGGCGAATTCCGCCGGTTGGGTGATGACCGAGTTCGGACGACAGCCGTGGACCGTCTACGGCATCTTCAAGACCGCCGCGAGTGTCTCCCCGTCCGTCAGCTTCGCCGAGGTCCTCACCAGCCTCATTGCCTTCACCCTGCTCTATGGTGCGCTGGCCGTGGTCGAAGTGACCCTGCTGCTGCGGTTCGCCCGGCAGAACGCGCCGACGATCGGCCCCCCGCCGACGGACGACGACGCCGATCAACCGTTGGCCTTCGCGTACTAGTTCGCGTACGAGGCAGCTGGGAGGAGCACGATGGAGCTGACCACCGTATGGTTCGTCCTGATCGCCGCCCTCTGGTCCGGGTATTTCCTCCTGGAGGGCTTCGACTTCGGTGTCGGCATGCTGCTGCCCGTCCTGGGGCGCAATGACCGCGAGCGCCGGGTGCTGATCAACACGATCGGACCGGTCTGGGACGGCAACGAGGTGTGGCTGATCGTCGCCGGGGGCGCGATGTTCGCGGCCTTCCCGGAGTGGTACGCGACCGTGTTCTCCGGGTTCTACCTACCGATGCTGCTCATCCTGATCGCCCTCATCCTGCGCGGGGTCGCCTTCGAGTACCGGGGGAAAATCGACTCTCCGACATGGCGGAGGCGCTGGGATGCCGCCATCATCGGCGGGAGCCTGGTGCCAACGGTCCTGTGGGGCATCGCCTTCGCCAACTTCCTGCGCGGGGTACCCATCTCGGCCGAGCATGAGTACACCGGCGGCCTGTTCACGCTGCTCAACCCCTATGCTCTGCTCGGCGGGCTGACGGCCCTGACCCTGTTCGCGACGCACGGGGCGGTGTTCCTGGCGCTGAAGACCGACGGGGAGATCCGCACCCGGGCGGGGGCGCTGGCGGTCCGGCTCGGCGCCAGTGCCGTCGTCGTCACCGGCGCGTTTCTGCTGTGGACCCAGCTCACCCATGCGGACGCGATGGGCTGGGCCCTGTCCGCCCTCGCGGTGCTGGCCCTGGTCGCGGCCCTCGCCGCCGCGGTGCGCCGCCGGGAGGGGCTGGCCTTCCTGTTCACGGCGGCCACAATCGTCGTCGGCACGGCTTCGGTGTTCGTGACCCTCTTCCCGAACGTCCTGCCGTCCGCAACGAACGAGGCGTTCAGCCTGACCGTCGAGAACGCATCCTCCACGCCGTACACCCTGAGGGTCATGACCTGGGTCGCGGCCCTGTTCACTCCGCTCGTGCTGGGCTACCAGTCCTGGACATACTGGGTATTCCGCAAGCGGCTGCGGGTCGAGGACATTCCCGAGACCCGCCCGGCCCCGTAGTCGCGCCGTGGGCGGTCGCGCCGTGGGCGGTCGCGCCGTGGGCGGTCGCGCCGTGGGCGGTCGCGCCGTGGGCGGTCGCGCCG
>JABDRL010000353.1 GCA_013041765.1 Dactylosporangium sp. | reverse complement strand
CGCCGGGGCCGGGGACGGGCCTACCGACGCAGCAGTCCGATGGCGAAACCTCGACCGTATCCCGAGGCCGTCGCCAGGTGGATCCACAGCCTGGCGGCTGCCTCGGCGTGCCCGGCCGTGGACAGGTCCCCCAGGTGCACCGGCTCGAATCCCAGGTCCCCGGCGAGGCCGGCCACCGCGTCCCTGGCCCGCTGGTCGTCCGCGGCCAGCAGGGCGTAGGCCCGCCCGCCGGGGAAGGCGGCATTCGTCATCTGCTCGGCGCCGACCGTGTTGAAGGCCTTGACCACCCGGGCCCCGGAGGCCGCCGCGGCGATCACCTCGGCGCCGGTGCCACCGCCGGTGTCCGCACCGATCGGATTGGTCGCGTCGACCAGGACCCGCTCTCCCAGGTCGCCCAGCCCGCGCACCAGGCCAGGAGCGGAGGCGAACGGCACGGCCAGCACGATCACCTCGGCCCCGGCGACGGCCGTCGCATGGTCGTGCACCGGCACCCCGGGCACGGGGCTGTCGGCCCGGGCCGCCCGGCTGCCGAACACCACCCGGTGACCGGCCGCGGACAGCCCCCTGGCCAGGGCCGTGCCGACCCTGCCGGTGCCGATGATCGCCACGTCCACAGCTGATTCCCCCTCGACCCTGGCCACGGCGCCGAGGCGGACGCCCGGAGCGGGCCCGCCACCGCCGTGACCGTCCGACGGTACCGGCACCCGCCGACCCGCGACGGGATTTGCCCGATTCCGGCGGCCGGCTCCGGCTACCCGACGATGACCTTGATCCCGGACCGGGTGGCCGCGTCCGCGCAGGCCGCGGCCGCCCGCTTCAGCGGGTACCGGGCGGTCACCAGGCTGGCGACGTCCACCAGACCTCGCTGGACCAGGCGGATCGCCCGGGGGTAGACCCGGTTCATCCGCCGGGCGACGGCGATGGTCAGTCCCTTGCGCCGGGCCAGCGCCGCGGGGAAGGCCGTCTGGTCGTCGTCGGGGATGCCGACGAGCACGACCCGGCCGCCGGGACGAGCGGCCGCCAGTGCCGTGCGCACGGCGCCATCGGTTCCCGCTACCTCGAACGCGACGTCGACCCCCCGGCCAGCGACCTCGCCCCAGAAGGTCGACCGGTCGGCCTCCTCCGGCGTGACCACCAGGTCGGCCCCCAGCCGCCGAGCGGCCTCGGCCCGGTGGCCCAGCGGCTCGATGGCGATGATCCGGGTCGCCCCGGCCACCCGGGCGGCCTGGAGCAGCAGCAGGCCGATGGGTCCACATCCGACGACCGCGACGGTCGCGCCCACCCGGGCCCGGCCCAGATCGAGCGCGTGGATGGCGACCCCGAGCGGTTCGAGCATGGCCCCGTCGGCGTCGGAGAGCTGGTCGGGCAACGGATGCAGCAGGCGCGACGGCCAGGTCAGGTACTCCCGGAGCGCCCCGTCGGTCCGGCCGTGCCCGGCGAACCGCACGGTCGGGCACAGGTGGGGGTGGCCCTCGGCACAGGTCTCGCACGCCTCGCACGGGATCGCCGGGTCCACCGCGACGCGCTGGCCGTGGTGCGGGCCGCCCTCAACGACGCCGGCGATCTCGTGCCCCAGGACCAGCGGCTGTTCCAGACGCGCGTCGCCGATGCCGGCCTCCGTGTACCAGTGCAGGTCCGAGCCGCACAGGCCGACGGCGGTGACGCGGACGAGGCTCGTGGCGGCGGTGGGAACCGGGACGGGCTCATCCACGATCCGCAGGTCCGACACGCCGTGCAAGCGAGCGACCAGCATGCGCTCGGCGATGGAACCGGCCAGGAGCGGGACATCGGCACCGCCATCGGCGACCAGCGGAAACTGCATGGCGCCCAGTATGCCCGTCGTGGACGCGAACCGGAATCCGGGCCTTGGGCGGTCCGGATTCCGTGAGGTACCGGTGGCAATTCGGGGGTAGCGTAAGCCCATCAATGCGTGATTTCCCGGCAGGCAATGGTCGGCGTGATTGCCGACGCTTCTTCGATCTGGGAAACCAGCGTGTGGAGAAACGACGGCGTGCGCGTCAACAATACATACTGTGCGACGTCCACCAGGGCCACGTGCTGGTCGGGCATGATGAATGACGCGAACGACAATTCCCGTGCGGTTGGGGTGATCTGGCGCCTGGGCGAGACGTACCGGGAGAGGACCGAGTCGTACTGATCCCACGTTGTCAGCCGAGAACGGTTGGGGTCATCTGCCAGCCCGTTCTCGGCCGACAACACCCCCCGGTCAGGCCGCCAGCAGTTCGGTGATCAGTCGCTGGACCCGGTCGCGGATCTGGTCGCGGATGCGACGGACGGTGTCGAGACTCTGCCCGGCGGGGTCGTCGAGGGTCCAGGTCTCGTAGCGCTTGCCCGGGAAGATGGGACAGGCATCGCCGCAGCCCATGCTGATGATGACGTCGCTGGCTTCGGCGGCGTCCCAGGTGAGCCTGGCCGGGGTACCCCCGGTGAGATCGATGCCGACCTCGGCCATGGCCGCGACGGCGACGGGGTTGAGCCGGTCGGCGGGTTCGGAGCCGGCGGAGCGAACCCCGATGCGGCCGTCGGCCAGGTGGCGCAGCCAGGCGGCGGCCATCTGGGATCGACCGGCATTGTGGACGCACAGGAACAGCACGGTGGGCGGGTCGGCCATCGGGCGCCTCGATTTCGGAGTCTGTGGATCAGGGCCGGGAAACATGGGTCGGGGGCCAGGCCAGCCGGTGGCGCAGCCACAGGGCGAGGTAGACCAGGCCGACGAGGGCGGGGACCTCGATGAGTGGGCCGACGACCCCGGCGAGGGCCTGGCCGCTGGTGACGCCGAAGACCCCGATGGCCACCGCAATGGCCAGTTCGAAGTCGTTGCTGGCCGCGGAGAAGGCCAGGGCGGTGGCGCGAGGATAGGTGAGGCCGAGCCAGCGGGAGATGGCCAGACCACCGAACCACATGATCGCGAAGTAGACCAGCAGGGGCAGGGCGATGCGGACGACGTTCCAGGGCTGGGCGGTGATGGTCGTGCCCTGGAGGGCGAAGAGGACGACGACGGTGAACAGCAGCCCGTACAGGGCTATGGGTCCGATCCGGGGCAGCAGCCTGGTCTCGTACCAGTCCCGGCCCCGGGCACGCTCGCCGAGGGTCCGGGTGAGGTAGCCGGCCGCGAGGGGGATCCCCAGGAAGATCAGGACGGTTCTGGCGATACTCCACATTGATACGTCGAGGTCGGTGGTGGACAGCCCCAGCCAGCCCGGCAGCACCATGAGGTAGAAGTAGCCCAGCGCGGCATAGGTGAGCACCTGGAAGAGGGCGTTGAGGGCCACCAGGACGGCGGCCATCTCCCGGTCACCGCAGGCCAGGTCGTTCCAGATGAGGACCATGGCGATGCAGCGGGCCAGCCCGACGAGGATCACGCCGGTGCGGTAGGCGGGCTGGTCGGGCAGCATGAGCCAGGCCAGGGCGAACATCACGAGAGGTCCGATGATCCAGTTGAGCAGCAGGCTGGCTGTGATCATGCGCTTGTCGGCGGTGACCAAGCCGATCTCGCGGTAGCGGACCTTGGCCAGGACCGGGTACATCATGAGCAGCAGCCCCAGCGCGATCGGTAGCGATGTCTGTCCGATTTTGACCGCGTCCAGGGCATGGTCCAGGCCGGGGACGACCCGGCCGAGCAGCAGGCCGGCGACCATGGCGGCGCCGATCCAGACCGGCAGGAACCGATCGGTGGCGGACAGCTGGGCCGCGACCGACCCGACGGCCGGGTCGGTGTGCTGCGGTTCGGGAGTGGCCATGGCATGGGCTCCGGGGTGACGGTGGCGTGGTGGCCAGCGGGCGGGCGTGGGGTCAGCGGTCGGTGAGCAGGTGCGCGACCTGGTCGGTGGTCGGCACGCGTCCGGACAGGACGACCCGCTCGTCGACGACGAGGGCCGGGGTGGTCATGACGCCGTAGCCGACAATCGTCGGGTAGTCGGTGACGGCTTCGATCTCGGCGTCTAGGCCGAGGTTGGTGACCGCCTCGCGGGCGCGGGCGGCCAGGGTGTGGCAGTTGGCGCAGCCGGAGCCGAGGATCTTGATGTGCATGGATACTCCCTCAGGGATCACAGGATGGCGTTGAACAGGTAGCCGGTGGCGAGGATGCCGGCGGCGACCACCGCGGCGAACGTCGCCAGCAGCTGGGGCTTGAGGACGCGCCGGAGCAGGATCATCTCTGGCAGGGACAGGGCGACGACGCTCATCATGAACGCCAGCAGGGTGCCCATGGCCATGCCGTTCTGGTGCAGGGCTTCGACGACCGGTTGGATGCCGGCGGCGTTGGAGTAGAGGGGAACGCCCAGCAGCACGGCGACCAGCGGGGCGAACGGGTTGTCCGGCCCGGCCCAGCGGGCGATGAGGTCTTCGGGCGCCCAGCTGTGGATCACCGCACCGGCCATGATGCCGACCAGCAGGTACGGCCAGATCTTCCGCAGGACCCTGGCGACCTCCTCCCTGCCGAGGGCCACCCGGTCGCCCCAGGTGAGCCGTTGCCCCGCGACCACCGGCACTCCACGCAGGGTGGCTTGGAACACGAAGGACTCCACCCAGCGGCTCGGGCAGATCCTGCCGAGGACGAACCCGGCCACCGTGGCGATGATGAGCCCCGAAGCGACGTACAAGGCAGCGATCTTGATGCCGAAGCCGGGTATGCCGTACAGCATGACGATCGCGATCTCGTTGACCAGCGGGCTCGCGATGAGGAACGACAGGGTGACGCCCAGGGGCACCCCGGAGGCGACGAACCCGATGAACGCCGGCACCGCAGAGCAGGAACAGAAGGGGGTGGCCACGCCCAGCACGGCGGCGGCGAGATTGGCGGCGCCCTCCCGCCGCCCGCCCAGGAGCGCCCGGGTGCGTTCCAGACTCAGAAACGACCGGGCGACGGTGGCAAGGAAGATGATGCCCGCCAGCAATAACGCGATCTTGATGCTGTCGTAGAGGAAGAAGTGGATCCCACCCCCGACCCGGGAATCCCGGTCCAGCCCGAGCAGGTCATAGACGACCAGGTCCCAGAGCGGCTCATTGGCCAGGTACGCGGCGCACCAGGCCAGGACCACGGTGACCGGCGGCCCGGCCCGGCGTGCCGCGGTGCGCCACGCGGGTGCCCCCCGGAGCGACCCCGCCGGCTCGTCTGCCCTCATCGTGGTCTGCTGGCCGCGGGGAGCGCGGCGTGCAGGCGGTCCAGGGCGTCGGGGGCGATGGTGTAGTCCACCCAGCGTCCCCGGCGGCGGGTGGTGACCAGGCCGGCCTCGCGCAGCACCTTCAGGTGGTAGGACAGCAGGTTGGGGGCGACGGCGGCGATCGGTTGCAGGTTGCAGACGCAGGTGGCTTCCCCGGTGGCGAGGTGCGTTAGCAGCCGCCAGCGCACCGGGTCGGCGACCGCCGTCAGGAGCCCCGCCGCTTCAACTTCTATTGGTTCAAGCATTTTTGATGCGTCCACGAGTGACATGATGACGCGCCCAGGTCCCGCCGTCCAGGGGCGCGGGTCCCTGTCACCGGTAGGTGTGGCCGCGCTGTCGCTGGGGGTGCAGTCCATCCACACCTACCGGCGAGTAGCCAACGGTCCGCGGAGGCCTGCGGGGAGTCTGCTATCCCTGCCGCAGGTACTCGGTGACGAAGGCGGCGATCGCGTCGGCGATGAGCTGGACGGCGATCGCGGCCAGGAGCAGACCCGCGATGCGGGTGAGGACCTCGATGCCGCCGGGGCGCAGGATCCGGACGACCAGGCCGGAGAACCGCAGCACCAGCCAGACGATGAGCATGACGGCGCTGATGGCCAGGGTGATGGCCAGGTAGTCGAGGGGCTCCTCGGCCCCGCGGACGAACAGCATGGTCGCGACGATGGCGCCCGGTCCGGCCAGCAACGGGGTGCCCAGGGGCACCAGGGCGACGTTGGCGGTGGTCTGCGGCTCGCTGGCCTCGTCGGACTTGCCGGTCAGCAGGGCGAGCGCGACCAGGATGAGCAGCAGACCACCGGCGGCCTGCAACGCGGGCAGTTCGATGTGCAGGTAGTCCAGGATGGTCTGCCCGGCGACGGCGAAGAACGCGATGACCCCGACGGCCAGCGCGACCGCCTGGGTACCGGCCCGGTGGCGCTGGCGGGGCGCGAACCCTCCGGTGAGGGCGACGAAGATGGGCACCATGCCTGGCGGGTCGGTGATCACCAGCAGGGTGATGAATACCTCGCCAAGGAGCTTGAGGTTCACGGCGTGCGCTTCTCCTGTCCCGGTACGGCGGTCGACATTCGTGATCACCGGAATGGCGTCACGATACGCGGATCACCGCCGTGCCTCCCGCCGTGCCTCCCGCTGCGCTTGGTGGGACGCGTCGCGTTATACCCTAGCGTCCTAGGATGCCTTTAGGGGTGTGGCTACCGCCACACCGAAAAACCGGACCCTGTCTCCGACAGGGAAAATTTCGCCCGGCCCGCCGGGCGCGTTTGGTACCACGCGGTCACCGGGGCAGGCTGAGACCATGCGTACCCTGTATCGCCACGCCACCGTCTGCACCCCGGCCCATCCCGCCGCAACCGCGCTGCTGGTCGACGGCGACCGCATCGGCTGGCTGGGCGAGGACACCGACGCTCCCCACGCCGACCGGGTCGTGGAGCTGGACGGGGCCGTCATCACCGCGGCGTTCGTGGATGCGCATGTCCACGCCACCGATACCGGGCTGACCCTGACCGGGCTGGATCTCGCCGGCGTCGCCTCGCCACAGGCCATACT
>JABDRL010000229.1 GCA_013041765.1 Dactylosporangium sp. | reverse complement strand
GTGCCGGGCAACGGGCGGGCAGCGCCGACCAGGGGCCAGCGGGTTCCGTGGCCTCGGACCAGGACGGCGCCCTGCAGCAGATCGTCGATAGTCAACTCGTGTCGGCGCTGGTGCTCGCGACCGCCGGGGGCGACGACACCGCCAGGGTGGGGACGGCTCCGCCGAGTCCCTGGGCCGACTGCTCCGGGCCCGACACCGGGCGGGCCAGCTCCTTCGGCCCGCCCGCCCCGTCCTGGCCGGCCGGACGCCGGCAACGTTTCCGGGGCATCAGCGCGCAGGTCGACGTCTACGGCGGCGGAACGGACCTCATCGGGTACGCCACGGCTGTCGATCCGATTGACGGAGCGTTCGTCGTCGGCCTGGCCGACGTGGGCGGCACCGCCGTCAGCGTCCTCGACGGCGGTCCGGTGCTGTCCACCGAGCGCGACGCGGAGGTCCAGGCCGTCACGGCGGCCGCGAGGGAGCTGGAACCCGGAAGCACCGGGAAGACCTCCGGTGGACGGTACGTTCGGCGTCTGGACCCCGAGCCCGGCCAGCCGCTGACCCTGGTGATCTCCGTTGACGTCGCGGACAGCCAGGGGCTCTACGCCGTGCTGGCCGCCGCGGTGCTCGGGGCTGGCCTGGTGGCGGTGGCCGCGGCCTGGACCCTGGCCCGGTCGACGACCCGGCCCCTGACCGAGCTGGCCGTGGCCGCGGACCGGGTCGCCGCGGGGGACCTGGCCGCCCGGGTGCCGGTCCGCACCCTCGACGAGGTCGGACGGCTCGGCACCACCTTCAACCGGATGACCCGGGAAACCCAGGGGTATGTGCAGGCGCTGACCTCCAGCCGGGACCAGCTGCGCCACCAGCTGGGCATCCTGGGCGACACCCTGTCGAGCACCCACGACCTCAACCGGATCCTGCGGGTGATCCTGCAGACCGCGAGCGCCGCGACCGGGGCCCAGGCCGGTGTGGTGCTGCTGGCCGATGCCGCGACCGGCGTGCTGATCGGCCAGTGCGCCGAGGGGCTGGTCGGCCGGGGCACCCCGACCGACATCACCGACCTGCGGCTGCGGGTCGGAGAGGGACTCCTCGGGTCGGTGGCGGCCACCGGGGAACCCCGAAGGGGCCGCATCGACCGGGACGGGCCGGCCCTGTCCCCGTGCGAGCCGCACTGCCTGACCTATGTCGCGGTGCCGTTCGCGGCCCCGGCGGCCGGCCCGACCACGGGCCTCGAACCGCCAGGGGAGATCGCTGGGGAACCGGCGGCCCGCGGGATCCTCGCCCTCTACGACCGGCACGGGTTCGACCAGTTCGACGATTCGGATCTTGTGACATTGCGCACATTCGCCGGGCAGGTCGCGGTGGCGCTCGACAATGTCCGGGTCCACGAGGAAGCCCAGCGGCTGTCGCTGACCGATGCCCTGACGGGGCTGTCGAACTATCGCTATCTGCGGGAGTCGCTGCGCCGGGAGATCGAGCGGGCCAGTCGTTTCGGGCACACCCTCGCGGTGCTGGTCCTCGATCTCGACCACTTCAAGGAAATCAACGACACCTATGGGCACGCGGCGGGTGACGCGGTCCTTGCCGAGTTCGCGCGCAGGGTACGGGTGGAGATCAGGGAGGTCGACTTCGCCTTCCGGCAGGGCGGTGAGGAATTCGTGGTGCTGCTGCCAGAGACCGACGCCCCCGGCGCGCAGGTGGTCGCCCAGCGCCTCGGCGAGGCGATCAGCAAGACTCCGGTACTCGTCGTGTCCCAGCAGACGACCCGACCGCTGCGGGTATCGGTGACGGTGTCGGTCGGTGCGGCGGTCTACCCCGTCAACGGCGACAGCGGGCTGGCCGTTCTGGAAGCCGCAGACGACGCCCTGTACGCTGCGAAGGCCGCCGGCCGGAACACCTTCCGCCTCGCAGGACAAGCCGGTGGTTGAGCGCACCTCCAAGAGTGTCCTACGGCCAGTACCGGCGCGTCTTTTCCCACGCAGCCGGCAAGAGGCGTCTGCGACCGATAGTCTCCGCAGCATGCCTGACAGTCCACTTCACGCCGATTCAACCCCACAGAGCGACCCGGCTGACCTCGATCGTGTCAACACGCATGAGCGAAGCGAACTCGAAACCGCCCCCTGGCGGGACGACCGGAGGACCACGGCCTGGCGGGACAGCCCCCAAGCGGCGCCGCGACCGCTGACGCGGGCGGTCAAGGCGGTGATTCCGGCCGCTGGCCTGGCGACGAGGTTCCTCCCGGCGACCAAGGCGGTGCCGAAGGAACTGCTGCCCGTTGTGGACCGGCCGGTGCTGCAGTACATCGTGGAAGAGGCCGCGGCGGCCGGCATCAGGGACATCCTGCTGGTGACGGGCCGGGGCAAGACCTCCATGGTCGACCACTTCGACCGGCGGCCGGATCTGGAAGCCAAGCTGGCGGCGAAGGGCGACAGCGAGCGGCTGGAGGCCGTTCGCCGGCCGAGCGAGCTGGCCGAGGTGTTCGCCTGCCGGCAGGGGGAACCGCTGGGGCTGGGGCACGCGGTGGCGGTCGGGGCCTCGCACGTCGGGAATGAGCCGTTCGTCGTCCTGCTGGGCGACGAGTTCATGGACGAGAACGATCCGCTGCTGCCGGCCATGCTCGATCTCCAGGAGGCCAAGGGCGGCATCGTGCTGGCCCTCATCGAGGTCGGGCCCGAGGAGGTCTCCCGGTACGGGATCGCCTCGGTCCAGGCGGCGGCCGGCGTTCCCGAGGCGTTGGCGGCGGAGCGCCCGATCGTCCAGGTGACGGGTCTGGTCGAGAAGCCGAAGCCCAGCGAGGCTCCCAGCAACCTGGCCGTTGTCGGGCGATATGTCCTGCCAGCCGAGATCTTCGACGCGGTCCGGCGGACGCCCCCGGGCGCCGGCGGGGAGATCCAGCTCACCGACGCGATGGCGCTGCTACTGGCCGAGGGGATGCCGGTGCACGGGGTCGTATTCCGGGGCGTGCGGTACGACACGGGTACTCCAGCGGGATACCTGGAGGCCGTCGTCGAACTGGCCTGCAAGCGGTCCGACGTTGGGCCCTCGTTCCGGCAGTGGCTGGTTGACTTCGTCGATACGAAGCTGCGTGGGTGACGGTGAGAACGACGGTGGGTATTGAGTCGGAGGCGATGCGTATCGCGAAGGGCGCCGCTCGTGGCGCCGGGCGCGGCGCATCCGAACCCGTCGCGGCTGCGGCCACCCCGCAGCTGACGCCGCTTGCCGACTATCTCACCGCCGTGCTGCGCGGGCTGCGCCCGCTGCCGCCCCTGGACCTGGAGATCACCCAAGCCCACGGCAACGTGCTCGCGGAGAACGTCGCGGCTCCGGCCCCCGTGCCGGCCTTCGACCAGGCGGCCGTCGACGGGTACGCTGCCCGCTTCGACGACGTCGCCGACGCGAAGCAGAACAGACCAGTGCGGCTCAACGTCGTCGGCGACCTGGTCGCCTCCAGCTGGCGACCCGTGCGGCTGACCCCGGGGACGTGCTTCTCCGTCGCGGCCGGAGCACCCCTGCCCGCGGCGGCGGACGTCGTGATACCGGCGGAGACGACCGATCAGGGAATGGCCGCGGTCGAGATCTACCAGGCGCCCAAGCGGGGGCACGGCCTGCGCCGGGCCGGGGAGGAACTGACCGCCAGATCGAACATCGCTCGGGCCGGGACATACATCACGCCGCCGATGGTCGCGCTGCTCGCGGCGACCGGGGTCGGGCACGTCGTGGTCCGCCCGAGTCCCCGAGTCGTGATCATCGCCACTGGTGACGAGCTGATCGACGTCGGCCGGGCCAGCCAGCCGGGGCAGGTCGTGGACGCCAACTCGCACGCGCTGACCGCCGCCGCGGCGGAGGCCGGAGCCCACGCGTACCGGGTCGGTATCTGCGACGACGATCCCGAAGGGCTGCGGGGCCTGCTGGACGACCAGATGCTGCGCGCTGACCTGATCATCACAACGGGCGGCAGCGGCAACGGCCCCGGTGACATGGTGCGGCGCGTCCTCACCCGTCTCGATCAGCACCGGGGGGCGGTGACCTTCACTGATCTTTCGGTCTACCCGTGCACCCGGATGGGATACGGGTCGATCGGCGGCAGCATCGGCAACGGCGGCGTGCCCATCGTCTGCCTGCCCGGGGACCCGGGGTCGGCGATTATTGGTTTCGAGGCGCTGGCCCGACCGGTCATTCAGGTCCTCGCGGGGGCCGACCCGATCTTTCGTCCCAGCGTGCGGGCGCACCTGCTGGAGACGGTCAGCTCGCCCGCGGGCATGCGTGAGTTCCGCCCGGCGTGCGTCGCGGAACGCCGGGGTGGCGGCTATACCGTTGCTCCGCTCGCTGGCGGGCCGTATACGCTTTCCGGGATGAGCGACGCCAATGGACTGATGGTGCTCGGCGAGCGGGTGATTAGCGCCGCCGCCGGTTCAACGGTCGATGTCCTGTTGCTGGATCGGCGACGGTGACCAGCGCCGGCTGGCCCGTCGTTCTCGCCGACGGCCCAGTCGTGCTCCGACCGTATCGGCGCCGGGACGCCCGCGTGTGGTCGGCGGTTCGCCGGGCCAATGAATCCTGGCTGGCGAAATGGGAGCCAACCCCGCCGTGTGGTTCCTGGCACGCCCTGAATTCTCCCGCTTCGTTTCGTGCCGTTCTGGCGGATCTTCGCAGTTCCGCCCGGAGCGGCAGTGCCATGCCATTCGCCATATGTCTGGCCGAACCGCAGGGAACGCGACTTGTCGGCCAACTGACGATCGGCAACATCGTGCGGCGGGCGTTCTGCTCCGGGTACGCCGGCTACTGGATCGACTCGCGGGCCGCGGGGCGAGGCATCGTGCCGACGGCGCTGGCACTCGCGGTGGACCATGCGTTTGCCTTCGGTGGCATGCACCGGATGGAAGTCAACATCCGGCCGGAAAATGCCGCAAGCCGCAGAGTCGCCGAGAAGCTAGGCTTTCGCCAAGAGGCATACCACCACCGGTATCTGCACATTGATGGCGAGTGGCGTGACCACATTGGCTATGCGCTGACGGCAGAAGACGTCATCGCCGAGGGTGGTCTGCTGGCTCGCTGGCACCGGACCAGGTCAGCGGCCTGACCGCCGCTTCCGCGTGGCAACCGGGCAGTGGGGTTCCGACGTCGTAGTCTCACAAGGCGGCAGGTATCACGGTGTAGCTATCCAGAAACAGTTCGCCACTCGCGGGGTCGGTGCGGGTGGCGGGATACGGGAGGGGTGAGGGTGCCGACGTCGGTGCTCCTCGCCGTCCTCGCCGCCGCTGGTCTGCTGGCGCTCGCACCCGCGCTTGTGCGCCGGTATGACGCCACAGAGCGGCTGGTAGCGGAGCGGGCGTTGTCAACCGCGCGGGTGCTGGCCCGCGCCGGTTCGCCGCGCCCTCATCGCAAGCGGACCGTTCCTGGCACCAGACCCGTCAACCCTCCACGAACGGTGGTCCACCGGGTCAGTGACGGGGAGCCGGTCGAGGCCCCGGTGCCGCGTCCAGTCTCTGGCCTGCCGCTGGGCGGCCGTTCCGGCGGTGGCCCGGGTCGCCGCCGGCAGGCCCGCCAGCCACGGGCGGTCTACCGCAGACGAAGGGTGCTTCTGGCACTGGTTGTGTTCAACATCGTTGAGCTTGTGGGTGTTGTCTGTGTCGGACCGGGCTTCTGGATCAGCATGGCGTTCAGCGGCACGCTGCTCGGGGCCTACCTCGTGCACCTGCGCAACCGGGCACTCACCGAGCGCCGTCGCCGTCGGGCCGAGGCCCGCTACACCGCGTGGGTGGCAGCCAGACAGGCCGCCGTGCGCCGGGAGCAGGCACGCCGGGTCGCCGCGAAGCGGGAGGCCCTGGAACAGGAGCTGATCGAGCGGGACCGGATGCGACGCGAGGCGGCGCGCATCGCGTCCGTACGTGGCCGGCCCTACTCGTCACGGGCGGCCGGCCAGTAATCCGCGGGATTCTTCGCCGCGGCTGAACCCCCGGCGGGGTCCGCCGGGTATTACCGGGCGGAGGGAGCTGGTATGGCGAAACGAAGCTGGGAATCGGAGTTCGCCGAGTACTTCGCCGCCCGGGTGGTCCCGATGCGACGCCTGGCCTATGCGCTGTGCGGGGACTGGCACACGGCCGAGGACCTGGTGCAGGCGGCGTTCGTTCGGTTGTACCGCAACTGGAAACGGGTTCGAGGCGGGACCGTTGACGCGTACACCAGGCAGATCCTGGTCAATGTCTACCTGAGTGACCGCCGCAACCGCGGCCGGGAACTGGTGATGCTGGACCCGCCGGATGCCCCGGAACCGGGTGAAGACGGCAGCAACGCCAGCGACGTCAGGCTGGACATCGCTCGCCTCCTGGCGATGCTGCCACCGATGCAACGGGCGGCCGTGGTGCTGCGGCACCTCGAAGACCTGCCGGTCTCCGAGGTCGCGGAGCTGCTCGGGGTGGCAGAGGGCACGGTGAAGAGCCAGACATCCCGAGCCGTGCGTGCCCTGCGGGCGACGCTCGGCGTACCCCTGCGGGCAACGGAGGACCAGGCATGAGCGAATCGCTGTTCGGACAGGCGCTGCGGGCCCACGTGAACGCGGACGAGCCGCCGCTGGGCCTGACCGCTGAACGGATTCTGGTCGACGGCCGACGCTCGGTCCGGCGGCGTCGGATCGTGGGAAGCGCCTCGGTCGCGGCGGCGGTTGCCGCGATCCTGCTCGGGGCCAGCGCGCTGACGCCGGCGGGGTCGGACGCGGTGCCCGCCGACGGTGCCGGCGGCACCCCGACGCTGGCGGACGGGCCGTCCGTCAGCGCCCAGACGCTGCTGAGCCGCTGTCCGGAGGCGGTCAAGTCGAAGCCCAGTACCAGCAAGAACATGGACGCCGAGGCCCGGGACGCGGCGGTGCGGTGGTACACCGCGGCCGCGGGCTGCCAGGTGGCCACCGGAATGAGCGCCGTGTTCCCCCAGGCCGGGTTCACCGCACCAACGGTCGAGTTCGGCGAATCGGGGGCGCCCAAGGTGCTGATGACCGTCACGACCTCGGCGACGGTGCGGGGAAGGCTGGTCGGTCACCGCGACCTGATCGAGCTGCGGCCGGAGGACGAGACCGGCACGGCCATGGTCACGGCGCACAGCAGGCTGCGGATCGTGATCCACAGAGCGGAATCGACCAGGCTTGCGGAGCTGGTGGACCAGTGCGCCGGGTCGGAGCCGACCTCCCGTCCCCTCTGCCAGGTGCGCGAGGGACCGGGTGGCGAGACCGTGCTGGTGTATGCCGGACCGGATGACAGCAACGTCTACGGCTATACCTCGTCCCTCGGTACGACCGCGATCATCATCGCGGGGAATACCGTGATCCTCACGGCTGAGTCCATCGTGGCGATTGCTGGCGCCGACGGCGCGCTGCCGTCGGACCAGGGGCTCCGACTGGCGATCGCCGACGGGTTGTTTCCCGTGGAGCAGCGGGTTGCCGCGCTGGCCAGGCCGGAGCTGCGATTCTTCTGACCAAGTAGCCGATCGGGGGTCTGCGAGCCGTCACGGACATGTAGGACTATCTGGTTCGCAGGGGATACGAGGCACCTGCTAGTCTTGTCGTCGGCCCGCCTCCGGGC
>JABDRL010000226.1 GCA_013041765.1 Dactylosporangium sp. | reverse complement strand
CCTGCGCCCCGGCCGACGGGGCAGGCGGGGAGGCCGGCTGCGCGGTGGGCTCCGCGGTGGGCTGCGCGGGCTCCGCGGCGTCGGTGCGGCGTCGGCGATGCTGCGAACCGGAACCGAACCACCGCTTCTTGGACGCCTTCCCGGCATCGGCGGTCGGCGTCGACTCGGACTCGGACTGCTGCGGCGTCGCCGGGGGCGACACCATCGGGTACCCGGCGGTGTCACCCAGCAGCACCGACGCCGCACACGGCCGGGTGGGCTCGACGTAGAACGGGTCACGGAGCGGCTCGGCGGACCACCAGGGCGGGTCGGCGTCGACGGTGGCCGTTTCGGGGCGATGCCGGCCGCCGCTCTCCAGGCGCGCGGCGGCGCCGAACCAATCGTTCGCTGGCTGCCGGTCCGCGGAATCGCCCGAGGACGCATCGCGGTCGGTTCGCGTCAGGTCGGTTCGCGTCAGGTCGGTTCGTGGCGCGGCATTCGACGCGGAGTCGGTCACGTCACCAATTGGACACCGAATGTAGGTCGCATATAGGCACTTTGCCGTTCGTGTCGGGAGAGATCACTCCTGCGCGGCTAGGAGGTTCACGGTGACCGGAGAAAACGGCCAGGCTAGGGTGAAGCACCATGAGTTCCGTTCTCGCCGCGGTTGCCTGGCCATATGCCAATGGGCCGCGTCACATCGGTCATGTCTCCGGGTTCGGGGTGCCCTCCGACGTCTTCAGCCGGTACATGCGGATGGCTGGCCACGAGGTACTCATGGTTTCCGGCACCGACGAGCACGGCACACCGATCCTGGTCCAGGCGGAGAAGGAAGGCGTCACCCCGAGGGAACTCGCCGACCGGTACAACCGCATGATCGTCGCGGATCTCCACGCTCTCGGCCTGTCCTACGACCTGTTCACCCGCACGACCACCCGCAACCACTACGCGGTCGCCCAGGAACTGTTCCGGGCCGTGCACCGCAACGGCTACATGATCGAGCAGGTTGCCCAGGGGGCCATCTCGCCGTCGACCGGCCGGACCCTGCCCGACCGGTTCATCGAGGGGACCTGCCCCATCTGCGGTTACGACTCCGCCCGGGGCGACCAGTGCGACAGCTGCGGCAACCAGCTCGACCCCATCGACCTGATCGACCCGAAGAGCCGGATCAACGGGGAGACCCCGGAGTTCGTGGAGACCCGGCACTTCTTCCTCGACCTGCCGGCGCTGGCCGAGGCCCTCGGGCAGTGGCTGCGGTCCCGGGAGGGCTGGCGGCCCAACGTGCTGAAGTTCTCCCTGAACCTGCTCGACGACCTGAGGCCGAGAGCGATGACCCGGGACATCGACTGGGGTATCCCGGTGCCGCTGGACGGCTGGGCGGACAACCCCAACAAGCGCCTGTACGTCTGGTTCGACGCGGTCATCGGCTACCTGTCGGCCTCGGTGGAGTGGGCCCGGCGCACCGGCGACCCCGAGGCTTGGCGCCGGTGGTGGAACCCGTCGAAGGACGGCGACGAGCCCCTGGCGTACTACTTCATGGGCAAGGACAACATCACCTTCCACTCGCAGATCTGGCCGGCGGAGCTGCTGGCCCAGAACGGCGTCGGCGCCCGCGGCGGGGAGCCGGGGAGCTTCGGCGAACTCAACCTGCCGACCGAGGTGGTCTCCAGCGAATACCTGACCATGGAGGGCAAGAAGTTCTCGTCCTCCCGCAGCGTCGTGATCTACGTGCGGGATTTCCTGTCCCGCTACGACGCCGACGCCCTGCGCTACTTCATCGCCGCCGCCGGTCCCGAGACCCAGGACACCGATTTCACCTGGGCGGAGTTCGTCCGGCGCAACAATGACGAGCTGGTGGCCGGGTGGGGCAACCTGGTCAACCGGTCGATTGCCATGGCCGCCAAGAACTTCGGCGAGATCCCGGCGGCCGGGGACCTGACCGAGACCGATCAGGCTGTGCTGGCGGGCGCCCGGGCGGCCTTCACCACGGTGGGCGATCTCATTGCCCGGCACCGGATGAAGGCGGCCATCGGAGAGGCCATGCGGGCGGTCGCCGAGGTCAACAAGTACGTCTCGGAATCGGCGCCCTGGAAGTTCAAGGACGGCGGCCCCGCAGAGAAAGCCAGGATGGGCACCATCCTGCACGTGACGCTTCAGGCGGTCAGCGACCTCAACACCATCCTGAGCCCGTTCCTGCCCCACTCGGCCCAGAAGGTCCACGAGCTGCTCGGCGGCACCGGCATCCACACCCCGATGCCGGAGATACGCGAGGTCGAGGATCTCGACGGCGGCCCGTCGTATCCGGTGCTCATGGGTGACTACAGCGTCGGCGTCCGCTGGGAGTCGACGCCGGTCGAGGCGGGGCAGCCCCTGTCGGCCCCGAAACCGGTGTTCCGCAAGCTCGATCCGAGCGTCGTGGAGGAGGAACTGGCCCTGCTCGCCGGATAGGACCTGGCACCTGGCTGCGTTCTCGGACGCCCGGATACCACCAGTATCCGGGCATCCTATGGCCTCGCCGGATCACCGCCTGAGCCTCGGTCCGCTCGGTCCAACCGGCTGATTCCATCGAAGATCATCGTAACGTGTACACCAGGGTAAAAGCATGGCCCGGGATTTACCCTCACGTGCATGTCGTAATGATCTTCGATGTTTGTTATCGCCAGATTCACCTATATTAACGGTCTTATCAGTCGCAACAAGTTCAAACCGGGTGATGTCGGACTGTTCGCCAGTACCCGCCGACTGGCGATCAGCGCTTCGACGACTTGGCCGTGGCTGAGCGATCTCCGCACGAGGCCGTTTCAGGGCACGTCGAGATTCGCTCGACGTTCCCCTGGGCGGCGAACGAACCAGCCGTGCGTCCGCAACGCAAGGCACGCAATCGTATGGGCGAACGACGGGTCTAGAGGTCGTACCAGACGTCGACCTCGCCGCCGTCGGTGGCCTCGCTGGCGGGCGCCCACGTCTCGAAGACGCCCCGCTCGACCGAACTCGCCCCGAGTTGGTGCACGCTGTCGGCGTCGGGCCGGCACAGCCGCAGCTGCCGCCAGCCGCCCTCGGCCCGGACGACCACGCACAACGCCCCGCGCCAGCGGACGAACCGGGTCCGCCGCGCCAGCGCGTCCACCGGGTATCGAGCCGTCCGGGTCTTGGCTGCCACCCAGAAATCGTCCGGTGGGTCGGCGATCGCGTCGAGCATCCGCCCCCGGTAGCGCCCCAGGAGCCGGGTGGGTTCCTGCGACACCGGGAAGTACTCCTGCCCCGGGGTGCCCGGGACGGGGATCCGGCTGAGCAGGTGCCGCCACTGGGTGCCGCACATCCGCAGCCAGGCATGCTGCTCCGGCTGGTAGGTGTAGAGCACGACCTCGCTGCCGTCCGCCGTGTACGCCACGATGCTCGTGCCGACCGGCATGGGCAGGTCGGCGAAGTCGGCGGTCACCCACTCCGGGATCAGCTGCCGACCGGTCGGCGCGAACCCGGTTCCCAGGACCTGCGGGCCGATGCGATGGGACGGGGGAACCCCGGCCAGGCCGGTGATGTCGACCTCGATCGGAGCCCTGGGACGGAGGGCTGCGTCAAGTGGCACGGCGTAGTCGATGGGGTCGACGGCCCGCCACCGCAGCGCGAACACCACCGCCTCGTCGAGGTCCTGCGATCCGTTCAGCAGGGCGAGGTCCTGCGGGGTTCGCAGATGCGCCAGGTCGTACGCGCGGTAGCAGAAGCCTGCCAGCTGCCATCCGCCGAGATAGCCGGCGACCTGCGGACCCGTGAGGACCTTCATCATCGTCGTGCCCCGGCGGATCGTTGCCGTCCGGCGGACGGCCGCGGTGATCGCGGCCTCTCCGGGCTCGGCGCAGCGGGGCGGAGTCTGACTCATCCGTTGCACCGTCGCCCACGGCAGGGCCGCGCTGACCGGCACGGACAGCGGCTGGTCGAGGGCGGCGTCCGGGGCGGGGACGGCGGTGGGCAGGACCTCGGTCGCGTGGACGAACCGCCGGCGGGGCCACCGGGCACCGGGCCGGGGATTGGGGAGGAACCCGGGCTCCGGAGCGTCACTGAAGAGTTCGTACGCCGCACCCCTGGCAACATCGACAGCGGGGTACCGCCGTCCCGCGTACCAGACACGGGTCAGGTCGGGCGTTGGCGGCATGGCCGCCTCCGCCTTCGGTGAGGTCTGCTCCGCGGCCGGCACGCTGGCCACGCTAGGAAACCGTAGTGGCGTCGCAGTGAACACAGGGTGAACGCGAGTGCGTGATCTGTGAGCAAGTGGGGGGTCGCGGAGACGGCGGGCTACCATGCGCCCATGTCGACGTCGCGGAGGAAGGCGCTCCCCCCAAGTCCGGATCCGCTGCCGATCCCGGTGCCAGACAGCCATACGCACCTGGACCTCACGCTGGCCGACGCCGATGGCGGCGGCCTGACGACGGTGGCCGAGGCCGTTGACCGGGCCGCGGCCACCGGGATCGACCGCATGGTGCAGATCGGGATCGACGTGCCCTCGTCGCGGTGGGCGGCCTCGGTCGCGGCCGAGCATCCCGCCGTGCTCGCCACTGTCGCCCTGCATCCCAACGAGGCGCCCCGGCTGGCGGACCTCGACGCGGCCCTGCGGGAGATCGAGAGCCTCGCGGCCAGCGCACGCGTGCGGGGCATCGGAGAGACCGGCCTGGACTACTACCGCACCGGCGTTGACGGCCGCGCCGCCCAGCACGAGAGCTTCCGGGCCCATGTCGGCCTGGCGAAGCGCGCCGGCAAGGCCCTGGTCATCCACGATCGGGAGGCCCATGACGACGTGCTGCGGGTGCTGGACGCGGTCGGCGCCCCGGACACCGTCGTGATGCACTGCTTCTCCGGCGACGAGGACTTCGCCAGGGAATGCGTCCGCCGGGGGTACGTGCTGAGTTTCGCCGGCAACGTGACGTTCGCCAACGCGGGCGCCCTGCGGGACGCCGCGAGGGCGACGCCCCTGGGACAGCTCATGGTCGAGACCGATGCGCCGTTCCTGACCCCGGTGCCCTACCGGGGTCGGCCGAACGCCTCCTACCTCGTCCCGCTGATCGTCCGGGTGCTCGCGGAGGCCAAGGGGGTCGACATCGCCGAGCTGTGTGCGTCGCTGTCGGCGACCACCGAGCGGGTCTTCGGCCCCTGGACGAGCGATGACCGGCCGGCGGGGACCCCGTGACGGTGGCCCCCGGCCTGCTCGGGCCCGCGGAGATCCGGCGTGCCGCCGAGCGGCTGGGCATCCGCCCGACCAAGACCCTCGGGCAGAACTTCGTGCACGATCCGAACACCGTGCGCCGCATCGTCCGGGCGGCCCAGCTCGAACCCGCCGACGTCGTCGTCGAGGTCGGCCCGGGACTGGGGTCGCTGACCCTGGCGCTGCTGCCCGAGGTCGCCGCCGTCCACGCCGTCGAGATCGACCCGGTGCTCGCCGGGGCACTCCCGGCGACGGTTGCCGATCGTGCTCCGGGCCTGGTCGACCGGCTCCGGGTGGTGCCGGCCGATGCGCTGCGGCTGACCGAGGACGACGTCCCCGGGCCACCGCCGACCGCGCTCGTGGCCAACCTGCCCTACAACGTCGCGGTCCCGGTGCTGCTGCACGCGCTGGCGACCCTGCCGACCCTGCGCCACGGCCTGGTCATGGTGCAGCGAGAGGTCGCCGACCGGCTGACTGCGGCTCCCCGCTCCCGGATCTACGGGATCCCGAGCGTCAAACTGGCCTGGTACGCGAGCGCGAAACCGGCCGGGCGGGTGCCGCCGGCCGTGTTCTGGCCGGTTCCCAACGTCGACTCCGGCCTGGTGCGGTTCGTGCGGCATCCCCAGCCCCCGGCCTCCGGTGATCGGACCGGGGTGTTCGCCGTGGTGGACGCGGCCTTTGCCCAGCGTCGCAAGACCCTGCGCACCGCGCTGGCCGGCTGGGCCGGGAGCCCGGCCGCCGCCGCGACGGTCCTGACGGCCGCCGGGGTGGATCCGGGCGCGCGGGGCGAGACCCTCGACGTGGAACAGTTCGCCGCCATCGCCGCCGCAAGGGCGGCCATGAACTCCGGCACCGGCTGACGTTATCGTTCTCGGTGTCCGGGGTGGCGTCGGGAGAGGAGACCAGCATGTCCGGGGCGGTCCGGGTGCTGGTGCCCGGGAAAATCAACCTGTATCTCGGGGTCGGCCCGCGTCGCGAGGACGGCTACCACGAGCTGACCACCGTGTACTCGGCGATCAGCCTGTACGACGAGATCACCGCGACGGCGGGGGGCGAGGACGGCGCGCCCGGGTCGCTGACGATCGACGGCGAGGGCGCCGGATCGCTACCCCTGGACCGGGGCAATCTCGCCGTGCGGGCCGCCGAGTCGCTGGCCGCGCTGATCGGGGCGGACCCCCGGGTGCGGCTGCGACTGCGCAAGCGGATCCCGGTCGCCGGAGGGCTCGCCGGTGGCAGCGCCGACGCCGCGGCGACCCTCGTGGCCTGCGACGGACTCTGGGACGGCGGCCTTCCCCTGGCGAAGCTGGCGAGTCTCGCCGCCGATCTGGGCAGCGACGTGCCGTTCCTGCTCTACGGCGGCACCGCCGTGGGCACCGGCCGCGGCGAGGTGATCGAACCGGTACCCGGAGGCGGGCAGACCCGGCACTGGGCGGTCGCGGTGGCCAGCGGCGGGCTGTCCACCCCCGCGGTCTACGCGGAGCTGGACCGGCTGCGCGCGGCCGGGCTGGTCCCGCCCGCGGACCCGGCTCCGGAACGCGCGGCGGACCGGCTGCTGTCGGC
>JABDRL010000350.1 GCA_013041765.1 Dactylosporangium sp. | reverse complement strand
ACGCCGCTGCTCGTGCCGTTGCGCCGGTTCGCCCGAGCGGTGAGCGTCCCGGGCCGGACCCTCGCCGACTTCCTGATTCAGGACATCCTGGTCTCCGGCTGGGGACGGTCCCGCAAGGACGCCGAGGCGTTCCTGCGCCATGCCCTGCTCACCGAGCGGGCGGTGATTCTCCTGGACGGGTTGGACGAGGTGCCGGCAGACCGCCAGGACGCCGTGCTCGAAGCGGTCCACCGCTTCGTCGGGGACCGCGATCCGCGGCTGCCGACCGCGAAGGCCCGGCTGATTCTGACCTGTCGCAGGCAGAACTTTTTGACTCTTCGCGACAAGTGGGTCTACGTCATCAAAGACGGCGTCTACACGCTCGCTCCGCTCCGGGACGCGGAAATTTTCGCGTATCTGAAGAAACTCGGTTCCCGGTTCCGGGATCCCGAACTCGGACCAGAGGCGTTCCTGCACGCCATCCGGGCCTCGGGCACTCTGGACCTCCATCGCACGCCCCTGGTCCTGGCCATGTCCGTCGGCCTCTACGCCAAGAAGACCACGTTCGAGATCCCCAGCGAGATCGCCGAACTCTATGGCCAAATGATCACCGAGATGCTGGAGCGCCAGGCGTTCAAGGCGGACCCGGGGACGAGCCTGCTGCGGTACAGCACCGCGGACAAGACGCGCTTTCTCCGGGAGTTCGCCGCGGGCAACGCCGAGGGACGCCAGGAACTCGGCGAGCGCTTCGGGGAGTTCACCCGGGCGGCCCTGTACCGCTACGCCACGGACCTGGCCGCCCAGCTCGACGCGGTCGATGAGCCGGTGGCGTTCGTGAACGAGATCCTGGAGCGTTCCGGGCTCATCGCCGAGGTGGGCGACGGCTCCTGCGTGTTCGCCCACCGCTCCATCCAGGAGTACCTGGCGGCGGAGGAACTGCGGCAGTTCGACCCCGACGGGGCCCGCCGGCTGCTGGAGCGGGCGCGGGACCCGGCCTGGCGCCAGGTGGTGCTGTTCTACACCGGCACCACACGCCAGAGCCAGCAGGCCGTGGACACCTTCCTTGTCCGGCTGGCCAAGCGCGACCTGCCGCTGGCGGGGCACTGCCTCGCCGGGGCCCGGGCGACCAATGCCGTGGCCGGCCAGGTGCTGCATGCGCTGGCCGAGCGGGTCCGGGCCAACGACGCCGTTCCCATCCACCTGGCCGCGATGCTCAGCGCGACCCGGTCGGCCCGCGTCCAGGTGCGCAGCCTGGCGGTGTTCCTGGTCCGGGACGTGCTCGGGGAGGTCATCGGGCGTCCGGACGTGTTCGAGGTCCTGGGAGACGACCTGGACGGCGTCGTCCAGATCCTGCAGGCGCTCGCCCATACCGATGCCGTCCATATCGCGGAGCTGGCGCCGAAGGTCGCCGCCGCGGCTCCCGACGATGCCCGCCTCGTCGCTCCGCTGTGGCTGTGCCTGGGCGTCCCCGGCATCGAACAGCAATCGGGTGCGGCCAGGATCGTCGAGCGGCTGCTGACCCTGACGATGGCCGCGGAAGGGCTGACGGAACTCCAGCGCCAGGAACCCAACGTTCCCGCCTTCGTCACTCCGGCCCTGCGGCGCCGGGCCTATCCCTTCCGGCAGGCACACCCGCTGTCCAGCAACCTGGTCACGCTGCTGTGCTGGGCGGAGCATCTCCAGGTGATCCCGCTGCCGCTCAACCGCTTCTTCGAGGCCAAACGGGAGAGCCCGGACGCCTTCGCGAGGGTGGAGGGCGACCACGGTCGCACGCAGCAGGCAACCCTGCACCGGCCGGCCCGGTGGCTGTCCGCGGCCGGAACGGTCCTCGCCGCCGTGACCGTCGCCGGTCTGCTGGGGGCGGACTGGCGGATCATTGGCCGGCCGGGGGGATGGCTGATGCTGTGGTGGCTGATCCTGCCGGTGATCGTCGCGCCCGTCGCGTTCTTCACCTGCGCGGCGTGGGCCGAGCGACAACCGGCCACCTCGTTCGCCGGGCAGTACCTGCGGGCCGGGGCGGCTCCCGGCCAGGGGCGCTCCGGACACGCCGTCGCCGAGGCCTACACCAGGTTCCTGCCCGGAACCGCGGCCCAGCTGCTGTTCCTGCTGACCACGCCGCTGTACGGGCTCGCGCTGCTGCCGGTCTTCGAGCTGTCCGAGGTCGGGTACGTCGTGGCGGCCGTCGGCGCCAGCGCGGTGTTCGGGTGGGTTCCCTTCCTCCGGGCCTTCGACCGTGAGGTGCGCTTCTACCTCTACCGGCCCAATCCGTTCTCGGACATGTACGACGACGGTCGCAGCCGGCGCTGGCTCGACCCGGACGCCTCGCAGACCAACCGGCCAGTGCTGGTCGGGAACCGACCGGAGTGATCACCGTGACCCCCATGTCATCCCCCCGTTCCGAGGACACGGCGGCCGCCTGGTTCGCCAGGATGTCGTTGCTGCACCGTCCGGGCTTCTGGATACCGGTTCTCGTCATGATCGGGTTTGGTGCGTACCACCTCGTGTGGTGGGCCAGCGACACCCCGTACAGCAGCGCCGCGCTGATCACCCTGCTCGCGTGCGTCGTGGCGGCCCTGCTGATGCTCGCGATCGTCAGATCCTCGGTGGTGGCGCTGGGCACCTCGGTGAAGTTCTTCCTCGCCGCGGTCGGGTTCGGCGCGGCGGTTCTCGGCGTGGACCTCGTGATCGGCCCGGCCAGGGTCGGGACGGAGACGACCACCGACGTCGTCGGGGCCCTGGCCCTGCTCGGTGGCCTGTTCGTGTTCTCCGCCGGCATCTACCTGAGGACCGATGTGGACCGGCCATCGGCGATCCGGCCGGGTCCCCGCCATGTGGCGGAGGAACGGTTCCGGCTCAACGGCGCGGACGCGGTGCTGCGGCGGTTCCGGGACTTCGGCCCGGGGACCAACCGCCTCGTCGACGTGTGCCGGCCGCAGATCACCGCGGCCGACCTGCACTTCGTCGCCTACTCCGTCGACGGGGAATGCCGGTTCTACCTGGACGTGCTGGAAGACTCCAACGTCGACCGGTTCTTCGACCAGGTGACCCCGGAAACCCGGCGGGAGCACTATCTCCAGCAGGCCCGGTACCTGCACCGGCTCATGACGGGGCTGAACGCCAGCTTCCGGGAGATCGACGCGGGAATCCTCATCCGGGTCGTGCTGGATGTCGAGCGAGGGGCGCTCTACTACTACTGGATCGACGATCGGCGTTTCATGACTGGCGTTACCCTCGACCAGGAAATGGTCGACGCGGCGGACCGCAAGATGGTGCACGTCGTCGATGAGGTCCGGGTCTCGTTGGGGCACAAGAGAATCGGCGATCTTGAACGGTGACGGAAGGGCCGGCAGACTGCTGGCCAAGGCGAGCCTGCCTCTCGTGATCGGCGCCTGCTGGCTGCTGGCGACGCGCATCGGTATCGATGGCATTGAGCGGCAGCCGACGTACCTGTACACCACCAGCCTGCTGCTGGCCGTCGGGCTCTACGGCAGCACGTACGGCATCGACCTCAACGAACTGCGCGGCGACCGGCGCCGGGTCCTGCTGGCCGTCACCGTCGGGGTCCTGCTGAAGGCCGTGCTCATCGGGATCGTGCTGCTGATCGCGATGGGCCAGCCCCTGGCACTGGTGCTCGGCGTCGCCGTGGCGCAGATCGACCCGCTCGCCGTTGCCTCGATCATGGGCGACGATCGCCTCTCCCCACGGGTGAAGGCGATCCTGGCCTCCTGGGCGTCGTTCGACGACCCGGTCACGGTGATCCTCACGGTGTATGCCGCGGCCTTCGCCAGCGGTTTCCTCGGCCTCAGCGCGCCGACCCAGCAGGGATTCACCGCCTCGGACGAGCTGCTGTCCTACGGGGCGACGGTCGGGGCCAACCTGGTATTCGCCTTGCTGGCCATCCTCGGCTGGCGGGTGCTGGCCCGATGGCGAGCGCTGCGGGCCGGGCTGATGCTCGGGCTGGCCGTCGTGGCGGTGTGGCAGTTCCTGGCCCTCGGCGTCGCGATCGCCGGCCTCGCGGTCCGGCCGGCCGGCCTCGGGAAGATCCTGCCGCGGGTGACCCGCTGGGCCCTGCTGATCGCAGCCGGACTGCTGGGGCTGCTCCTGGCCCGCGGGGTCGACCTGGGACTCGGCGTGGTGCTGGGGATCGCCGCCTTCGGCGCCCAGATCGTCGCCGGTGTCCTGCTCAGCCAGGGCCTGCCGCGGCCGGACCGGGTCCACCTCGCTCTCGCCCAGCAGAACGGGATCACCGCCATCATCCTGGCGCTGCGCATGGAGACCCAGCACCCGGGGGTCGCGGCGGTCGTTGGCCCGGCGGTCGTCGTCACCAACCTCATCCACTACGTCGCCAACAGGTTCGCCGAAGGCCGGCGGACATCCCGGCACATGGCCGGATGAGCAGGAGCGGAAACTACCCACACCGGACAGTGCAGGGGAGGAACGGATGGTCCGCGCGGCGAAGCACACCTCCCGGGACATTCGCGTCGCCAATCGTTTCCATGTCCTGCGACATATCCTCGCCGCGCCGGCCGTGTCCCGGCAGGAGATCGCTGCGGAGACCGCGCTGAGCTTCGCCACGGTCTCGAACCTGATCGGTGAGCTGCTGGCGCTGGGACTGCTGGTCGAGGTGGGGTTCCAGGACTCCGGGGGAGGCCGACCCCGGGGACTCGTCGCCGTCAATCCCGGCGGCGGCTTCCTGATCGGTATCGACACGGCAGAGACGTACGTGCACGTGGACCTCTTCGACGCGGCCCTGACCGTGCTGGCGACGGTCGAGGAGCGGCTCAGCGGGGGCGAGCGGTGCCCGGAACAGATCGTGGAGCGTCTCGTGTCCGGGGTGGGGACCGTGATGGCCCAGGCCGGGGTCGCCCCCGACGGGGTGCTCGGGGTGGGGGTCAGCGTTCCCGGCCAGGTCGACCACGAGGGCGGGGTCTCGGTGTTCGCCCCGAACTGGGACTGGCTCGATGTTCCCCTCCGCGGCATGTTGCGCTCCCGGTTGCCCATGCCGGTGCACCTGGACAACCCCCTGCGGGCCAGTGCGGTTGCCGAACTCTGGTTCGGGGCCGGCCGCGGCCATGACGACCTGGCCGTGCTGACCCTCGGCACGGGGGTCGGTGCCGGGCTGGCGCTGGGCGGGTCACTGTACCGGGGCGTGACGAACAGCGCCGGGGAGTGGGGACACACGACACTCGTGCTCGGCGGACGCCCGTGCCGCTGCGGGAACCGGGGGTGTGTCGAGACCTACGTCGGAGCCCCGGGCATCATGCAGCATCTGCGCGAGGTCGCGCCGGACAACCCCATGCTGTGCCCCGGCGACCAGACCGCCACCATCGAGGCGCTCGCCGCCGGGCTGGCCGCTGGCGACCCGGTCGCGGTGGCCGTCGCGGACGTGACGGCTGGTTACCTGGCCGCCGCCATCGCCGATCTGGTCAACCTGCTCAACCCCGAGGTGGTGGTACTCGGCAGCTGGGTGGCCGCGAAACTCGGCCAGGGCCTGCTGGCCCGGGTCCGGGACCGGGTGGCTGGGCATGCCCTGCGTCGCCCGCTGGACGCCACCCAGATCGTGCTCGGGCAGGCCTCCGGTGACGCGGTCAGTCTCGGGGCGGCGACGTTCGCCCTGGAACGGTTTCTCGCCTCGATCGGTGCGCCGCTCGGGGGAGTGGTGCGACCGGTCCGCAGGTGAGCACCGCGGCGGCGTACCCGGTTCCCGGGCGGGTCACCCTTCCTGACGGACCACGGCGAACCCGCCGCCGGGAACCAGCACCCCGCCGGGCGTCCGCTCCGCCCCCGTCAGCACCTGTCCCGTCAGCTCGACCTGGACGGCATCCGGGCCGTTGTTGGCCAGGAAGGTCCACCGCACCCCGTCGGCGGAACGCCGGGTCGTCGCGTCAACGCCCGGAACCGGGCCGGCGAGGGTCGGAAGCACCCCGGCCGACCTGGCGATCCGGTCGAGGAACGCCTCCAGGTCGGCGCCGACGGGGTGGGTGGTGAGGTAGTGGGCGGTGCCCTCGCCGTGCCGGTGCCGGGTGTGGGC
>JABDRL010000219.1 GCA_013041765.1 Dactylosporangium sp. | reverse complement strand
CCCCGACCCCGCTCCGAGCGTGGATCGGCGGTCCGCGTCCAGCCCGAGCACCGCGTTCCCCTCGGCCGCGCCAGATCCACCCGCCCGGGCATTCGCCGCCGGGAACCCGGACGGCCGGGCCGCCGTTCCGGCGGAGGCCCAAGCGGTCGACACCAGCCACCCGACCAGAGTGATCGGCGACGGGACACCGGCCAGCTGCACCTCGGAGGCGGTCGTCGCGGCAGTCGCGGCGGGGGGCATCATCACGTTCTCGTGCGGCCCCGATCCGATAACGATCACGATGAAGGCCACGGCGAAGATCCGCAACGACAGCGGCCCGGTCATCGTCCTCGATGGTGGGGGCATGGTGACCCTCAGCGGCGGAGGGCAGCGGCGCATCCTCTACCTGAACACCTGCGACCGGGCCCAGGCCTGGACCACCGCCCACTGCCAGGACCAGGATCACCCGCGGCTGACCGTGCAGAACCTCGCCTTCGCCGACGGCAACGCGACCGGGGAGTCCACGAGGGGCGGAGGGGGCGGAGCCATCTTCGTGCGGGGCGGCCGGTTCAAGGCCGTCAACACCCGGTTCGTCCGCAACCGCTGCGACAGCAGCGGTCCGGATGTCGGTGGAGCCGCCATCCGGGTGTTCGACCAGTCGGGGGACCGGCCGGTGTACATCGTCAGTAGCACCTTCGGCGGGGCCTCCGGACAGGGCGGATCCTGTTCCAACGGGGGCGCGCTCAGCAGCATCGGAGTGTCCTGGGTGGTGCTCAACAGCCTGCTGACCCACAACACCGCGACCGGCAAGGGCGCCAACCCGGCAAGGTTCGGCACGCCCGGGGGCGGCAGCGGCGGAGCCATCTACACCGACGGCAACGCGTTCACGGTCCGGATCGCCGGCAGCATCATCGAGGACAACCAGGCGGTCGAGGGCGGTGGAGCGATCTTCTTTGTCAGCAACAACCGCAGTGGCACGATGCGCATCGAGCGGTCGGTCCTGCGTCGCAATCCCAGCGCCGGATTCGAGACCCGCGGCTATCCCGGCATCTTCTTCCTCGGCGCGCGAAACCCGACGGTCACCGACTCCACCGTCAGCTAGGCATTCCGCTGGTATCCCTTGACTACGCTCGCCGGCATACCCCAATGTCGTAACCGCACGGTGGCCTCACGGTCGGGTGCAGGGGAAGCAAGGTGATGGCGTGGACGGGCCGACACTCATCTTCCTGGTGGTCGGGGGGCTGGGAGCTCTGCTCCTCGCCCTGGCCCTGCTCAGTGGCGGCATTCTCGACCTCGCGCACGCCGACCTCGGCGGCACCGCGTCGGTGGAATCGGTCGCGGGTTTCCTGGGTGCTTTCGGCTTCGGCGGCGCCATCGCGAGCGAGTTGCTGCACGCGCGCACCCCGTTCGAGGTCGCCGTCGCCGCGGGAGCCGGGATCGCGGCCGCCGCCCCCACCGCGTACCTGGCGGTGCGGCTGTCCCGATGGGCGCGAAACGTCCGCACCGACGCCACCCCCAGCCGGGCCGACCTGATCGGCGCCATCGGGGTGGTGGTCACGCCGGTCCCCGCCCAGGGGTACGGCGAGATCCGGGTGCGGGTCGGTGGTCTGCCGGTGAAACTGCACGCCCGCGCGGACGACCCGATTCCCCTCGGCACCGAGGTCTTCGTGATTGAGGCGCCCTCCGACACCAGCGTCATCGTCGAGCCGGTCCTCTCATCCGGTTGACCCCCGGTGCCGGAACCGGCCGAGTCGCCTGGGGCGCCGGGCCCCGCTCCGTCCGTCCCTGAATGGTCAACCCGCTACCTGAAGGATCGAATGATGCCGCTCATCCTCGCGACCGCCGGCGGCGTGCTGGTGGTCTTCCTCATCGTCATGTTCGTCCTCTCCCGGATCAAGGTGGCCGGGCCGAACGAGGCGTTCATCATCACCGGCCGCAAGGGCCGACCGGTGACCAGCGCGGGCGGGGTCCGCTCCACCGACTCGTCCGGGCAGAAGGTGGTCATGGGCGCCTCCGTCTTCGTGCTGCCGGTCGTGCAGAAGAAACAGTCGCTCGACCTGTCCAGCCGGCGCATCTCGGTCGACATCCAGGGCGCGGTGAGCAAGCAGGGCATCCGGGTGAGCCTGCACGGCGTGGCCATCGTGAAGGTGGGCGGCACCGAGGACGCGGTGCGCGCCGCGGCCCAGCGCTTTCTGCACCAGCAGCGCGACATCGATCACTTCACCCGGGAGGTCCTGGCCGGATCGCTGCGGGCCATCGTCGGCCGGCTCACCGTGGAAGAGATCATCGGTGACCGGGCGGCCTTCGCCAGCGCGGTGGCGGAGGAAGCCGAGCACTCGATGACCAACCAGGGCCTGGTGCTGGACACCTTCCAGGTCCAGGACATCCTGGCCGAGGGATCCTACCTCCAGGATCTCGGTCGGCCGGAGGCCGCGAGGGTCCTCAAGGACGCGGCCATCGCCGAAGCCCAGGCCCGGCAGTCGTCCGAGCGGGAGCGGCTGCTCGCCGAGGAGTCCATCGCCGGGGCAGAACGCAATCTGGAGTTGAAGCGGGCACAGATCCGCGCCGAGGTCGATGCGGCCAAGGCCCGGTCCGCCGCAGCCGGCCCGCTGGCCGAGGCCGAGCGGGAGCAGGTGATCCTCGCCGAGCGGCAGAAGGTGGCCGAGCGCAATGCCGAACTCAAGCAGCGCCAGCTCGACACCGAGGTGCGCAAGCCGGCCGATGCCGCGCGCTACCAGGTGGAGCAGGAAGCCGAGGCCGCGCGCAGCGCCACCGTCCTGGCCGCCGACGCTCGGCGGCAGGCCACCATCGCCGCCGCGCGGGCCCAGGCGGAGCAGTCTCAGGTGACCGGCGAGGGCGAGCGCGCCCAGCGGTCGGCGCTGGCCGAGGCGACCGAGCGGGAGGGCATCGCGGAGGGTGCCGCCATCCTGGCCCGGGGCCAGGCCGAGGCGGAGGCCATGCGGCGCAAGGCCGAGGCCTTCGCCGAGTACGAGGATGCCGCCGTGCTGGACCTGCTGGTGCGGGTGCTGCCGCAGGTGGTGGATGCCGCGAGTCGCCCGATCGGCGAGATCGACAGGTTGACGGTCATCTCCACCGACGGGGCCTCGGCGCTGACCAAATCGGTGGCCACCAACGTCGCCCAGGGGCTCCAGCTGGGCGCCGACCTGACCGGGGTCAATCTGGCCGAGTTGCTGGCCCGGCTGGGCGGGCGTGGCGACGCCGACCCGGACAACGGCCGGCCGGCGCCGGACCCGACGGCCGGGGGCGCCCCGATCGGCGACGCCGCCAACTGATCGGCCGGCGGGGTCAGCTCGCCGGGAGCCCTGGTGTTTCCGGCAGCAGCCGGTCGGCGACGACGTGCACCGCGAACAGGCCGAATCCGACCAGCACTGGGAACGTCACCGGCACCATCAGCCCGAGCAGGCTGGCCAGGGCGGCCGTCCCGAGCGGAAGCGCGGCCCGGTGGGGGGCGACGGCGGTGGTGCGGGCGGCCCATCGGGCCGCTCGCCACCATCCCTCGGCCGGTTGCCGGCCGAGGTGCACCAGGGCCAGCACGATGGTGGCGGCCATCCCCGCGACCACGAACCAGGTCGCCGCGAGCAGGATGGACCCGCCGGGCACCGTCCCGCCCCGGACCGCGCCGATGTCGATGACCAGCACGGTTGTGGCCCCGGCGACGGCGCCGGTGGCGAGCGCTCCGGGCAGGATCCAGCGCAGGAACAACCGCCAGACCTCGCCGAAGCCGGGCAGTTGCCGGTGGCGGATCCACTGGTGCGCGGCGAAGGAGCCTGCGGCCAGGGCCCCGCCCAGGGTGACCACCAGCAGGCTGGCGGCGACCACGCCGAACCCGATGATGGCGATGTCCGTGGCGGCGACCAGGGTGTCCTTCCAGTCCGGCCGGGTCGGTTGCTCCGGTTCCGGCTCGGACTGGGGTGCGGTCCTGGTCGCCTCGTCCACGGGTCGGTCAGCCCTTCAGTCCTGAGGTGTTGATGCCCTCCACCAGCAGGCGTTGGAAGGCCACGAAGAACATCAGAATCGGTAGCAGGGACACGAAGGCCATCGCGAACATCGGACCGATGGTGCTCTGCCCGGTCGAGTCGATGAACAGGCGCAGCGCCACCGGGACCGTCTGATTGTCCAGCTGGGACAGGTAGACCAGTTGCCGGAAGAAGTCGTTCCAGGTCCAGATGAAACTGAAGATCGCCGTCGTGATCAGCGCCGGTTTGCTCAGCGGCAGGATGACGTACCGGAACACCCCGAACGCCGAGCACCCGTCGATCTTCGCGGCCTGGTCCAGGTCCTGCGGGATGCCCCGCATGAACTGCACCATCAGGAAGACGAAGAACGCATCGCAGGCCAGCAGGTGAGGAACGATCAGCGGGGTGTACGGGAACGGCTCCCCGACCCAGCCGAACGTCTTGAACAGGATGAACTGCGGGATGATCAACACGTGGTGGGGCAGCAGCAGCGTACCGATCATGATGCTGAACCACATGCCCCGCAGCGGGAACTTCAGCCGGGCGAACGCGTACGCCGTGATCAGGCACGACAGGGCGTTGCCGACCACGCAGGCCAGCGCGAGGAAGGTGCTGTTGATGAAGAACCGCCCGAAGCTGACGTCCAGGTGGTTCCAACCCTCCGGGTAGTTGCCCGGGGTGAACTCGGTCGGGAACATCGAGAAGTTGTTCACGATCTCGCTCTGCGCCTTGAACGAGCTGCCGAACATCCAGGCCAGCGGGTACAGCACGATCAGCAGGATCCCGATGACAAGCACCGACCAGGCAATGGCCCGGGCCTTCGGACCCAGCCGCTCCAGGAGACTGGGCGGTTTGGGGACCGCCGGAGTGCGCCGGGGCGCGGTCATGGATTGGGTGGCCATCATCCGTCCCCCTCATCGGAATAGTGGACCCAGAACTTGCCCGAGTTGAACAGCAGGACGGTGATGATGCCAAGCGTCACCAGGAAGATCCACGCCATCGCGGAGGCGTACCCCATCTCGAAGTCGGTGAACGCCTTGATGTAGAGGTACAGCGTGTACATCAGGGTGGAGTCGACCGGGCCGCCGGTGCCGCCGCTGACGACGAACGCCCCGGTGAAGCCCTCGAACGCCTTGATGATCTCCATGACCAGGTTGAAGAAGATCACGGGAGACAGCATCGGGATGGTCACATGGAAGAACTTCCGCATCTTGCCCGCGCCGTCGACGGATGCCGCCTCGTAGAGCTCTCCGGGAATCTGTTTGAGCCCGGCAAGGAAAATGACCATCGGCGAGCCGAACTGCCAGATCGCCAGGACGATCAGCGTCCACAGGGCCGTGCCCGGTTCGTTGATCCACGGCCTGGTCGGCAGTCCGAATATGTCGAGGACCGCGTTGAAGGCGCCCTCCCGGTTGAAGATGTTCACCCAGACGATCGCCAGGCCCACGCTACCGCCCAGCAGTGACGGCAGGTAGAACAGTCCGCGGTAGAGGCCGATGCCGATGCGGTCCCGGTTGAGCAGCATGGCCACGGCCAGGGCTGCGCTCAGCTTGAGCGGAACCGAGATCAGAGCGAACTTGATGGTGACGATCACCGAATGCCAGTAGGCCGGGTCCTCGGTGAGCATGCGCTTGTAGTTGTCGAGCCCAACCCATTCGGCCTCACCGATACCTGTCAGAACCCCGTAGTCGGTGAAGCTGAGGTACAGCGAGATGAGCATCGGGGCCGCCGTGATGCCCATCAGGCCAAGCAGCCACGGCGACAGGAATATGTATCCGGCCAGTCCTTCGCGGCGGGGCCCCCGCTGGGGCCGCCGCCGTTTGGCGGTGGCCCCAGCGGAGGGCGACGGATGCCGCTTCGAGACGGATGCCGTGGTCATTGCCACGTGCCGACTCCTCTCCCCATGTTCGGGGGGTCGTTACTTGTTGATCGCGGCCTTTGCCGCCGCGATGTACTCCTCGGCGGCCTTGGCCGGACTCGCCTGGCCGAACTGCACCTTCTCCGCGGCCTTCACCAGCTCGGACCGCACGTTGCTGTGGCCCTTGATCGGCACGGCCGGAGGATCACCGAACGTCTTGCCCAGCTCGTTCTCGATCTCGATCGAGGCCTTCATGTTCGCGTCGGTAACGGTGTCGGCGATCTTCTTACGGATGTCGAGGTTGGAGGGCAGGCCACGCTCGGTGCCCAGAATCTCCCCAGCCTCCGGGTCATTGACGACGAAGTTCAGGACGTCGATGACGGTGTCCTTGTGCTTGGTGCTCTTGGAACCGGCGAAGTACATCGAGGCCCGAGCCCACTGGCCGGACGGGTCACCGGGGTAGGCGATCGCACCCAGGGCGTCCTTGGTGTTCTTCGCCAGCTCCGGCAGCTGGTTGCACCACACCCACGAGGTCAGGGCCTTGCCCGTGACGACCAGCTGGGTGGTCACGGAGCTGCTGTTGCCCTCGTGGATCACGTCGGAGGTCGGGGTGGCGCCGGAGTCCCGGGCGCCCTTCCACAGCTCGAACCACGCGGTGACGTCATCGGCGGTGAAGCCGAGTTCGTCGCCCTTGTACAGGTCCTTGCCCTGGTCCCGCAGCCACAGCCAGAACGCCTTGTAGTCGGCGCTCGGGTCCATGGTCCCCGGCAGCCCGGTGGCCTCGCCAGCGGCCTTCGCCCAGGCGATGTGCTCCTCCCAGCTCTGGCCGGTCTTGGGCTCCGGCTGACCGGCGTTCTCCAGCGCGGTCTTGTTGTAGACCAGGCACTGGGTGTTCTCCGCCAGGGCCAGCGCCGACAGCTTGCCCTTGACCTCGCCGTACTTCCACAGGCTCTCGGGGAACGTCGATACGTCGAGCTTCCCGGAATCCTTGTACTCGCCCAAGTCGAGCGTGACGCCCTTGGTGGCGTACTCGGTGAGGTAGTTGTCATCGATCTGGAAGATGTCCGGGGCCGAGTTGCCGGCGATGAGGGTCGCGAGCTTCTCGTAGTAGCCCTGGTAGGACTGCCAGGTCTTCTTGAAGGTCACATCTGGGTGCTTCTGGGTGTAGAGGTCGAGGACCTCCTCGGTCAGACCGGCACGCTTCTCGCCGCCCCACCACATCACGGTGAGTTCGACGGGCTTGTCGGGGTCGGATGAGTCGTCGTTGCCACATCCGGTGACGGCCAGGGGTAGGGCGACGGTGGCGGCAAGGGCGGCACACAGCAGCGTGCGCCTCAGCCCGGTGCGGGGAGCCCGGTCTGCGCGCGAGCTCGCCGTTGAGGATGTTCCGAGAAGCATCGTTGGTTCACTCCTTGGCGTAGGACGCGACCTGGCCACGAGCGGTCCCGCTGGCCGGGACCCCGGTCGCCCGGGGACCTGGTCCAGTTGAATCGCGAACAACCAGTTCGGTGTGGAGCGTTACCTGAGCGGTGGTTCGACGGTCCTCGCCACGCTGCGCGAGCAGCATGTCGACGGCCGTCCTGCCGGCTGCCGCCGTGGGGGTGGCGACGGTGGTCAGCTTGGGACGGACCAGCCGGCTCAGTGCGATGTCGTCGACACCGACGACACTGATCTCTTCAGGGACCCGAATCCCACGGTTATGGAGTCCTTCGAGGACTCCGATAGCCATAAGATCGTTATAGGCCAATATGCCGGTCGCGTTGGATCGACAGATCGCATCGACGGCCGCAGCGCCAGCTATTTCGGTCGGTTGATTTGGGCCGAGGACAGTAAGGTTGACGCCCACCGCACGCGCGGTGGCGATCACGGACCTACGGATCTCCCGGTTGGTCCAGGAGCCCCGCGGCCCGCCGAGCAGTGCCAGGTCGGAGTGGCCGAGCCCGGCAAGATGCTCGATGGCCGTGCGCGCACCCTGCGCAACGTCCATGACCACCGCGGGAATGCTCTCGACCAGCCGATTGACCACCACGACCGGCACGTCACGGCCGACCCGCTCAATCAGGTCGTTGCTCATCCGGGGGCTGCACAGCAGTACCCCGTCGACCTGCTTGGCGAGTGCTTGGACCAGCTTCTCCTCGGTCACCGAGTCCTCGTTGGTGTCGGCAACGAACACGTGGTAATCGCGGTCTCTGGCCTGGGATTCGGCCGCTTTGATCAATGGTGGGAAGAAGGGGTTGGCGATGTCTGCCACGATCAGGCCGATATTGTGGGTTCGACCAGTGATCAGGGCCCGTGCCGCCCTATTCGGCCTATACCCCAGGTTCTCCGCAACCGCGAGCACTCGGTTGCGAGTCTCCTGGTTGACCAGGTGCGGCGACGAGAATGTCCGCGAAACCGTCGAGACATGAACGCCCGACGCCTTTGCGACATCTCGAATCGTGGCTGGCACGTTTGCCCCCTCCGCCGTTGGCGGCCGCCACAGTGGCACGTCGGCGACCGCGGAACTGCTGGATCGCAGGAACCCAACACGCTCCCCAAACGAGTGCGATGTGATGCCCGTCTCGCTAGGTGGAAGCCATTAATGCAAACGGTTGCTCTCATGTCAACGCCGCTCGGGTCTCCAACGGATAACGGCAGCAATCTTTACGAAGTATAAATCGGGACATTAAACGCCGATGCATCGCATGGCGTTGACGAGACCGCGGTGTATGACCATAGTTCACTGCAAACCTTTGCAGTTCCGTAATGCTTGAAGCCGCAGTCTCCGTCGAGAGGAACAGGCCATGCCCGACGAACCCGGACGTCGGCGCAGATACGCCATCGTGGGTACCGGCGCGCGAGCGGAGCTGTTCGCCAGAGCCGTCGCCCTCGACCACGCCGCGACCTCGACCCTCGTCGCGCTCGCCGACCCCAATCCGGTGCGCCTGGCCGCACACCACGCCGGCCTCGCCCGCCTCGGCGTCCCGAACGTCGCCAGATACCCAGCAGATCAGTTTTCGTCGATGCTCCGGCGGGAGCGGGTCGACGTCGTCATCGTCACCACCATCGACCGCTTCCACGACACGTACCTGGTCGCGGCGCTGGAGGCGGGATGCGACGCGATCACCGAGAAGCCGATGGCCATCGACGCCCCCGGCTGCCAGCGCATCCTTGACGCCGTGGACCGGACCGGACGCACGGTCACGGTCGCCTTCAACTATCGCTACAGCCCGGTGCACGAAACGGTCAAGCGGGTGCTGGCCGGTGGCGAGATCGGCGAGATCGGATCGGTGCACTTCGAGTGGCTCCTCGACGTGCGGCACGGAGCCGACTACTTCCGCCGCTGGCACCGGCGCCGGGCCAACAGCGGCGGGCTGCTGGTGCACAAGGCGAGTCACCACTTCGACCTGGTCAACTGGTGGCTCGCGGCCGATCCGGTCGAGGTGTACGCGCTTGGCCGCCTATTCTTCTATGGCGGCGAAGCCGGCAGGCGGCACGGATACCACCGGGACTACGACCGGGCCCACGGGGCGCCGGCCGCCCTCGGCGACCCGTTCGCGCTCCGGCTGGCCGACCACCCCCGGTTGACGGAACTCTATCTGGACGCCGAGCATCTCGACGGGTACCGGCGCGACGAGAACGTCTTCGGTCCCGGGATCGACATCGAGGACGATATGGCGGTGCTCGTGCGCTACACCACCGGGGCTTCCATGAGCTACCACCTCACCGCGTATGCCCCCTGGGAGGGATACCGGGTCATGGTCAACGGCAGCAGGGGTCGGCTGGAACTGGAGGTCGTGGAGAACGACCACGTCTCGCCCGCCACCGCCGACGGGGTCAAGGGCGAGGCCCGGCACGCCGACCAGGCCAGTGCCGCCCTCCACGGCGTCGAGGCGGCCGGCGAGGATGGCCATGCCCGCCTGATGATCCACCCGTTCTGGAGGAAACCATACGAACTCACGATCGACGGCTACGCCCGCGAGGGGCACGGCGGCGCCGACCGGCGCATGCTCACCACGCTGCTGAGTCCCGTCCCCGGCGCGCCAGTTGACGAGCTCGGCCGCGGGGCGACCGACCGCGACGGCGCCCGCGCGCTGCTCGTCGGTCTCGCCGCCAATGCGTCGTTCACGACCGGCCGCGCGGTGCGGGTGGCCGATCTTCTCCATGTCCCGACCACCGGACGCGACGCGACCGCACCCGACGCCGCGGCCACCGATTCCGACCGCAAGGAGCCAACCGCGTGAGTCCCTCCGACCGGCTCTTCCCCGCTGACCCCGCCCAGCGCGCCATCGCTCGCGAGCTCTACGGTCACGCGAGAGATCTGCCCATCATCAGCCCCCACGGCCACGTCGATCCCGCGATCCTCGCCGACGACCTGCCGTTCCCGGACCCGGCCCGTCTGATCGTGGTACCGGACCACTACATCACCCGGATGCTGCTCAGCCAGGGCATCCGCCCGGCGCAGCTCGGCGTGGCGACCCTGGACGGCTCGCCGTACGAGACCGACGGTCGCGCCATCTGGCGGCGGCTGGCCGAACACTGGTACCTCTTCCGGGGAACGCCGTCCCGGGCCTGGACCGAGGGCGTGCTCACCGAGGTCTTCGGCATCGACGTCCCGCTCGGCCCCGCGACGGCCGACGAGATCTACGACGCGATCGCCGAGCGCCTCTCCCGGCCGGAGTTCCGGCCCCGGGCCCTGTTCAACCGCTTCAACATCGAGGTCCTCGCGACGACCGAAAGCCCCGTCGACGACCTGCGGCACCACGCGAACCTGGCCGCCGACGGCTGGGGCGGACCCGGCGGGCGGGTCATCACGACATACCGGCCGGACAACATGGCCGACTTCGAGTGGCCCGGCTGGCGCACGCGGATCGCCGAACTCGCCACCCTGACCGGGATCGACACCTCGACCTTCACCGGTTTCCTGTCGGCCCTGCGGTCTCGGCGTGAAGCGTTCATCGCCGCCGGCGCGGTCTCCTCCGATCATGGGCATCCCACCGCGAGGACGCTGGTGCTGTCCGCCCCCGAGGCTGCGGCCTGCTATGCCAGGGGCCTCGCCGGCACCGCCGACGCCGCCGACGCCGAGGCGTTCCGGGCGCACATGCTGGTGGAGTTCGCCCGGATGTCTATCGAGGACGGCCTGGTGATGCAGCTGCACCCCGGCTCGATGCGCAACCATTACCAGGCCCTGTACGCCCGGCACGGCCGCGACGTCGGCGGGGACATTCCCGCGCCGACCAACTACGTCGACGCGCTCCGCCCGCTGCTGGACGCCCACGGCGACGACCCCCGGCTGCGGGTCGTGCTGTTCACCCTCGACGAGAGCGGGTACACCCGCGAGCTGGCGCCGCTGGCCGGCGCATACCCGACGCTGTACCTTGGCGCGCCCTGGTGGTTCCTCGACAGCCCGGACGGGTTGCGACGGTTCCGGGAGGCCGTCACGGAGACGGCCGGGTTCTACAACACCGCCGGGTTCATCGACGACACCCGTGCCTTCTGCTCCATTCCCGTCCGTCACGACATCGCCCGGCGCGCCGACGCCGCCCATCTCGCCCGGCTCGTCGCCGAGGAGCGCCTGCCCCTCGGGGAGGCCGCGGAGACCGCGGCCGATCTCGCGTATCACCTCCCCAAGCGCGTCTTTCGGCTGGAACGGTGACGCCCGTGCCGACCACCATCACCGCCATGGACGTCTTCGACGTCCGGTTTCCCACCGCCACCGCTGGCGACGGTTCAGACGCCATCAACCGCGGCGACTACTCAGCGACCTACGTCGAGGTCCGCACGGATACCGGGCCGGTCGGTTCCGGCCTGACCTTCACCAATGGCCGGGGCAACGAGCTGACCTGCGCCGCGGTCCGAGCCCTCGCCCGCCATGTGCTCGGCCGGACCGTTGAGGACCTCGCCGCCGACCAGGTGACGTTCTGGCGCTCGCTGACGGCCGATGCCCAGCTGCGCTGGGTCGGGCCGGAGAAGGGGGTCATCCACATGGCCTCCGGCGCGCTGATCAATGCGATCTGGGACCTGCGGGCCCGGATGGCCGACAAGCCGATGTGGCGGTTCCTCGCCGAGATGCCAGCGGAGGAACTCGTCGCCTCCATCGACTTTCGCCACATCACCGACGAGCTCACCCCGGCAGAGGCCCTGGACCTGCTCGCGAAGGCTCAGCCCGGATACGCGGAGCGCCTGGCCGTCCTTCAGACCGAGGGATACCCGGCCTACACCACCTCGGTCGGCTGGTTGGGGTACCCGGACCAGAAGGTTCGGATGCTGACCCAGCGGGCCAGGGACGACGGCTGGGGCGCGGTCAAGATGAAGGTCGGCGGCCCCATCGAGGACGACGTCCGCCGGGCCGGCCTCATCCGGGAGATCATCGGCGACGATGCTCTGCTGATGATGGACGCCAACCAGGTGTGGGACGTCGACGTCGCCATCGCCAGCATGCGGCGGCTGGCGGCGTTCGACCCGTACTGGATCGAGGAACCGACCCACGCCGACGACGTGCTCGGCCACGCGCGGATCGCCCGCGCCGTCGCCCCCATCAACGTGGCGACCGGCGAGGCCGCCGCCAACCGGGTCATCTTCAAGCAGCTGTTCCAGGCCGAGGCCATCGGCATCTGCCAGGTCGACTCCTGCCGGATCGGCGGGGTCAACGAGGTCCTCGCGGTCCTGCTGATGGCCGCCAAGCGCGGCGTGCCGGTCTGTCCCCACGCCGGCGGGGTCGGGCTGTGCGAGTACGTCCAGCACCTGTCCATGTTCGACTACCTGCGGGTCTCCGGTTCGATGGCGGGCCGGATGGTCGAGTACGTCGACCATCTGCACGAACACTTCGTCGATCCGGTCGTCGTGGCGGGCGGCCGCTACCGGCCGCCGGCCCGCCCCGGCTACAGCGTCGCCATGAAGCCCGGGTCGGTGGCCGACTACAGCTTCCCGGAGGGTCCAGCATGGCGGTGAGTATGAGCACCGGGCTGTGCCTCGGCTCGCTGCGCCAGGTGCCCGCCGCGGCCAGGCCGGCGGTGCGGCCCGACGCGGTCGCCCCCGGCATCGTGCACCTGGGCCTCGGCGCGTTCCACCGGGCCCACCAGGCGCTCTACACCGAGGAGGCGATCGCCGCCGCTGGCGGCGACTGGGGCATCATCGGCGTGGCCCCCCGGTCCCGCGAGATCCTCCAGCAGCTGGTCGCCCAGGACCGGCTGTACAGCATCGTCACCATCTCGGCGGAGGGCGCGTTTCCCCGGGTCGTCGGCTCGCTGCGCGAGCTGCGGCACGCGGCGTCCGATCCGCTTGGCGTGATCGCGCAGATCGCCAATCCCGCCGTGCGCATCGTCACCCTCACGGTGACGGAGAAGGCCTACCGGCTCGACCCGGGCGGGCGCCTCCAGGTCGACGACGCGCTGCTCGCGGAGCTGGCCGGGACCGTCCAGCCCGCGAGCATCCCCGGCTTGCTCGCCCGCGGACTCATCGCCCGCCAGCGCGCGGAGGCCGGCCCGATCGCCGTCGTGTCCTGCGACAATCTCCAGGCCAACGGGGAACGGCTGCGTGGTGTGATGGAGCAGGCCATGGCGATCGCCGGGGGGACGCTCGGGACGGACGTCACCTTTCCCTCGACCATGGTGGACCGCATCGTTCCGGCTACGACCGACCAGACCCGGCGGTTGGCCCGGGACGGGCTCGGGGTGGCCGACCTCGTCCCGGTGGCCGGCGAACCGTTCCGCCAGTGGGTGATCGAGGATCGGTTCCCCGGGGGGCGGCCGGCGTGGGACCAGGTCGGCGCGGTCCTGACCGACGATGTCGCCCCGTGGGAGGCGCTCAAGCTCCGCATCCTCAACGCGGTGCACTCGGCGATCGCGTATCTCGGGGCGCTGGCCGGGCAACGCACGGTCGCGGAGGCGCTGATGCTGCCGGGAATGCGGGCGGTCCTTGCCCGGTTTATCGCCCAGGACGTCACGGCGACCCTCGCCCCGCCCGAGGGGCAATGCCCCATCGCCTACGGGGAGGCCGCCCTGGACCGGTTCACGAATCCCACGATCGGGCACACCACCATTCAGATCGCTATGGACGGTTCCCAGAAACTGCCGTACCGGCTGCTCGGCACGATCGCCGACCAGCGCCGGGCCGGCCGGTCTCCCCGGCTGGCCGCGCTGGTACTGGCCGCGTGGATGCGATTCGTCCGGGGCATCGCCGACGACGGCACCCCCCTGCCGCTCAACGACCCGCTCGCCGAGCGCATCCGGCAGGCCGTCGCCTCCGGGCCGGACACCCCCGAGGGCCTCGCGGACGCCCTGTTCGGGCTTCGAGAGATCTTCCATGAGGAACTGGCAGACGACCCGGTCCTGCGGGCCGTGGTCGTCGAGTGGTTGGCGGCGCTTGACCGACATGGAGCAGCGGCGACGGTCCGCGGGGAAGGAGACATGTCATGAACGCACCTGCCGTGGCCCTCGTCGGCGCGCTGGGGCACGGGCTCTGGCACCGCCGGTCCATGCACCGGCTCGCCCGGGAGGGCCGGGTCCGGGTGGTCGGTCTCAGCGCCCGCCGACCCATCGTGCCGACCGAGGACGCGCCGACGGACGGGGTCCCGACCTTCACCGACTACCGGGTCATGCTGGACGAGGTCCGACCCGACATTGTGATCATCTGTACGCCGCCGCACACCCACCTGGCCATGGCCAGGGACGTCTTCGCCGTCGGAGCGGACCTGCTGCTGGAGAAGCCGCCGGTGCCGACCCTGGACGAGCACCGGAGGCTGGCGGTCGCCGCGAGGGAGACCGGCCGGCTCTGCCAGGTCAACTTCCAGGCACTGGGCTCCACGGCGCTGGCCGAGGTATCTGACCTGGTCCAGGCGGGAGGGCTGGGGACGGTCGAGACGGTGGACGCCGTCGGGGCGTGGTGGCGGCCGGACAGCTACTTCACCCGGTCCGCCTGGGCCGGACGCCGGGCCATAGACGGCCACCCCGTCATGGACGGCGCCCTGGTCAACCCGTTCGCCCACGCGGTCATGCAGGCCCTCGCGGTCGCGGATGCCGCGGGAGCCGCCAACGCACCCATCACCATGGACCTGGAGCGCTACCGCAGCCGGGACATCGAGGTCGACGACGTCGCCTGCATGCGGCTGACCTTCGCCGGCGGGCTGACCACGACGGTCGCCGTCACGCTGGCCTCCGCCACGTTCGCCGCCGGTGAGATCATCACGCGGGGCGCCCGGGGTTCGGCGCTGCTGGAGTACCCGAAGGACCGCGTCCAGCTACCCGGAGACACCGCCTGGAGCGAACCACGCGGGCGGACCGGGCTCCTGGAGAACCTGCTCGACCACCGGACGGATCCGACGGTGCCGCTGATCGCGCCCCTGTCCCGGACGGCCCTGTTCACCGTGATCGCCGAGGCGATCGTCGCGGCACCCCTGCCGGAACGGATCGACGCTCGCCATCTCTCGCCTCACCCGGACGGCACCGGCAATGCCATCGACGGGATCGAGGACCTGATGCGGCAGGTGGTGCGCGAGCACCAGCTGCCCAGCGGACTCTCCACGCCCTGGGCCGTCGCCCCATACCGGACGGTCCTCGACCGGAGGGAGTAACACCGCCCCGCTGGCCGGGGCACGGTCGTCCCTTCCGGGTCCCGGCCAGCACACGCTGTAGGAGAACCTATGCGCAAGCGCACGTTGGCTGCCGTCGGCGCCATCGTGGCGACGGTGGGGGCCGTAGCCATGGTGACGTTGCCGGCGCAGGCCGGAACCTCCAGACCATCCCCGAAGGCCCGCGAACTCGCCCGGCAGGTGCTGCCCGCCGGCGATGGCTGGGCCGCGACAGGAACCGGAACCACCGGCGGATCGGCCGCCGGGGACGCCAGCATCTCCGTCGCCCGCAACCGCACGGACCTGGTGGCGGCCCTCGGCGGGGACAACACGACCAATGCCACCAACGACACCCCGAAGATCATCTTTGTCTCCGGCCGGATCGACGCCAATGTCGACGCCGACAACGAGCCGTTGACCTGTGCCGACTACGCCGATCCCGGCTATTCCCTGGACGCGTTCCTCGCGGCCTACGATCCAGAGGTCTGGGGCTGGGACAGCAAGCCCAGCGGCGAGCTGGAGGACGCCCGGGTCCGCTCGACCAAGAACCAGGCCGCGCAGGTCAACATCTCCGTCGGCTCCAACACCACGATCATCGGACTGCCCGGATCGCAGATCAGGGGCATGAACCTGCTGGTCAAGGGAGTCGACAATGTCGTCCTGCGCAACCTGACCTTCGAAGACGCCTATGACTGCTTCCCCGCCTGGAATCCCACCGACGGCTCGGCCGGCAACTGGAACTCCAAGTACGACACCGTGACGGTCCACGGTTCCACGCATGTCTGGGTCGACCACAACGATTTCAGCGACGGCAACAACACCGACGACACCCAGCCGCTCTACTTCGGCCGTCCCTACCAGGTCCATGACGGCCTGCTCGACATCATCAAGGGCGCGGACCTGGTCACCGTCTCCTACAACCGGTTCTTCGACCACGACAAGACCATGCTGATCGGCTCAACCAACACGGTCGGCGTGGACGTGGACAAGCTGCGGGTGACGGTGCACCACAACATGTTCGCCAACATCGGCCAGCGGACCCCCCGGGTGCGTTTCGGCCAGGTCGACGTCTACAACAACTACTACCGGATCACCGACGCGGACACCTACGAGTACTCCTGGGGCGTCGGCGTCTACTCGGCGATCTACGCGGAGAACAACGTCGTGGTGCGGAGCGCCGAGGTCGCGGTTGAGGACATCGTCTACAACTGGGGCGGCACCGTGATGACGGAGATCGGCACGCTCGTCCGCGTCGGCGCCCAGCCGCCGCAGACGGTGAGTCTCCTCGACGCGTTCAACACCGCCAACGACCCCGACATCGGCACCGACGCCGGGTGGACCCCCACCCTGCGCCCCGGGCCGATCACCCCGACCGCACAGGTGCAGCGGCTGGTCTCCAAGCAGGCCGGTGCCGGTCGGATCCGCGTGTAGCTCGGCCCGGCAC
>JABDRL010000215.1 GCA_013041765.1 Dactylosporangium sp. | reverse complement strand
CAGCAGGACCACGCCGCCGTTGACCACCAGGAGCAGACGGCCGCGACCGTCACGAAGGGCGTTGGGCTCATCGCCGGGGCCGTTATCCTGGTGCTGCTCCTCGTCCTCTGCGGCCGCTGGCTGTTCTGAGGACAGCATGGCCTTCTGTTGAGTGCCCCCTGATCGCATGATGTGATGGGAATATGGTCGGCGAGGAGAAGCTACGGGCGAAGGGCCTCCGGGTCACCCGGCCCCGCCTGGCTGTCCTCCAGGTGCTCGCTGAGCATCGCGGGCATCTGGACGTCGACGAGATCGCGACGCTGGTTCGGGGCAAGCTGAACTCGGTGTCGACCCAGGCCGTCTACGACGTGCTCAGCGCGCTGTCCCGGGTCGGCCTCGCCCGCCGCATCGAGCCGGCAGGCAGCCCGGCACGATTCGAGATCAGGGCTGGCGACAACCACCATCACGTCGTCTGCCGCGCCTGCGGCACCATCGCGGACGTCGACTGTGCCGTCGGCCGCGCTCCGTGCCTCGAGCCCCGGCCCACCCACGGGTTCGTGATCGACGAAGCCGAGGTGACCTTCTGGGGACTGTGCCCGGGTTGTCAGCGCCTCGCCGCCGCCGGCTGACCCGGTCTCTCGGTACGGGCGCCCTCAGCGATCCGGCGAGAAGTCCCGGATGCCCCGGTTGTCCATCGCGGCCCAGGGTTCGCGCGCGGGCACCCGCTCGCCTTCTGGGCAGGTTCGTCGGAAGTCGCACCATGCGCACTGCGGACCGACGCTCGCGGGAAATGTCGCGTCCGGATCGGCCCCGCCGGCCAGCGCCGACTCGGCGGCCCGCGCCTCGGCCGCGGTCTCCTCCGCCCGGCGCACCTGGCAAGCGAGCGACTGGTCGGTGTGCTCGTGGACCGCGATCGAACGCGTTGGCAGATGATGAAGTTCCACCCGCCGGCACGGCCGGTGAAAGACCCGCTCGGCGGCGAACGCGTAGAGCGCCAGGGCCTGGGACCCCCGGGCGTCATCGACGGTCAGGGGCCGCCTGCCGGTCTTGTAGTCGATGATCGCGAGACCAGCACCAGCTCTGGCGATCCGGTCGACCCTGCCAGAGAACGCCAGCGTCGCGGTCTTCGCGGCGACGACCCGCTCGACCCCAACGGGTTCGATCCCGGGGTCGAGGTCGGCGAGGTACGCCTCCAGCCACGTCAGGGCCTGCTGGTACGCCCCCGCCGCCTGGGCGTCGTCGCGGTACCCCTCAGCAACCCAGGCCGCGCGCAGCAGCGACGGAATCGCCGAATCGGCACGTCGGGTCGCCGGCAGCAGGTACCACGCGCGCAGCGCCCCGTGGACGCTGGCGCCCAACGAGTTGTGTGCCCACGGCGGCCCCCGCCGCGGTGCCGGTCGGTCGACGTAGACATACCGGTAGCGCCGCTGGCAGTCCGCATAGGTGCCGAGCTTGCTCGGGGTACAGGGGAAGAGCCGCTGCGGTGCCGCGAACAGACCGGGTTGCTCCTCCGAGCCGGGTGGTCGCACGCACCGATCCTGCCATCGGGGAGACCAGCGTCCCCCGCGGGTCTCACCGCGGCTCAGGTGCCGTCGGTCTCGTCGCTGCCACGGCTCAGCCGCGCCTCGACGGCCTCCGGCTCGTACATTTCCTCAACGATCCGAAGGTACAGCTCATTGGGATTCGGCAGGTTCTTGACCTTACTCAGTGCCTGGTCCTGCCCGGCCGACTCCAACTCGAAGGTCCCGTAGCCGAGCAGCCGCCCGACCGGTGACTGCACATATTTCATGTCGGTAACCCGCAGAAGAGGCATCATTCCGACGTTTCTGGTAATAAGTCCCTTGACCACCATGACGCGCTTGTTGGTGAGGATGAACCGGTCGACATACCAGTCGGCAATCTGCCACGCGACGTAGACCATCGCCGCGCCCCAGATCACGATCACCGCGGTCACGAGGGACGGCTGGTCGTTCTTGGCAGCGAGCCCGGTGAGATACCCCATCAGGATCGTTGCCGCGGCGACGACGCCCAGTTCCTTCGCGATCTGGATCCAATGATGCTTCCACTCGCCCCGGAACTTCTCGGTGGGGAACAGGTACCGAGCGATCAGTTTGCTCGGCTCCTCTTCGAGAGGAAGCACCCGCCTGGGGGTGAACGCCGCCGGAGTCGCCGGCTCGCGCAGCCCCCCGAACTCGTCGTCTGAGAACGTCAGTTCAGGCTCGTACTCGTCGTCCGATCCGTAGAACCCCTCATCAGGCAAATCATCGACCAGATGATCCGTCTCCACGGTGTCGGCCACCGGGTCGCGGCCCTCGCCGCCCCGCTCGGGACGTGCGCGAGGAATCGACTCTGTCTCCCGGTCCTGCCCACGCCGTCGTTCAGGCTCGTCGGCGGCAGGTGGCTCCTGACCGACCATCGGCGTCACGACACCAGGCTGGCGAAGAACTCGCTGAACCCGCCGGCGACATCGACAATGCTGCTACCGAGGGTCCTGAACACGTTGGCTGCTGATTGCGGTCGATACGCAACGAAAAAGATGAGGAAGGCAATGCTGCCCCAGGTGAGGACTTTCTTGACCATCGCTGGGCCACCCTCTCCCCGCGGCGTCGCGAACGGTGCCGCGGCCTACTTAGCGTATCAGTTATACGCCTTACCGTGAACTTTGAGCCAAGGACCGTCGACTTTACGGCAGATCCTAGTCGTTGCGGTCTACGCCTCCCCGTGAAGATACGGTGACGGCGCACCAAATCGTAGCTGCGTTGGAACCGACTCGCCGAGGTCATGCAGAAGGAGGTCCTCCGCAAGAACGAAACCCGCCGCCGCTGGCCAGCTTATGACATATAACCACAATCCACATGCTTCGCCCACATACGCCGACCGGCCCTCCGGCGACGGAACAACCCACAGCGGCGTCGGATGGCCCGCGGCACGAACCCAGGCGTGCGCCGCCGTGTTCCGCATCTCGTCGGTCAGCCCGGTGCCGGGATCCGGCCCCCGGATGCCGGCGAACCTCGGCCCCAGCCCGACCCCCGGCTCCTCAGCGATGATCAGTACATCGGCGGGACCGTGCTCGACGGGCCCCGGCCCGCTGCACGCCACGACGGCCGCCCTGACCCCGGACCGGTCGTCGCCGACCCACCCCACCCCGGTGACCAGCCAGCTGGCCGGCAGCGGCCACGGGCACCACAGCGGCACCGGCCGGCTGGCCGCGGCAAGTACCCGGGACCGGGCCACGTCAAGAATCTTGCCGTCAATGTGCCGGGGAACGTGAAATGGCGACACCGGGCCGTCGCTATCGCAGCGCCAGTCCGAATGCATCAGGTCCGGGGATCGCACCGGCCCGCCACAGCGAGGGCAGGTGATCTTTACTCCCATAAGATAACCCTGCGTCCCTGTATCACTACACGTCAAGCACCCTAGGGGGTGTCGCCTCGATTGGTAGCGCCCGGACCTCGTCCCGGTATTCCCCGGCGTGTACCCGAATCCAGGCGTGCATCGCGATGCCGCTGGCGACGCCAGCGTTGATCGAACGGGTGGAGCCGTACTGGGCAATCGAGAAGACCTGGGCACAGGCCTGCCGCACGGGCTCGGACAGGCCCGGCCCCTCCTGGCCGAACACCAGGACGCAGCGCCGCGGCAGGGTCGCCCGTTCCAGCTGCACCGCGCCCGGCAGGTTGTCAATACCGACCAGCGGCAGCCCCGCGCCCCGCGCCCAGACCAGCAAATCGTCGGCATCGGGGTGATAGCGAATGTGCTGATACCGGTCAGTGACCATCGCCCCCCGCCGGTTCCACCGTCGCCGCCCGACGATGTGCACCTCGGCCGCCAGGAACGCGTTGGCGTTGCGCACCACCGTGCCGATGTTGAAGTCGTGCTGCCAGTTCTCAATGGCTACGTGGAAGTCGTGTCGGCGAGCGTCCAGGTCGGCGACGATGGCCGCCAGCCGCCAGTACCGGTAGCGGTCGACGACGTTCCTGCGGTCGCCCGCGGCGAGCAACTCCGGGTCGTAGTGCGCCCCGGTCGGCCACGGCCCCGGCCAGGGCCCCACCCCGACATCATGACCAGTCCGCTCGTCGTCCACAGCAGGGACGGTACGGCGCGCCGAAGGGCACGAAGCACCAGGGCCGGTAACCCGCTCGTAACACTGTCCCCGGACGCAATGAGCGGCGGGGCCCTCCCCGGCACCCGCCGCCCACGCTCTGTTACGAATCATCATGCCCTAGCCGACGACGTTCCGTATAGAGATGTGGGTCACAGATTCCGAAATTGAGGGTTTCTTAACGGCAACGCGGGAACCATGAGATCCACACCACACTGCAGAGTGTAATGGTAGCGCTCCCACCTCGGCAGGATAAAAAATTACGACGAGTAATGGTAGCGCTCCCAAAAGTATTACCGTTCACGAGTCTCAGGTCAATCAACCCGTCGGAAGTGCGCCACAACGCCAAAGTCGCTATTGACATCGGCAACAAAATCCGGTATATAAGCGCCGCGCTTCCCCGGGAGGGAACGGGTGGACTCGGGCGGAGCTAGCGGTACAACGCCTCACGCACGCTGTTGCCACCGTCGACCACAATCATCTGCCCGGTGATGTACGAGGCCCCCGGCGAGCACAGGAAGGCGATCGTGGCCGCCACCTCGTCCGGCATCCCCGGCCTGCCGATGGGGGTGCCAAACCCCTGCTTGAGTTCGACCAGCGTCGAGGCCGCCGTATGGATGATCCCGGGAGCGACGGCGTTGACCGTCACCCCGTCGGCGACCAGTTCCATCGCCAGGGCCCGTGTCAGGCCGACGACTCCGGCCTTGGCCGCCGCGTACCCGGCCTCCGCCGGAAGGGCATTGACCGGTCCCGCGGTCGCAGCGAGGTTGACGATCCGGCCCCAGCCGTGCTCCGCCATCCCCCCGACGAACACCCGGCTGACCAGGAAGGCTGTGGTCAGGTTGCGGTCGATCTCCGCCTGCCACTCGTCGTAGGTCAGCTGGGCGACCGGCCGGATCACCTCGGGACTGGCCTTGCTCGCCAGACCGGCGTTGTTCACCAGCACATCCACGGCACCGAACTGATCGATGATCGCGTCGGCCAGGGCACCGACCTCGGCCTCGACCGTCAGATCCGCGACAAAGCCGGTCGCGCCCAGCTCGGTCGCCCGGTCGTGGATGCGCCGCGTCGTCGACACGATCGCCACCCTGGCACCGAGCGCCCGCAAGCGGCGCGCCGTGGCATATCCGATGCCCTCGGGGCTGCCCGAGCCCGTCACGACCGCCACCCGGCCGTCGAGCCGGTCCTCCGTCGGTGTCGGAGACGCCGTCTGCGGCACCGGCTCGTCCGCCTCTGCGCCTGCTGGAACCGCCCGAAGTGCCCGCCGAACAGCGACCGGGCGCGTGAGATCACGCCGCCCGCCCTTGCCAGCCGGCCCAGATGAGCGCGAATCGGATGCCATACGAGGGATCCTGCCCGCAGTGCTGGTGTCAGGGCAACGCGACGCGGCGGAAAGAGCCCATCCAGGGTAGTTGGGGCACAGCCGCGCGGGGGACCCTGTTCGTCGCACGGTACGGCTACCCTGACGGAGCAGCCATATAC
>JABDRL010000204.1 GCA_013041765.1 Dactylosporangium sp. | reverse complement strand
CTGCCGGGGACGCCCGCACCCGCGCTGGGGAACCGTCCCGGCTAGCGAACGTGCCCGTTGCCGGTGACGACGTACTTCGTCGAGGTCAGTTCCGGCAGTCCCATCGGCCCCCGGGCGTGCAGCTTCTGGGTCGAGATCCCGATCTCCGCTCCGAAACCGAACTCCTCGCCGTCGGTGAACCGGGTCGAGGCGTTGACGATGACCGCTGCCGAGTCCACCTCCGCGACGAACCGGCGGGCCGCTGGCTGCGACCGGGTGACGATGGCCTCGGTGTGACCGGACCCGTACTGGCGGATGTGGGTGATGGCGTCGTCGATCGAGTCGACCACGGCAACGGACAGGTCCAGGGAGAGGTACTCGGTGGCGTAGTCCTCGCTGGTCGCCGGCTCGATCCGGATACCGGCGGCGGCCCCCGCCGCGACGACGGGAGGACTGCCGTGGACGGTGACACCGTTGTCCCGCAACGCCGGCAGCATCCGCGGCAGGAACTCGTCGGCGGCGGCCCGGTGCACCAGCAGCGACTCGGCGGCGTTGCAGACCGAGGGCCGCTGGACCTTGGCGTTCAGGACGATGGCCATGGCCTCGTCCAGGTCGGCCGCCTGGTCGACGTAGACGTGGCAGTTGCCGACACCGGTCTCGATGACGGGAACCGTGGAGTTCTCGACCACCGTCCTGATCAGCGATGCCCCTCCCCGGGGAATCAGGACATCGACCAGCCCCCGTGCACGCATGAGTTCCGTGACCGACTCGCGGGTCGAGGCGTCGACGAGCTGCACCGCATCGGCGGGCAACCCGACGACCTTGATGGCGTCGCGCAGCACGGTGACGATGGCGGCGTTGGAGTGGGCGGCCGTGGACGAGCCCCGCAGCAGCACCGCGTTGCCCGCCTTGAGACAGAGCCCCGCCGCGTCGGCGGTGACATTGGGCCTGGCCTCGTAGATGATGCCGACCACCCCGAGCGGCACCCGCACCTGCCGCAGTTCCAGACCGTTGGGCAGCGTCCCGCCACGGACGACCTCGCCAACCGGGTCCGGCAGATTGGCGACGGTGCGGAGTCCGGCGGCGATCGCGTCGACCCGGGCCGGAGAGAGCGCCAGCCGGTCGAGCAGCGCTTCGGACAACCCGGCCGCTCGCCCCACGGCGAGATCCTCAGCGTTGGCCGCCAGTACCTCCTTGGCCCGGGTCCGGAGTCCGTCCGCCATCGCGGAGAGCACGGCGTCCTTGGTAGACCGTGAGGCCGTGGCGAGTGCGGTGGCCGCGACCCTGGCCTGCTGGCCCTGCTCGTGTACCGACATTGGTACCTCCTGGCGTGGAAAGTGCGTCTGATTACAGCAATACCAGGTCGTCTCGGTGGACGACCTCCCGTTCATATGTTGGCCCGAGTTCCGCCGCCAGCTCGGTCGTCGAGCGGCCGAGCAGGAGAGGCAGCTCGATGGCGTCGTAGTTGACCAGCCCGCGGGCCACGGGCCGACCGGCCGGATCGACGAGATCGACCGGATCCCCGGCCGCGAAGCGTCCTCCGACCTCGGTGATGCCGGCCGGCAGCAGGGAAGCGTTGCGGGTGGTGACGGCGGTGACCGCGCCGGCGTCAAGGTGCAGGCGCCCCTGCGGGGTGGTCGCGTGGGCCAGCCAGAACAGGCGGGCCGCCGGCCGCGTCCGCACGGGGTGGAACAGCGTTCCGGTTGGTTTGCCGGCCAGCATGTCCTCCGCGAACTCCGCGGCCGTCAGCACCACCGGAATCCCGAACGACGTCGCGATCCTGGCCGCGTCGACCTTGGTCACCATGCCACCGGTACCAACGCCGGACCGGCCGGTGCGTCCGATCGCGACACCCGTGAGGTCGGCGTGGTCGGGGACTTCGCGAATCCGCCGGCTGGTCGGCTCGGCGGGATCGCCGGTGTAGAGCCCGTCGACGTCCGACAGCAGCACGAGTAGGTCCGCGTGCACCAGCGCGGCGACCAGCGCGGCGAGCCGGTCGTTGTCGCCGAAGCGGATTTCCTGCGTTGCCACGGTGTCGTTCTCGTTGACGATCGGGACGGCCGTCAAGTCCAGCAGCCGGCGCAGGGTGCGGTAGGCGTTGCGGTAGTGCGTCCGGCGGGTGACGTCATTGACGGTGAGGAGCACCTGCCCGACGGTTCGTCCGGTCCTGGCGAAGGACGTGGTGTACGCCTGGACCAGCAGCCCCTGTCCGACGCTGGCCGCAGCCTGCTGCGTGGCGAGGTCCCGGGGGCGCCTGGCCAGGCGCAGCGGCGCGAGCCCCGCGGCGATCGCGCCGGAGGAGACGAGCACGATTTCCTTGCCCTCGGCCAGGACTCCGCTGAACGCGTCGACCAGCGCGTCCAACCGATGCCGGTCGAGGCCGCCGCTGGCCGTGGTCAGGGACGATGAGCCGACCTTCACAACGATCCGGCGCGCGAGGGAGACGGCCGCGCGGCCGGGCTCGGTGCACACAGCAGCCATTGTGCCGCCTCAGGCCACCGGCACCGGAGGCGGCATGCCGCCTGGCGCCTTTTCGACCCGCCGTGCCCGGGATTCCCGGGTAAGGTCGCTGCCCGTGGCTGACGACGACTTTGTTGAGGCGGTGCTGTCCCTCGTCGAGCAGATTCCCGCCGGGCGGGTCATGACCTACGGGGCCATCGCCGCGTGCCTCGGGCGCGGCGGGGCGCGGCATGTGGGCACCATCATGGCCAGGCACGGCGGGCCGGTACCGTGGCACCGGGTGGTGAACGTTGCGGGGCGGGTGGCCCCCGGATGCCAGGAGGAGGCCCTGCGGCGGCTGCGGGCCGAAGGCACGACCCTGCGTGGGGGCGTGGTCGACATGCGCGTCGCCCTATGGTGGCCGGTCCCCGACTAGGGCGCCTCTCGTGCTCCGACGCGATCCACGAGGCGAGCCCTGGCCGGACTGTCCACGTTGTGGCGTGAGCAAGGTGCTGCGCCCGACGCTGGTAATCGATAAAGTTGCACGCATTGATGGACGGCGTGCCGCTTGGGTCGGCTCATGCTGCTCGGGTCGGTTGGCATCGCCCAGGTGCCGGGGCGGTGCACCGCACGATGTTGGAGTGTGAGCGGATGAGAGCCCGCAGTGATATGACACGTCGGCGTGCCCACATCGGAATGCCGCGCCAGGTCCGCCGCTACGCGATCGGCATTGGACTCGTCGCCGCGCTGGTCGGCGTGACGACGACCGTGCCGGCCCAGGCGACCCAGAGCATCGGCAGGATCGGGGGGTCGTGGACCGCGGCCTGGGGCGCCAGCCCGGTCGAAGGGGCGGACGTGCCGTGGATGCCCAGCTGCCAGGCCGGTGCGGGCCTTGCCGACCAGACCGTTCGCAACGTGCTGTTTCTCAGCGCCGGCGGCAACGCCGTGCGGGTACGCCTGAGCAACGTCTTCGGACAACAATCGATGGCGGTGGGCCACGCCACCGTTGCCGTGCAGGCCAGCGAGGCCGACCCGGTGCCGGGGAGCATGCGTGAACTGACCTTCGCGGGCTCCAGCACGGTGACCATCGCGGCCGGTGCGCAGGCCCTGAGCGACCCGGTCGACCTGACCGTCGCGCCCCTGTCGACCCTGCTGATCAGCGTCTACGTCGCCGGCCCGACAGGACCGGTGACCAACCATCCGTTCACGGCGCAGGGCAACTACATCGCCAGCGGCGATCTGACCACATCGAGCACGACGGCCGAGTTCTCCGCGGACAATCCCTGCTGGATGCTTGTCGACGGCGTCGACGTCAGGGTCCGGGGGCCGGTGCTCGGGTCCATCGTCGCGCTGGGCGACTCGATCACGGACACCTCCGCGACCACCGGCAACACCAACCATCGCTGGCCCGACTACCTGGCCAGGCGACTCAACGAGCGGCGGGGACCGGTGCTGTCGGTCGTCAACGCCGGGCTGGGCGGCAACCGGGTGCTCGAACCTCGCACGGGCGAACCCTACTGGGGCATTCCCGCCCTCGCCCGCCTGCACCGGGACGTGTTCTCGCAGACCGGCGTCCGGGACGTGATCCTGTTCGAGGGGGTCAACGACATCGGCTTCGACGCGACCGCCGAGCAGCTCATTGCCGGATACCAGCAGATCATCGCCCAGACCCACGCTCAGGGCCTGCGGGTCTTCGGCGCCACCGTCACCCAGTTCAAGGGCTCGTTCGTCTGGACCGACGAGCGCGCGGCGACCTGGCGGGCGCTCAACGACTGGATCCGCACCAGCGGGGCGTTCGACGCGGTGTTCGACTTCGCCGCGGCCGTCGCGGATCCGGCGGACCCGGCCGCGCTCGCCCCCGCCTACGACAGCGGTGACCACCTGCACCCCAACGACGCCGGGTGCGAGGCGATGGCCGACGCCATCGACCTCAAGGTCCTGCTCGCCCGGTAGGCGCGCAGGTCAGACACCAACCGCGTGGGGGCCGTCGAGGCGGCCTGACGGCCCCCCGGGGTGCTCGGAGAGCATCCGACCGACACCACCCCGTCGCGGGTCGCCGGCGGCCCCGGCCGGCCCGACCGCGCTGACCCCACCGAAGTAGTGACTGCGGTGATCCCAGCGATTGATCTTGTATCCGGAGGCCGCGAGGGCCGCGAGTTCGGCCTCCGGATAGCCGGCCTCGGCGTGCACGACGGGGGCGGCTCCGCCGACGCCCCCGACGACGTGGAACCGGGGACGGGCGATGGCCTCGGCGACGCCTGTCCGGTCGACCAGGACGGCGACCAGGGTGTGGATCAGCGCGGAGCGGATCCGCGAGGCCCCGGCGGACCCCACCGCCAGCACCATCCGGCCGTCCCCGTCGGCCACCGTCAGGGGACACATGTTGGACGGCATCCGGTCCCCGGGCCGCATCCCCGGGGAGAGCAGCTCCGCCTCGCCCAGCATGGAGTTCAGATGGAGGCCGGTGCCGGCAACCCAGACGCCGGAACCGATCCCGAGGGTGGTCGTGACGACGCAGGCGTTGCCCGCCGCGTCGATCACCGAAAGGTTGGTCGTCGAGCCGCAGCCCTGGGCGCCGTGGGCGACGAGGGCATCGGCGATCGCCACGGCTCGGTCGTCCGGCGAGAGCTTGGTCAGCGTCGGCGCGAGCGACCCGAGCACCCCGATGGTCCGATTGAGGTCACAACGGCCGCTGACCTGGTGGTTCGCGACAAACGCGGTGTCGGTCGGCAGGTCCCGTGCCCGGTAGGCGGACAGATCGTCCTGGTGCAGCAGCCCGCCCGAGGCCCGCACCGCCTCGACGACACGGGCGGCGAGGGGCCCGGTGTAGAAGGCCGCCGGTCCGTCGTCCGCGAGCCCGGCCAGCGTCTGGGCGAGTCCCGGGTGGTGCAGCAGCTCGCCGGCCCGGAGCAGCCGTCCGGCCGGGGCGTACGCCCGGGATCCATCGCCAGGCAGCATCGCCGGGGCGATCGACGCCAGCGTCCTGGCCTGGGCCGCTGGCATCGGCACCCCGCTGCGGGCCAGTTCGATCGCGGGGGCGATGAGATCCGGCCACGGCAGCCGTCCCCACCTGCGGTGCAACTGGTCGAGTCCGGCCGGGATCCCCGGAACCGCGATGGTCGCCCCACCGATGGAAAAGTGCAGCGGCACGCCGCCGAAGGAGATCTCGACCGGAGCCATCGCCCGCGACGCCGGTTCGGTAGTCGTCCGGGGCAGCCCCGGAACGGTGCAGAAGAAGTCGAGGCAGGTCGCCGTCAGCGTGGTCGCGTCGTAGTACGTCGCGAACCCACCCCCGCAGAGACCGGTCAGCACGGTCTCCGCGACGCAGCTGGCCAGAACGGCGCCCACAGCGGCGTCCGCGGCCGTGCCTCCGGCGGACAGCAGCCGCAGTCCCACCTCGGCCGTGCTCGGATGACCAGCGGCAACACCGGCGGTCACGGGCCTGCCTCCTCGCCTCGTCCCAGCCGCTTCCGATCACCTGGGCCCCGCACGGCGGCCGCCTCGCAGCCGATCCGGGGCTCGCCGACGGTACTCCTCATCGATGGATGGGGTGCCGGCAGGGGCGCCAAGGCCGGTCAGCGGCAGTGGCCAGCGTGCCAACGAAAACCGGTCGCGTATGGTTGGGCACATGGCTGGGCTTCCTAGTGTCGTGGGCGAGCCGATCAGGTTCGTGCTCAACTGGGGCCGTCGGTACTCGCTCTGGGTATTCAACTTCGGGCTGGCGTGTTGCGCGATTGAGTTCATCGCCGCCTCGACCGGACGGCACGACTTCATGCGTCTCGGAGTGATCCCGTTCGCGCACGGGCCGCGCCAGGCGGACCTCATGATCGTTTCCGGAACGGTCACCGACAAGATGGCCCCCGCCATCAAGCGGCTCTACGACCAGATGCCCGAGCCGAAGTACGTGATCTCGTTCGGGGCCTGCGCCAACTGCGGCGGCCCGTACTGGGACTCCTACTCCGTCACCAAGGGCGTCGACCAGATCATTCCGGTTGACGTCTACGTGCCCGGGTGCCCGCCGCGTCCAGAGGCGATGCTGCACGCGATCATGTGTCTGCAAGAGAAGATCGCTGGTGAGGCCTCCGGAATCGGCGGCGTCCACCGGCCAGATCCGGCGGCCCTGACCGCCCCGGCGGTGCCGGCACCAGCGCGGTAATGCCAGCCGGGGGCCGGGTACCCGACCGGAGATCGTAGGATCGGGGCGTGACCCCAGAAGAGATCGGCGCTCGCCTCGTTGACATCCTCGGAGACGGCGTGGTCGCGTCCGTTTCCGCCGGAGACCGGTACGCCAGGGCGACGGTCGATGTGCCGGCCGAGCGCTGGCGGGAAGCCATCACTGCGGTCCGAGACGAGCTGGGCTGCGACTTCTTCGACTGGCTCTCCGCTGTTGACGAGGCCGACGCCGGGTTCGACATCGTCGCGCACATCTGGTCGACCGCCACCCGGCACGGGGTGCTCATGCGTACCCGGCTGCCCCGGCGGTCACCGGCGGTCGACAGCATCGTCGATCTCTATCCCGGTGCGTCCTGGCATGAGCGCGAGACGCACGAGATGTTCGGCATCGACATCGTCGGGCACCCCTTCCTGGCGCCCCTGCTGCTGTCCAACGAGTTCGAGGGGCACCCCCTCCGCAAGGACTTCGTGCTGGCCAGCAGGGTGGTCAAGCCCTGGCCCGGGGCGAAGGAACCGGGAGGCGCGGCCGGCACCGGCCGGGCCAGGCAGCCCGTCCGGCCGCTGGGAGTGCCGGCTCCGGACGAGTGGGGCCCCACGGTCGCCCCGGCCGTCGAGTAGGGACACAGGCCGCGGATTCTCGATGTTCGGGCTGGTTGGGCTGCCTTAATGCCAGCATGCGAGAGGTCAGCCAGCGGGTGCCCGTAGGATCTCGGCAGGATCGTTGGGAGCGGACGGAGGTTACTGGTGCCGATTTGGCTGGATCTCGTCGTCCGGGTGCTTATTGTGATTGTTGCGGCATTTGTCCTGCCGCTCATCATTGGGCAGACCGAACACAAGGTCATGGCGCACATGCAGGGCCGGCTCGGCCCGATGTACGCCGGGGCATACCACGGCTGGGCACAGCTCGTCGCCGACGGGGCGAAATTTGTCCAGAAAGAGGACATCACCCCCCGGGCGGCCGACAAACCGGTGTTCAAGCTCGCTCCGGTGATCTCGATGCTGCCCTACATGATCGTGCTTCTGGTCATCCCGATCGGACCTGGCAACGGGTGGGTCGCGCAGCGGCTGGACATCGGGCTGTTCTTCGCGCTGGCCGTGCTCGGGCTGGGCGTCATCGCCGTGCTCATGGCCTCCTGGGCCTCGGCCAACAAGTTCGCCCTGCTGGGCGGTCTGCGCGCGGCGGCGCAACTGCTGGGATACGAGCTGCCGTTCGTGCTGGCCGCGGCGAGCGTCGCCATGGCAGCCGGGACGCTGTCGCTGTCCGGGATCGTCGAGGCCTGGCGGCCCTGGTGGCTGCTCTGGCAACTGCCGGCGATGCTGGTGTTTTTCATCGCCGGGCTCGCCGAGATCCGCAGGCCGCCGTTTGACATGCCGGTCGCGGACTCCGAGCTGGTGTTTGGCTACCTCGTCGAGTACACCGGGCTGCGGTTCGCGTTCTTCATGCTCGCCGAGTACGTCGGCATCGTCGTGATCGCGGCCCTGACGACCGTGCTGTTCCTCGGGGGCTGGAAGGGGCCGTTCGGACTCGACGCCGAGCTGGGCTGGCTGTGGACGATCATCAAGGTCGTCGCCGTGGCCTTCGTGGTGCTGTGGCTGCGGGTGGCCTACCCCCGACTGCGGGTCGACCAGCTCCAGCGCCTGTGCTGGCTCGTGCTCGTCCCGGTGGCCCTGGCACAACTCATACTGACGGCAGCGGTGAAACTGGCACTGTGAGCGGCGTACCCGACGGGGGTAGGACCCGCGGCGAACGCGGAAGAAGTCGACCGGACAGGATGGCGGTATGAAAGGGATCGGTCTGGCCAAGGGCCTTGCCGTCACGCTCAAGACGATGACCAGGAGGGCGACCACCCGCCAGTACCCGGACGTCGAGCCGGAGCTGCCGCCGCGCACGAAGGGCGTCATCGCCCTGATCGAGGAGAACTGCACCGTGTGCATGCTGTGCGCACGGGAGTGTCCGGACTGGTGCATCTACATTGACTCGCACAAGGAAGAGGTCGTCGTCCCCGGCGCGGCCCGCGCCCGCCAGCGCAATGTGCTCGACCAGTTCACCATCGACTTCTCGCTGTGCATGTACTGCGGTATCTGCGTCGATTCCTGCCCCTTCGACGCGCTGCACTGGTCACCGGAGTTCGAGTACGCCGAATACGACGTCAACGACCTGCTGCACGGCAGGGACCGGCTGCGCGAGTGGGTGCTGACCGTCCCCGCCCCACCGGCCCAGGACGCCAACGGTGCCCCGGCGAAGGAACAGGCGGCCGCGGAAAAGGCGCTTGCCGCGGCCGCTGCCAAGGCGGCAGCGCAGGCCGAGGCCGGCACAGAAGACGGTAATGGCAGGATGTGACCATGACTGTCGCCGACGTTCTTCTCACCGCCATCGGCGCGGTCGTCGTTGGCTCCGCGCTGCTGGTCGTGACGACCCGCCACATCGTGCACGCCGGCCTGTGGCTGGTCGTGACCCTGACCGGAGTCGCGGCGCTCTATCTGGTACTGACCGCCGAACTGGTCGCCTGGGTGCAGATCCTGCTCTACCTCGGTGCGGTGGTCGTGCTCCTGCTCTTCGCGGTCATGCTGACCCGAGCCCCCATCGGAGCGCGGGACGATCTCGATCGTCCCCGCTGGCCAGGGGTGCTCGTCGGCCTCGGAACCGCGGGCTCGCTCGCGGCGCTGCTGGCGAACGCCTACCGCTGGGACAAGATCGAGCTACCGGCCGCCGGCACGGCTGAGCGAATCGGCGAGCATCTGTTCCGATCCTGGGTCCTGCCATTCGAGCTGGTCGGGCTCCTCCTGCTGGCAGCACTGATCGGCGCGATCGCGCTCTCAAGGTCTGGGGACGAGTAGATGCACCCCGTGTTCCCGTTCGTGGTCGCAGCGCTGCTGTTCGGCGTCGGTGCCTATGGTGTGCTGGTCCGGCGCAACGCCGTGCTGCTGCTGATGTCCGCCGAGCTGATGCTCAACGCGGTCAACATTGTTCTGATCACGGCCGACGTCACGATCCAGCGCACGCTCAAGCCAGCGCTACCCGCCACCGGACAGATCTTCGCACTCTTCGTCATCGTGGTCGCGGCCGCCGAGATCGGTGTGGGCCTCGCGATCATCCTGAGGTTGTACCGGCTGCGCCGCGCCGTGGCCGTTGACGAGATCCCGCTGGCCGATCCCCTGCCGGCCGGTGCGGTGCTGGCCGATGACGGGTTGGACGAACGCTCATGAGTATTGATCTACTCGCGGCCGCGTTGCCGGCCGTGCCGCTCGCCGCTGCCCTGGTCGGACTGCTGCTACCGATGCGATCACGGCGGCTGCCCGCGATCCTGGCCATCGGCGGTGCCGGCACCGCCCTGGTCCTGGCGATCGCCATGGTGATCCGCGGCCCGGTCGAGACCGCCGAAGGTGTCACGATCGCCGAGTTCGGCGACCTGGCCGTCACCTTCACCACCTGGGCCGACGGCACCGCGGGGCTGGTTGCCGTCGCCGTCGGTATCGTCGCGACCTGCGTGCAGGTCTACTCGGTGGCCTACCTCCACGACGACGACCGCTACGCGCCCTACGCCGCCCAGATCAGCCTGTTCACCTCGGCCATGCTGCTGGTCGTCGTCGCCGGTGATCTCATCCCGCTGGTCGTCGGCTGGGAGATCATGGGGCTCTGCTCGTACCTGCTCATCGGCCATGACCGGAAGCTGCCGGAAGCGCCCGGAGCCGCGGTCAAGGCATTCATTGTCACCAGGACCGGCGATGTGGGCTTCATCCTGGGCGTCGCCATCCTGGGCACGCAGGCCGGCAGCTTCCGGATCTCCGATGTACTGACCCACCACTACTCCGCCGCCACGCTGACCGCCGCCGGGGTGCTCCTGCTGTGCGGCGTGGCGGGCAAGAGCGCCCAGTTCCCCCTGCACACCTGGTTGCCCGACGCGATGGCCGGCCCGACCCCGATCTCCGCGCTCATCCACGCCGCGACCATGGTCGCGGCCGGGGTGTACCTCGTCGCCCGGCTTTTTCCGATCTTCAACGGCACCGCGCTCGCCGTTCTCGCGATCTCGGCGTCCATCACGATGCTGCTCGGGGCCGCGACCGCCATGGCCCAGCAGGACATCAAGAAGGTGCTCGCCTGGTCGACCGTCAGCCAGCTCGGGTACATGGCCGGCGCGCTGGCCGTCGGCAGCCGCGGCCCGGCCCTGCTGCACCTGCTGAGCCACGCCGGTTTCAAGGCCCTGCTGTTCCTGGGCTCCGGCGCGCTCATCCACGCCGTTGGCAGCAACCTCATGACGGCGATGGGCGGCATGCGCCGGTCCATGCCGACGACGTACATCACGATGACGATCGGTCTGGCGGCCCTGGTGGGTCTGCCGCCGCTGGCGGGCTTCGTCAGCAAGGACACCATCCTCGCCGCCGCCCACCACGCCGTCTCCGCCCCCGGCGAGGTGACCGCCGGCCACGAGGCCGGAGCGCTCGCCGCCGGAGCCGCGCCCCTGTGGGCGGCCTGGCTGGTGTGGATCGCCGGTCTGGTCACCACCGGGCTGACCGGCTGGTACGCCACCAGGCTCTGGCTGCGGACCTTCTTCGGCGCCAGCGCGGCAAGGCACCCGCACGAGCCGTCCTGGCTCATGCGCGGCCCACTGCTGGTACTCGCCGTGCCCAGCGCCCTGCTGGGGCTCGTCGCCCTCGCCCCGTTCATCGCGGAGCGGCTCGGCATGGAAACCCCGGAGCCGTTCGAGACCGAAGCCCTGGCCCCGCTGGCCCTGGCCACCCTCGGATCGCTGGTGTCCTGGTACACCTGGCGCAGGACCAGCGGCGCCGACCCGATCCTGGTGGTGCCCGGTCGTCGGGTGCTCGTGGCGGCCTTCGGCGTGGACTCGGCGATCGACGTTCTGGTGGTCCGCCCGGTCCACGCGCTCGCTCGGGCCGTGAAACGGGCCGATGAGCTGCTGGTCGATGGGGCGGTCCGGGGGACAGGCAAGGGGACGGTGGCGCTTGGCACGCTGCTGGGCAGCGCGCACCGGGCGGGCCTTCCCAGAGCGGCGACCGCCGTTCTCAGCGGCGCGCTGCTGATCGCGGTCGCCATCGCGGTTGGAGTCGGGCAATGAACGAGGCAATGCTGGTAGCGACCCTCGCCGTTCCCGCAGCGGGCGCGGTCTGCGCGGCGGTCCTCCCCGAGCGTGCCGGCCGGCTGGCCGGGGCGTTCGCGGCACTGGTGGCCCTGGGCTTCGCGATCGGGCTCTACGGCCGGCCTCCGGCTCTGCCGGCCGGGGCCGCCGAACCGCCGATCAGGCCCTGGCACGAGGTGGACGTCGCCTGGGTCCCGGCCTTCGACCTCAGGTTCCACCTCGGGGTCGACGGGGTGTCCTACCCGCTGGTCGTGCTGACCGCGCTGCTGACCGCGCTCTGCGCCATCTACACCATCTGGCGGGCCGGAGCGACCTCCGGGCGGGACGCCGGTCCGGTCGGTGGCGGACGGCTGATGATCGCCCTGCTGCTGGCGGTCGAGGTCGGCATCAACGGCGTCTTCCTCTCTCTCGACCTCGTGCTCTTCTTCGTCTTCTTCGAGATCGTCCTGCTGCCGATGTACGCCATCATCGCGGCGTGGGGCGGGCCGGACCGCCGCCGGGCGGCGCACAAGTTCGTGCTGTACACCCTCTTCGGGTCGGTCCTGCTGCTGGTCGGCGTCATCCTGGTCGTCGTCAACGCCGGTACCGCCGATCTGGTCGCCCTCACCGAACACCCCGGGCTGACCCGCAACATGCAGCTCGCCGCGTTCGTGTTCCTCGCCCTCGGACTCGCGGTCAAGAGCCCCCTGTGGCCGCTGCACACCTGGTTGCCCGACGCGCACACCGAGGCGCCGACCGTCGGCTCGGTGATCCTCGCCGGCGTGCTGCTGAAGATGGGCACCTACGGGCTGCTGCGGATCGCCGTCGGGGTCGCCCCCGAGGCGGCCCGGACGTTCGCCCCCGCCCTCGGCATCCTCGCCGCTACCGCGATCATCGTCGGTGGGCTGGCCTGCCTGGCCCAGACCGAACTCAAGCGACTGATCGCCTATTCCTCGGTCGGGCACATGGGGTTCGTGGTGCTCGGCATCGCCACCCTGACCGCGACCGGGTTCCAGGCGGCGGTCATCGGCAACGTCGCCCATGGCCTCATCACCGGACTGCTGTTCTTCCTGGCCGGGGCGATCAAGGACCGGGCGCACACCGGCCAGCTGGCCGATCTCGGCGGGCTGCGGGAGACCGCCCCGGGACTGTCCGGGGTGCTGGGGTTCGCGGCCATCGCCTCGCTCGGGCTGCCGGGGCTCGCCGGGTTCTGGGGTGAGGCGTTCGCGGTCTTCGCCGCCATCGACAAGGGCGGGGCGCTCTGGATCACGCTCGGGGCCGTCGCCGCTGTCGGCGCGGCCCTCGCCGCGGCGTACTTCCTGCGGTTGCTCCGCCGGGTGACCCACGGCGCGGCGACGCCAGCGGTCGCCGCTCTCGCGGGCACCGCCGATGCTCGGATCGCCCGGGTTGAGCTGGTGGCGTGGGGCCCGCTCATGGTGCTGACCCTTCTCGTCGGACTCCTTCCCGCGCTGATCATCGGCATCGCGGCCGATCCGATTTCCGCGCTGGCACAGGTGGTGGCACCGTGATTGACCACATCGGAATGCTTCCCGCGTACGTCGCGGCGGGCACGGCCGTCCTCGCGCTCCTGACCGATCTCCTGTTTCCCGGACGATGGTCGGTCCCGGCGATCGTCGTGGGAATCGGTGCCGTCGGTACCGGAGCCGCGGCGGTCGTCGCCGGCCTCGGCGACGGCGTGCGGGGCTCGTTCTGCGCCCAGGGGGCCTGCTCCTACGAGGCCGACTCGCTGGCCGTCCTGGTCGGGGTGGTGTTCGCGATCCTGACCGTCGGGACGCTGGCCCTCTCCGGCCCCATCCTGCGGGCGAAGGTCGTCCCGGCGGGGGAGTACGCCTTCCTCCTGGCCTGCTCGATGACCGGTGGCGTGCTGCTGGGCGGGGCCCGTGACCTCATCCTGCTGATCGTCGCGGTCGAGACGGTGACCATCCCGCTGTACGTGCTGGTCGGGCTGCGACGCCAGGCCCGGGCCGCCGAGGCGTCGCTGACGTTCTTCATCACCAGCGTCGTCGCGACGAGCGTCGCCCTGCTCGGCGCGGGGCTGATCTACGCCGCATCCGGCACCGTCATGGTCGGGCGACTGGACGACCTGCTGGCGGTGGCCAGCCGCATGGAGGGCGTCGAAACACTCATCCCCGTCGGCATCGTGCTGCTGCTGGTCGGGCTGGCCGTCAAGGTGGCGGCCGTGCCGGTGCACGGCTGGGCGGCCCCGACCTACGACGGCGCGCCCCTGCCCGTCGCGGCGTTCCTGTCCACGGCGTCCAAGTTCGCCGGTATCACCTCATTGCTGATCGTGCTTTCCGGGCTGCGCGGGCAGTACGACGTCGCCGGCCCGACCCTGGCCGTGGTCGCGGTGCTGACCATGACCGTCGGGAACCTGGTCGCGCTGCGCCAGCGCCGCATGGTCCGGCTGCTGGCCTGGTCGTCGATCGCGCAGGGGGGCTACCTGCTGGCCCCGCTCGGGGCACTGGCCGGCTGGCGCGTCGGCCACATGATCGACGCGACCCTCGCGTACACCGTGTTCTTCATCGTGCTGGAATTCGGCGTGTTCGCGACCCTCGTCGCCGTGCGGGGCGCCGCAGACGGGGGCGAGATCGCGGCGTACCGGGGTGTCGCCCGGCGGTCGTGGTGGGTCGGGGCCGCGCTGGTGCTGGCGCTGACCGGCCTGGCGGGGCTACCTCCCGGTATCGCGGGGCTGTTCGCCAAGGTCGCCGTCATCGAGAGCGTGATCGACGCCGGGGGGAACTGGCTCGCGGTCGTCGTCGCGCTGAACGCGGTAGTAGCCCTGGCCTACTACGCGAGGCTCATCGGGGTCCTGTTCGCCGGTCCAGAGCCAGCTGGAGTGGCTGCCGGGGCCATCTCCGGAGCGTCCGAACCGGCGGCTGCCGGGCCAGAGCCAGCCGGGGCGCCGGAGCCGGCCACGGCCACACCCGCCAAGACGGCGGTGGCGACCCTGGCACCCGTGGTTCGTGCCGGGGACCCGCGCACCGTGCCGCCAACTTGCCCCGCCATCGCGGTGGTCGTCGCGATCGTGGTGGTCACGGTGACTGGTGTCGCCATCGGGCTCGCACCGCAACTCGTGCTGGACGTCGCGAAGTCGGCGGCGGACGGCCTTGTGGTCAACTTGGGCTGACGGCCGGCAGCCGAACAGGCACAACAGAAGCGACCCCCGGGGCTTGCGCGTCGATACGCGCACCGGCCGGACGACACCGGCACCCCGGAGGTCGGGTAGCTTCCAATGCTCGCAAATCGCCAGTCCACGGTCGCGGCGAGCGCGGTTCCAGAAGGACGGCGGCTAGCTGGCTGCCACCTCACGAGTCCGACGGTTCTTCAACGGTCGACCACCTCCCTTCTTGTATGAGCCACACGGTAGTCAACGTCGCCGGGGCCGGACAACAGCTTTTCGGCGTGCCGCGGGCTGGCCGGTCAGCGAGTCGCTGACCAGCGGCTACCGGTAGTTCGTGAACTGGAGCGCCACCTCAAAATCCTCCTGCTTGAGCAGAGCGATCACCGCTTGGAGGTCGTCACGCTTCTTTCCGGTCACCCGGAGCTGATCGCCCTGGATCTGAGCCTGCACGCCGCGGAGGCCCGCCTCGCGAATGCGCTTGCTGATCGCCTTGGCCTTTTCCGAGTCAATGCCCTGGATGATCTGGCAGCTGATCTTATGGATCTTGCCGCTCGGCTTGGGCTCCGAGGCGTCGAGAGACTTGAGCGAGACGCCGCGCTTGATGAGTTTGTCCTTGAATACTTCAAGAGCGGCCTTGACCCGCTCCTCTGTTTCCGCCTGGACCGTGATGGCGTCGCCCCCGGCCCGCTGGATCTCAGCTCCCGTGCCACGGAAGTCAAAGCGGGTGGACAGCTCCTTCGCCGCCTGGTTGAGGGCGTTGTCGATCTCCTGTTGGTCGACCTTGCTGACGATGTCAAACGAGGACGTCGAAGCCATATTGGTGCTCCCGTGAGGTGTCGTGTCATGGTCTGTCCGGATCGGAAGGACTCGGGGCAGGGTACCCGTTTGCGCTTCCCCTGGTGCCTGCCGCTATCCTTACCTGCGCGGCCACGTGATCGCGTGGAAGTAACCCGGCGGGTTGCCCGAGCGGCCAATGGGAGCGGTCTGTAAAACCGTCGCGAAAGCTTCGAAGGTTCGAATCCTTCACCCGCCACCAGCAGTGCAACAAGGCCCCGGGCCAGCGAGAACGCTGACCAGGGGCCTTCGTCGTGAGTCCAGGGTGGTCCAGCCAAGTCCGGCTGTCTACGGAGATTGCGGGAACATGGCGGGAACGCCCTGAGCCCGGTTCGGGCGGCTTCGGGCTGGCAGACTGGGGCAAAGTCCGAAGAGGCCTTCGGTCACGTCCGCTGCATGACTCCCACCGTTGACCCGTCAGCCCCACACTGCGGGGACAACGGCTCACTTCGGGGCGACCACCGTGTTGCCCCGGCCCCGGAAGGGACTACCGTCAGGGGCATGGGCGTAGTGACCGTCACAATTCCGTTGGACCCAGCGGTGCTCGCGATGGCGAAAGGGCAGGCGCACGCGGCGGGCATCAGCATGCCCGTGTGGGTGGCACGATCGATCAGGAACTCGGCGATCGTTGAGGGTGCCCGCCGGTATCAGTGGTTTGACCGGACCGCGGATGACGCGGAGGCGATGGCGGCATGGGACGACCAGTACCGAATGGGTCACCGGCTGGCGGGTGCTGAGTGGTAGGGCAAGGCGAGATATACGACCATCGGGTCGAGGATCGGCGGTATCGGGTACTTGTCGTGAGTACGGACGCGCACAACGACGTCCGTACACCGTGGGTCGCACCGATTCGTCATGGCACGATGGATGCGCCTCCGCATCTCATCGCACTGGCGGACGTCGATCCGCTGGGTGGTTCAATTGATCTTGGTCGGCTGGACATGGTGCCCGTCTTTGGGCGGCCGGTAGGCATTGTCACGGGTGCCACCATGCAGCGGGTTCGAGAGGCAATTCAGACCCTGTTTTCCGCTTGACGCCCCTGATCCGCCCGCTTGATGTGCGGCATATGTGATAGTTGTCGATTGGTGCTATCCGGCTTTGAAGTCTGGCCACGTCGCATGAATATGCGCGGCACAGATGGGCGGTTCTGTCCGGTCTGATGATGGCCTAATCCGCCGAACAGGCATAAGTTGTTGTACAAGTGACCGGCGCGGTCTGTAGCCTGTCGGTGGTCCTGGAACCTATGGCACCATCGTGCTACATGGACGCCGTTGGAGCGGCGAGGCATTAAGGAGTCGCCAAATGCGCGATACGAAGCTTGGTAGATGGGCGGTAGGGTTTGCCGCCGCTGCCGCGCTCGGTCTCGGTGCGGTGGCGATCGGTGGCCTGGCGGCTGCGGATTCGTCGAGCGCCTACTCGCAGGACGTGGCGCAGACGGTTGTCGCGTCGGTGCTGGGGTCAGGGGTAGAAGAGCCACAGAGTGATTTTGTCTGGGACTAGCTTCTGCTGCCACAAATCGTGGAAGTTGGTTCCTGGCTTGGTCGGCTGTCATTGTCGGGCGTTGAGGTGGCGTTGGGGGATCGGTGGTTCGACCTAGTATCCCGGTGCAACGGTCTCAACGCCTGGCTTGGCTTTTGACCCTTCCATTCTTTCTTTTCGCGTTTGGGACAACCATCCCTTTCGCGGTGTATGATACTCATAACTCGCGAAATATTATATACGCACCCATATTGTTCGTGATCTTAGTGATCACGAGTATCAATCTCTTTCGCTTCGAGTTTCGCAGGCAGGCGCTCGCTGTTTCCATGAGCGACATGCCCCTGTTGCTGGCGCTGTATTATCTTTCTCCTTTTGTGTTGCTGGTTGTGGGACTGCTGGCCGCGATCATCACGCAGATCGTCAAACGAATATCCTTTGTCAAGGGGATGTTCAATACCGCGGTCTTCACCGCGGGTATCGCCAGCGCCAATCTTGTGGTCTATGCATTCGGCATCAACGGTGACGGGCCGCGGACGTGGGCCGTGCTGGCCGCCGCCGTATTCGTCCATACCCAGGTCACGCTTCTGGCCGTGGTCGGCGTCATTATTCTTCTGCAAGGCGTTTCTCAGACCAGGCAACTTGGTCGCAGTGCCGGGTTCGGCGCCATCGTTACGGCCATCAACGTGGTGGTCGGGCTGATCGTGGTGCTGACGCTTCGCGCCAACGGCTGGTCAGCACCGCTGATCATGGGGCTGGCCCTGCTCCTCGGCATGGTGTATCGCGCCTATGCCCAGTTTGCTCGACAGCACAAGAGCCTGACCGAACTGTATGAACTGACCCAGGCACTGGCGACGACCAATCAGGACGGCACCTTGTTCGACGTTCTGCTCACCCGGGTCCGTGGCGTGATGCAGGCGGATTCGGCGACCCTGTGGCTGCCAGCGCAAGGACGTCATCCCGAAGTATTGCTTTCGGCCCGGGTCGACTACCAGGGACTGCTGGACGATGCCATGACTCCCGAGGCGGTTCGGCGGAGGGCGCTCGAGACGGGTGAGACGGTTCTGGTCAACGCCAAGTCCGGGCCGGATGAGCTTCGTGCGCAGCTGAGCGACTGCGCCGTCAAGGACGCCATTGTCGTGCCGCTGCGCTCGGGCAATGTTGTGGTCGGCACCCTTGAGACCGCGGGGCGGTTGGGAGACCGAACGACGTTCGGTCTCGACGATGTGCGACTGCTCGAAACGCTGGCGGCCCACGCGGCGGTAGCCGTTGAGAATTCCCGGCTGGTCGATCGCCTGCGCTTCGACGCTTCGCACGATGTGCTGACAGGACTGCCCAACCGGCGGCGCATGCTGGAAGCCCTCGCGGCGGCCATCTCGGCTCCAGCGGTCGACGACATTGTTGCGATTCTGCTGTTCGATGTTGTTGACCTGCGACAGGTGAACGAGTCGCTGGGGCAGACGGCTGGCGACGAGGTCCTGGTCGAGGTGGCAAGGCGGCTGCGCCGGCTGTCACCGGCCGGGGCGATGATCGCCAGGGTCGGAGGTGACGAGTTCGTCATCGAGATGCGCGTTGCCGGTCTGGACACGGCGCTGGCGATGGCCGAGTCCGTCCGGGCCGGGCTGCGCGACCGGATGGTGCTGGGCACGCTGACCGTCGACGTCGATACCAGCGTCGGGGTCGCCGTGCACCCCGATCATGGCGACAGCGCGGAGGTGCTGCTGCGCCGGGCGGAGGTGGCCGCGCACGCGGCCAAACGACGCACGACGGTGCAGCTGTTCAGCCAGGGGCTGGAGTCCCGGTCGGTACGGCGGCTCGGGCTCGCCGGTGACCTGCGCCGAGCCCTCGACGCCGGGAGCCTGGAGGTCCATTTCCAGCCCAAGGTCGCTATCGCCGATCGCCGGGTCGTCGGGGTGGAGTGCCTGACCCGCTGGGAACACCCCGGACATGGCTTCGTCGCTCCGGAAGACGTCGTCGCCGTGGCCGAACATACCGGTCAACTGTTCCGGCTGACCGAGTTCGTGCTGCGGCAGGGGCTGGGCCGGGCGCACGACTGGGACGAGGCCGACCAGTCCCTGTCCGTCGCGGTCAACGTCGCCGTCCGGACGCTGCTCGACGCGAGTTTTCCTGATCTTGTACAGCGCCTGCTCGAAGAATATGGGGTCGCACCGGAGCGTCTGATCCTTGAGATCACCGAAGAGGCGATGATCGCGGATACCGAGCGACCGCTGCCGACGCTCCGCCGGCTGCACGAGCTCGGTGTTCGCCTGTCGGTCGACGACTTCGGTACCGGCTATTCCTCGCTGGCCTATCTCAGGCGCATTCCGGTCCAGGAGATCAAGGTCGACCGGGCGTTCGTGCAGGGCATGACGACGGATCCGCAGGACCTTGCCGTCGTCCGGACGGTTGTCGACATGGCCCGGCACTTCGGGCTGGTCTCCGTGGCCGAGGGCGTGGAGAGCCAGCTGACGCTCGGCGTGCTGAAGGACATCGGGTGCGACATCGGGCAGGGGTTCCTGTTTAGCCGGCCGCTGCAGTACGAGCGGTTGGACGCCTGGCTGCGTGGCAGAGGGGGCCCGGACGGGCTGGTGGCGAGCGAGGCGCGGCGACTCAAGGCGGTGCTCTGAGCGGGAGGTCCGCGGGGCTACGAATGCGTCGTCGCGCTGCGTGCCCCCGGAGTCCGGATCCCCGCCGGGCCTGGCATGCCCTCGGCCTTCAGCAGATCAGGACCGGGATCCTGCCTGAAGCCACCGACGCCGCAGGCATACCAGGCCCGGCGGGGATCTGCGGCCGCGCTGGGGGATCGCGCTACGTCGACGGGCATGACTTCCAGGTGAGGCGGAAGTCGGTGATCTGATCCCGCACCATGAGGCTTGCCACATCCGGGTCCGAGGTCCCCCGGATGACCCGCAGTTGCGTGTTGACGTTGAGGTTGCGATCGGCGTCGCACGGCGCGTAGTTGAGTTCATCCGGGCCGATGGTGTCGGTGGTCGACCAGGGTGCGGTCATGGGCCCCGCAAAGGTGTGGGTCAGCGTCGTGGTCTGCGACACGCCCTGGAAGTACAGGCTGAGGCGGCTCACCCCACTCGCTCCGGACGCTAGGTGGGCGAAGCCGCTGGAGTCGATTCGGGCGACCGCGTATGTCAGTCCCTGCGGCCTGCTTACGTGCAGGTTCAGCTGGCAGTTCTGTCGGAAGTCGGTGGGGCTGGCAGGGCCCCCGACCCAGGCGATGTATGCGGGGGAGAAGACCCGGAAGGAAGCCCGGTCGGGAGACATGATGACTGTGCCCTGACCGGACGGGCATCCAGATCCGTTGACGGTGACGACCTCGACGTTGATCTCGCTGGGAGCCATGATCTCCGCTGTCGGTGTTGAGGCGAGCGCCGATGTCGGGGCGAGCAGCGATGCGACCATGCTGCCCACGGCTACCACGTTCAGCATCTTTGACCTCTTCGGGGGGTGTGGTGATTGCATCCATGGGCACCATGGCCCGAGATGCGTTGAGAATTGAAGTATATCAATGTGGAGTGGTTGTGGGGCATCGGGCGGTGCCGAGGCCCGCATCGCACCGCCGGTCATGAGGGCGCGACATGCATCCCGACCGGCCGGGTCGGCGCCAGTCTGTGGCGGCAGGGCGACCCGGCCACCGGCCGGGCTGCCATATTTGGCGATTTTTATATATATCTGTACTCTATTCTGATAGCGGACGCTTGGTAAGTGCTGTCACTTCTTTCGTGTTTTGCAGTCTTGCTCCATGGAGGAATAGGTAAGCGTCAATGCGTATATATTGATATGGCCACGAATGTAGTTGGCGCCATGGAGGTTAGTCCAGCTATCGGGAGGGGTCGGCATGCTCAACATACTCGTCGCGGCAAGTGTTGCTCTTTCATCCCTGGTGGGGCCGGCGTGGGATCCAGGTGGTGAGCCCACCGACGAAAAGATCACGGCCAGTCTGGAGGCCATCAACGGCTCAGGCTGTCCCGTTGACAGCGTCACCGTGGTTCCGTACTCGGACAATACCGGGATCGTCTTGAGCTATTCGAGCTTCTATGTGCAACGGGGAGGGGATTCGACCGTCATCCAGGGCTATCAGAATTGCAATCTGGATATCCGAATGGGTGTTCCGGCGGGGTTCACCTTCGCTATTTCAAAGGCCGTGTACTACGGCTACGCGTTCGTGTTGCCGGGAGCGACGGCCAAGCTGGTGGCGAAGTACAACTACCAGGGGCAGCCGCCAGTCACCAGCAGTCACATCATCAATGTCGACTCGCCGTTCGACGACAACTGGACGGTTATCGACGAGTTCCCCGTTCCGAACTTGTCCTGGGCGCCGTGTGGTGAGGACATCATCCTGACCGATGCGTTTGAGCTGCGGGTTCAGCCGTACGGTCCCAGCAGTAGCCCGACCGACGTCAGCTTCGTCACGGTGAACAAGAGCGACCACAGTATCCGAACCGAACTCAACTTCGTGTGGGCCGAGTGCAGTGAGTAGGCATCCTCCCTCCACGGTGGTCCGGAGGTATGCAGCAGCGTCCGTCAAGATGACATCAATAGACCATTTCGACCGCTGAGAGGAATGGAAATGCTGAAATCACTAGTCGCCGCAGGCGCCGCGTTGGCACTCTTGACGGCCCCGACGCTGGGGGCCGACAGCGCTTCCGCGAGCGAGAAGGTCGTGGCCACGTTTGCGGCCGTAAACGGTTCAGGTTGTCCGGCGGGCACCGTCGCCGTGGTTGCCTACCCCGACAACACGGGCATCATTTTGAGCTATTCGAGCTTCTATGTGCAGCGGGGAGGGGACTCGGCCGCCGCCCAGGGGTACCAGAACTGCAATCTGGATATCCGGATGAGTGTTCCGGCGGGGTTCACCTTCGCGGTTTCCCGGGCGGTGTACCACGGGTATGCGTTCGTGTTGCCGGGGGCGACGGCGAAACTGGTGGCGAAGTACAACTTCCAGGGGCAGGCGCCAACCGTCAGTAGTCACCTCATCAATACCGTCTCACCGTTTGACGACAACTGGACCATCATCGAAGAGTTCCCGTTCGCGAACCTGCAGTGGGCGCCGTGTGGTGCGGACATCATCCTGACCGATGCGTTTGAGCTGCGGGTTCAGCCGTACGGTCCCAGCAGTAGCCCGACCGACGTCAGCTTCGTCACGGCGAACAAGAGCGACCACAGCATCCGGACGGAACTGAATTTCGTATGGGCCGAATGCCACGGATGAGCGCTGAGCGGAGCTTTCATTCTGGTGGCCCCAGGGCCGGCGGCGCGTGCCGCCGGCCCGTCAGCTGACACCGCTGTACGGGCGCGGCGGCCGGAGAAGCGGCGCGGCGGCCGGAGGCACGGCCGGGCGGCAGCGGCAGCGGCAGCGGCAGTATCGGCCCGATGATCTTCCGTCGGACGGCGGCCAGGTCCGAGAGGGAGCGACGCGGCCGACGCGCTCTCGGCGGATGTCGATTTCGTCCTTTCGGAGAGGGCGTGTACGCTTACCCGAGCGTGTGCGGCATCCGCTCGCGCAGCGCCCCCTTAGCTCAGTCGGCAGAGCGTCTCCATGGTAAGGAGAAGGTCTACGGTTCGATTCCGTAAGGGGGCTCCGGGCAGGGCTGACCGCCGAGGTCAGGATCTGTAGCGGCGGTGTAGCTCAGATGGCAGAGCAAGCGGCTCATAATCGCTGTGTCGCCGGTTCAAGTCCGGCCACCGCTACGAGCAGGGGCGCCATCAGTGCCCGCTTTGTGTGCGTCCTGTGTCACCAGCTACGCTCTTACGTTGGGTTCTGAAGACTCACTGAAGTAGAAAGGCACTCCGCCGTGGCCAAGACGACCGACATTCGTCCCAAGATCACGATGGCGTGTGTGGAGTGCAAGGAGCGCAACTACATCACGCGCAAGAACCGCCGCAACGACCCGGACCGGGTGCAGCTCAACAAGTTCTGCCCACGCTGCGGCAAGCACACCGCACATCGCGAGACGCGCTGATCCGACGCGGTGTCCCACCCCGCTGTGGAGGGACGCCGCGGCGAGAGGCTCAGGAGGCGCTCCACCCGGGGCGCCTCTTCGCTGTCCCTACCGGATACGTTCGTTCCATGCCGTTGAACCAGTCATTTGTCGGGCGGACCTACCCGCCGACCCCGCCCTACACGGTCGGCCGGGAGAAGATCCGCGAGTTCGCCGCCGCGATCGGCGCGAGTGATCCCGCCTACCTGAGCCCCGAGGCGGCCCGAGCGCTCGGACACCCGGATGTGATCGCACCGCCGACCTTCCCCGTGGCGCTGACGATGGCCGCGGGCGGGCAGGTGATCGATGATCCGCTGCTGGGGATCGACTTCACCAGAGTGGTTCACGGCGAGCAGCGGTTCCACTATGCCCGTCCGGTGCGGGCCGGCGACCAGCTCACGTGTGTCTGCGTGGTTGAGGAGATCACCAGCAGGGCCGGCAACGACTTCCTGACCACGCGGACCGACGTCAGCGACGTCGACGGCGCCCTCGTCGTGACGGTCTGGTCAAAGCTGGTGGTCCGAGGCACGAACGAGACGACGAAAGAGGGACCAGATGCTTCCCGGTGAGCGGCTGCCCGCGCGGACCTATCGGGTGACCAGGGGCGACTTGGTCCGCTACGCGGGGGCGTCCGGCGATTTCAACCCCATTCACTGGAGCGAGCGGGCCGCGACGGCCGTCGGGCTGCCCGGGGTGATCGCCCACGGCATGTACACCATGGCGCTGGCCGGCAGGGCGCTCGTGGACTGGGCAGGGGGTGCGGACGCCGTTGTCGACTTTGGCGTTCGTTTCACGCGTCCGGTCGCCGTTCCGGACGACGACACGGGTGTTGACGTGGTTGTCGGCGGCGTGGTCAAACCGGCGGTGGAGGAGGGCTGTCTGCGTATCGACCTCACCGTCACCTGCGGGACCGACAAGGTCCTTGGGCAGGCCCGAGGGGTCGTCAGAGAGCCGCGGCCAGCGGCTGGCGCCGGTGCGGACGCCGGAGCCGTCCGGTAGCCCGGACCTGTGGGCATCCCACGGTGCTGGGCCGGCCCGCGGCGGCCCGCGGCGCGGCGGATTGGCCGGACGACTGGCCCAGAGCGGCATGCCGGTTGGGAAAGCCGGCGGGACCCCGTACACTGGTCGCCCGTGGGGCCTACAGCTCCCGTCCAGGCGTGTCCGAGGCGGGAGATGTGTGTTCCCGCATAGGGGTGTGGCGCAATTGGCAGCGCAGCGGTCTCCAAAACCGCAGGTTGCAGGTTCAAGTCCTGTCGCCCCTGCGCCGAACGCTCGGCTTGAGGCCGACGACGCCGATGGTCGGTGTCGCCGTGGTAGGGCCGGCGACGACCAGACGGTCAGGGGCGTCGAGATAGTGGTCGCGGTGTCGTGACGCCCGACCCTCTGACTGGCGATACCACGGAAGAGGGCTGAAGTGGCCGAACGCAAGCGGCGCGGCAGGGAGGCCGCGAATGGGCGCCGTGCCGATGCGTCTGGAGGTTCCCCTCGGGACGCTGACGAGACCGTTGCCGAAGAGCCTCTTGACGATACGGATGCCGATGAGTTGGCAGCCGATGCGAACGAAGCGGTTTCTGACGATGACGCCGACAGTGGATCATCGAAGAAGCGAGCCAGCGGCGGCGGTACCACGACCATAAGTCGGCCGAAGCAGACCAAGACCGGGTCGACGACCAGGACCGGAGTCTTTGGCATCTTCGCCCGCCTCTTCGGCTTTGTCCGTGAGGTCGTCGCGGAACTGCGTAAGGTGATTTGGCCGACTCGCGTCGAGCTGATTACCTACACCACCGTGGTCGTCGTGTTCGTTACGATCATGCTGACCATCGTCGGGCTGTTCGACTTGGGCTTCGCCAAGGCCGTCCTGTGGGTCTTCGGTAGTGGTTCGACCTCTAGCGCCGAGTAGGCCGGCCCTGAATCCCAGCAACGCGGAAGTGAGCACCGTGCCTGAGCTTGACGAGACCATCCCCACCGCCGAGGGCAATGAGAGTCCCTTGGTCGTGACGGATGAGGAGCCGACTGATGACTCGGAGGACCCTGTTGCGGCCCTGCGAGCCGCGTTGCGCTTCGCACCCGGTGATTGGTATGTCGTGCATTCCTACGCTGGGTACGAGAACAAGGTGAAGACCAATCTCGAAACGCGGATCTCCAGCCTTGACATGGAAGAGTACATCTACCAGGTCGAGGTGCCGACGCGCGAAGAGGTTGAGATCAAAAATGGCAAGCGGATGCAGGTCCAGAACAAGGTGTTTCCCGGCTACATCCTGGTGCGGATGGAACTGAGCCCCGAGTCGTATTCCTGCGTCCGGAACACTCCCGGCGTGACCGGGTTCGTCGGCGCGACCGACCGTGCCGACCGACCCGCTCCGCTGTCGCTGGACGAGGTCGTCAAGTGGCTCGCGCCGGCGGTGCACGAGGAGAAGAAGGGCGCCAAGCCAGAGGTCAAGGTTCTGGACTTCGAGGTCGGCGATTCCGTCTCGGTCACCGATGGCGCGTTCGCGTCGCTCCAGGCCACGATCAGCGAGATCAATGCTGATCAGCAGAAGCTCAAGGTGCTGGTGTCGATCTTCGGCCGGGAGACGCCGGTCGAACTCAATTTCAACCAGGTTGCCAAGATCTGAGAATGTCCTCACCCGACCCAGGGCACCGCTCGCTTGCCTCCCGGCAGGCTGCGGTAGTCTAGAGCGTCCGGCCGACTGTCGGCGTGCCGCCGTGCGCACCTGCGAAGATCCCCGGCCGGGCATACCTTCAGCCCAGGAAGACGAAACGCCTCATGCCTCCGAAGAAGAAGAAGCTCGTCAAGACGTTCACGCTTCAGCTGCCAGCGGGGCAGGCAACTCCGGCGCCGCCGGTCGGCCCTGCGCTCGGCCAGCACGGTGTGAACATCATGGAATTCGTCAAGGCGTACAACGCGGCGACGGACTCCAAGCGTGGTGACATCATTCCCGCGCAGATCAGCGTGTACGAGGACCGCACGTTCGCGTTCGTTCTCAAGACCCCCCCGGCGGCCCAGTTGCTGATCAAGGCGGCCGGGATCCAGAAGGGATCCGGGGTGCCCCACAAGGAGAAGGTCGGCTCCATCACGTCCGTGCAGTTGCGCGAGATCGCCGAGAAGAAGATGGCGGATCTCAACGCCGAGGACATCGAGCAGGCCGAGAAGACCATCGCCGGGACCGCCCGGTCGATGGGCATCACTGTCCAGAACTGACGCCGGTCGGTCCTGGCGTGGGAGGGCAATTTGCCCGCGACACACCACAGGAGAGCTGAAAACTCATGCAGCGCAGCAAGCAGTACCGGAGGGCCGCCGAGCTGATCGATCGCTCGGTGCTCCACAGCCCCGCGGCCGCGGTTCGCCTCGCCAAGCAGAGCACCATCGTCAAGTTCGACTCGACCGTCGAGGTCGCCATGCGGCTGGGCGTTGACCCCCGCAAGGCCGACCAGATGGTGCGCGGCATCGTGAATCTGCCGCACGGCACAGGCAAGACCGCCACCGTTATCGTGTTCGCCGCCGGAGCCAAGGCCGAGGAGGCCGTGGCCGCCGGCGCCGACGAGGTCGGCACCGATGACCTCGTGGCGAGGATTCAGGGAGGCTGGCTCGACTTCGACGCGGCGATCGCCACGCCCGACCAGATGGCCAAGATCGGTCGGATCGCGCGGATCCTGGGCCCGCGCGGCAAGATGCCGAACCCGAAGACCGGAACGGTGACGATGGACGTCACCAAGGCGGTACGGGAGATCAAGGGCGGAAAGATCACCTTCCGGGTCGACAAGCACGCCAACCTGCATCTGATCATCGGCAAGGCGAGCTTCACCGATACCCAGCTCATCGACAACTACGCCGCGGTGCTGGACGAGGTCCTGCGACTCAAGCCCTCGGCGGCCAAGGGACGGTACCTCAGGAAGGTCTCGCTCACGACGACGATGGGGCCGGGCATCCCCATCGACCCCAACCGCACCCGAAATCTTCATGAGGACGACGGGGCCGGAGAGTAGAACCACGAGTCGACGGCAGCGGCGGGCACCGGTGACGGTGCCCGCCTTTTCACATCTGGCCAGGTCGTGGCAGGCTGTGGCGATGCGCATGGAGGACGTCTGGCTGCGCTACGGGCGCCGCGGATCGTGGGTCCTCGCTGGTGCCGATCTGACGCTCGGCGCCGGCGAGGTCGCCATCGTGCTCGGACGCAACGGCGCGGGCAAGTCAACCCTGCTTCAGGTCGCGGCCGGCGTCCTACCCCTCAGCCGGGGGGCGGTGCACGACCGGCCGCCGACCGTCGGCTGGGTCCCGGAGCGTTTCCCGGCCGACCAGCCCTTCACGGTTCGTACCTATCTCGAGGCGATGGCGGCGGTACGCGGTCTCAAGTCCGCGGCCACCGAGATCGAGCGCTGGGCGGAACGCCTGGCGTTCGGCCCGCATCTGGATGAGCGGCTCTCGAACCTCTCCAAGGGCACGGCCCAGAAGGTCGGTCTGGCCCAGGCTCTCCTGGTCCCCCCGGGGCTGCTGGTCCTGGACGAGCCCTGGGAAGGGCTGGACGCCCAGACCCGGGAGGAAGTTCCGGACATCGTCACGGAGCTGATCGCCACCGGCGGTACCGTGCTGGTCAGTGATCACCGGGGAGAGATGGCTCGACTGCCGGGAGCCAGCATGTGGCATCTCGACGGTGGGCAGATCTCGCCAGCGAAGGTCGCCTCGACCCGTCGCTGGGTGGTGGAGGTCGCGGTCGCGGCGGCCGACCCGTCAGCCGCGGTGGCCCGGCTGCACGCCGCGGGACACGAGATCCTCGGCGTGCGCGAGGGGGTGCGCCGGTGACGGCGCTGGTGCTCATGCGGCTTCGTGGGTACGCCGTGACCGGCCGGGTCCTGGCGCCACTGCTGGCGGGGCTGGTCGTCCTGGGGACGCTCTACGGCGGGGGACAGGCCCAGGTCGGGGAGGCGTATGGCGTCTCCGCGGCCGTGCTGCTGCCGGTGCTGGCCTGGCAGACCAAGATGCTGCTGGACGTCGAGCCCGACACCCAGCGCCGCCTGGCCGCCATCGGCGTCGGGTCGCCCGTGCGGGAGTGCTGCTGCGGGCTGCTGGCCGCGGGCGCGGCGGCGGTGCCTGTCGTCCTGCTGGCCATGATGGCGCCGTGGATCCTCAACGGGATCGCCGGCCCGCAGTACCCGAGTGACCTTTCCCTCGGCGCGGGCATGGCCCTGGGGGTCTGGGCACATGCGCTGCTGGTTCCCCCGGCCATCGTCATCGGTGCCTGGTCGAGCCGGGCGGTGACGAGGACCGCGGGTACCGGCGTGACCGTGCTCGTGGCGGGAACGGTCGGCGTGGTCATCCTCGGCCTGCAGAGCTCGCCAGTCCCCTGGCTGGCGCCTCCCGTGCTGGCGGTGGCCCGGTTCTGCGAGCGTGGCGGTAGCTGGCAGGCGCTGGCCATGTTGACGGTCTGGGCGGTGTTCTGGACGGCCGGAGCCGTCGTGGGCTACGGGGCGCTCCGCCGGGTTCGTCGCTGACGTTTCTCAGCCGATGAAATGGTCGAGCAGGAAATGGGTGAACCACAGGCCCTGGAGCAGGACGCCGATGAAGCAGAACGCCCGGTCGAACGTGGGATTCCGGCCAATTCTGGCCATGATCATGAATGCGGGGAATGCCTCAAGGGACAGCCGGGCCGCGGACAGCAGCGGTACCCGGTTGATGACGTCGGCGCTGGGGAAACTGATGACGAAGAGCATCGAGATCACCCCGAACAGGGGGAGGGCCCACTGATCCCGGCGGTACTTCCACGGGCCGACGAACGCCAGCACCAGGAACGTCGAGACGAACAGCACCGCACCGAGATCCATGATGTTGCGTACATCGTTGGCGAAGATGTTCGGCGTGGTGACCAGGATCTTGCAGCTCTGATAGATCCCGATCCACGGCCAGTCCCGTTCCCGGAACCACAATGCCTGTGCATGCATGAACTTCAACGGGTCGCCGAAAATGAACCAGCAGTACACCGAATAGCTGGCGATGCCGACGGGCAGGAGCGCGATCCAGGCGACGTCGCCGCCGATCCGGCCGATCCGGAATTCGCGCCGCCGCAGGTACTCGTAGACGAACGGAACCACCAGCAGCAATGCCGAGGAGCGGGTGGCGGTCGCGCAGGCACACACGAGGCCAGCGGCCCACCAGATGCCGTCGCGCATCAAATAGATGGCGCCCACAACGAGCAGCAGAAACAGCGAGGCGTTGTAGGCCAGGCCAAGGTAGAACCCGGTGGGGAAGGCGACGAGGTACCACAGGGTCCGGCTTGCGCTCGGGCTGTCCAGTTCGCGTTCGACCAGCCGGTGCAGGATGGTGAAGGCCCCGATCTGCGAGGCGAACGCGATGAGCACGGCCGCTGCGATGGGCTCGACCGTGATGTACGACAGAATCTTGATCAGCAGTGAGTACATCGGAAAGAAGGCGGCGCTGCGCTCCTCGTCGATGGCCTCACCGTGATATCCGGTGTAGCCGTGCTCGGCGATCCAGATGAACCACTCGGCATCCCAGTTTCCCCAGTTGGCAAAGGCACTGATCGGGGACTTCGGAACGGGCCGGTTGCTCTGGAAGAACGCGAAGAATGTCAGCGCGGCGTAGGCCACATGGGTGATGACCCAGACGGTGACGGAGGCCCGCAGCGCCCGCCGCCATGGCCGATCCGCACGGTCGACCGGGGCGTTCACACCTGATTCTGGCTGCTGCGGCTCGCCCGCTTCCGGCGGGCGGTCCGTGGGGGTGAGCGCGGGACCGTCGTGGTCGCAATCCACCGTTGGCTGAGGCACATGCACGGATAAGGACTATGGTTGCGGCTCCTTCGGCCGTCAACCTGATCACACGAACCGGGCGGCCTCGGGCCCGTCCGTTTGGTGAGTCCGGGGTCATCGCGTACCCTTACCGACGAAGTTCCACCCAAAGACCGCTGGTCACCGACTCGGGTTTGACGATCCGGGCGGTCGAAGGTCCCGCACCGACGGGGCGGCCCGCGCAGGGGATGAACGGCTAGCGTTGCCGGCCGCGCGGATCATCGCGTTGTCGCTCCTCGCCCCGTGCGCCCCGCGCCGGGGCGTTTCTCGTTGCGCCGGATCAATCGGCACCAGGTGGCCGGCCTGGAGAGCATGAGAGAGGAGGGACATGGCGGACAAGCCGGTTCGGGCCGACAAGGTCGCGGCGGTTGTTGAACTGACTGACCGGTTCCGGGAGTCGTCGGCGACGCTGCTGACGGAGTACCGCGGGCTGACAGTCGCGCAACTCAAGCAGCTACGGCGATCGCTGGGGCGTCAGACGACCTACGCGGTGACCAAGAACACGCTGGCCAAACGGGCTGCGGTCGATGCTGGCATCGGCGGCCTCGACGATTTGTTCACCGGTCCTACCGCGCTCGCCTTCGTCTCCGGCGACCCGGTCGAGGCAGCGAAGGGCCTTCGTGAATTCACGAAGACCAATCCGATGCTGGTGATCAAGGGCGGCGTTTTCGAGGGCAAGGCACTGACCGCGGATGAGGTCCGCGCGCTTGCCGATCTCGAGTCCCGTGAGGTACTGCTCGGGAAGCTGGCTGGTGCGATGAAGGCGAACCTGAGCAAGGCCGCGGCCGTGCTCCAGGCGCCGCTGTCGAAGACCGCTCGGCTTGCGACGGCCCTCGCGGACAAGCGAGGCAGCGCCGAGGGCGACGGTGCGGGTGAGGCGGCCTGAGAGCCGCGAGCATCCGTGCAGATCACTGACCGAGAAACCTGAAAGGAAGTCGCCATCATGGCGAAGCTGAGCAACGAAGCGCTGCTCGACGCGTTCAAGGACATGACGCTGATCGAGTTGTCCGAGTTCGTGAAGAAGTTCGAGGAGACCTTCGACGTCACCGCGGCCGCTCCGGTCGCGCAGATGATGCCGGTCTCCGTCGCGGCCGCCGAGGCCGAGGTCGAGGAGCAGACCGAGTTCGACGTCGTCCTGGAAGCCGATGGCGGCAAGAAGATCCAGGTCATCAAGGTCGTCCGGGAGCTGACCGGGCTGGGCCTGAAGGAAGCCAAGGAGGCCGTGGAGAGCGCGCCGAAGGCGATCCTGGAGAAGGTCAACAAGGAGACCGCCGACAAGGCCGTGGCCAAGCTGGAGGCCGAGGGCGCGAAGGTGACCCTCAAGTAGTCATCGCGGACCTGTCGCGGGGGCTTGCCCCGCCGGGTGTGGCCGTCGTCCCCTGCCGGGACG
>JABDRL010000200.1 GCA_013041765.1 Dactylosporangium sp. | reverse complement strand
GGTCGGGTCCGATCGGCGGTCGAGGAGTACGTCGAGGAGTACGTGCTGCGCGGCCGGTGCCCGGCCGACGACGTGCTCGACGGCTACCGGCAGGCGACCGCGCAGCTGATCGCATAGCCAGGAACGGACGACGGTGCCCCGACGGTTGCTGCCGGGGCACCGGTGTTCCGCCGGACCGGGTCACTCGGCCAGGTCGCCGGGGTAGAGCAGGAACGGAACGTCACCAGCAGACTGGCCAGCGGACCCGGTCCGGCGGCATCAGGAAGCATCGACGGATCACTCTCACGAGGGCGAATCAGGCACCGTCGATGCTTCCTGGAACGCTATTCAAAACCCCTTACGCCCACACTCGATAGATTTCTAGACGATTAATTCCGGGGTTTACCTGCCGTTTCAGCGGTCGTAGGCGAGAAGGCTCCGCATGACCGGTTGGCCGGTCTTGTGGTTGTGCCAGATGGCGGCGGTCATCGCCAGGATGCGTTGGGCGACGCGGACGGCGATGCCCTCGAACGTTCGCCCACCGTGGAGCTCGAGGTCGAGTTGCCCCTTCAGGATGTCGTTGACAGATTCGATCAGCTGCCTGATCGACTTCAGGAGGGCCTGACCGGGGCGGCTCTTCTCCGGGCGACGGTTGGGTCGGAGCAGGGTCACGCCCCAGCGGGTGAGATCGCGCTTGAACTGTCTGGACGCGAAGCCCTTGTCGGTAATCAGAAGCAGGTTGGGACGGCCGGCCAGGATCTGCGGTTCGCGGTCGAGCATCGCGGTGACGACCTCCCGTTCGCCGATCTTCGCGTCGGCCAGTGCCCGCAGGATCGGCAGTCCGGTCGGGGTGCAGATCAGGTACGGCCGAAGCGCCAGAAGAACCGGGAGCGGGAGGCGACCTGGACTTGATGGGGCATCTGAGTCGGTGGCTGGCGAGACGGGGACTGGCCGGCGAACGTGGGCTGGTCGGGACGACCATCCGTCGCAACGTTGAGCTGGTCCGCCCGTTCCTGACGGATCGGAACGTGGCCGATGACGTGGATCTGCGGGGGCTGACGGCTGGTGACGTCACCGCGTTCGTGGTCGCCTATTGCCAGGGCCCGAAACACTCGACGGCCTCTCGGATGGCGACCGCGTTGCGGTCGCTGCTGCGGTTTCTGCATGTCGACGGACTCATCGATCAGCCGTTGGTCGACGCGATGCCACCGGTGGCCGCGTGAAAGCTCACCGGGCTACCCAAGACGCTGCGCGCCGAGCAGGTCACGGCGCTGCTGGCGTCCTGCGACCAGAACACCCTGGTGGGGCGGCGGGACTGCGCGATCCTGACAGTGCTGGCTCGGCTGGGACTCCGCGCCGGAGAGGTCACCGCGTTACGCCTGGACGACCTCGACTGGCGCCACGGTGAGATCACCGTGCGGGGTAAGGGCAACCGATACAAGCGGCTGCCGTTACCCACCGATGTCGGAAACGTGTCGAACGTCGGCGCGGTGGAACACGGCCGGAAGCCCACGAGCAGATGAGCCGGGGAAGCCGTACGGTGACATCAGGAAGCATCGACGGACCGCTCTCATGAGGGTGGTGCAAGCACCGTCGATGCTTCTCTATGCGTGCCCCGCCGCCCGAACCTGACTGCCGGCGTGTCGCAAACGATCACCAAGATAGATCAACAAAAACTGCGAAGCACGAGGGGTGCCGCCACGACGCGGCGGGGCACGGCGATCAGGGGGACGGCACCGCGCCATCGGGGTGGTCCTGCCGCCTCCGGTGGCGGTGGCGCAGGGCGAGGAACAGCTCGACGCCGATGGTGACGACCGCGAGGCCGACAGCGACCGGCAACCCGGCAAAACCATTCAACAAGACGTCGACCGCGTGCCCCCCGGAGCACTCGGGTTGGCCGGGGGCGCAGACCAGCGCCCTCTCCCGTTGCCCGACGAGCGCCCCGGCGGGCAGGCAGAGGATCGCCACGACCGGCGCCAGCCCGACGAACCACATCCGGGCCCGCCGGCCGACCCACCACAGCCGGACCCAGACCGCCAGGAGCAGGACCGGCAGCACATAGGCGACGGCCGGAGCCGTGGCGTAGACGGTGTAAATCCAGTGCATGTCGGTCGCCTCCCGGGCGGGCCGTCGGGCGGTGGCCCGGCACTGCCGACCATAGTCGCCAGCCGCCTCCCGGCCGGACCGCGGCCCGTCCCGGTCACTGCCAGCTGGAGTCGAGCCGGGTGACCGCGTCCAGGCCGGTACGTCGCTGGGCGGTGTCCCGGCCCATGGCGGTGGCGACCAGCGGGTGCTTGATGGTCTCCAGTGCCCCCGCCGGGGTCAGCGTTGCCACCCGCAGCCCGAGGTCGAGCACGTCGCCGGGGTCGAGCCGCACCCCGGTCCGCCACTGGGCCTGGTGGACGCCGCCGGTCCGGGACGTCCCGGCGGGACGGATCTTGCCGGTGGGGTACGGCTTGTCGTTGAGCCGCGCCGAGGCGACCGTGATCTCCCGGACCACCCTGGGGTCGACGGCCACCAGCAACGCCACTGCCGGAGTCCGGGCGGGTCCGACGCCGCGGATCGAGACCCTGACCGGGTAGTGGTACCAGTACCGGTCGTCGGCGCCCCAGGTCTGCCGGCTCCAGCCGCCGGCCAGGTCCACGCCCCACGGGGTCACCGGGCCACCGAACGCGGGGGGCCGCGCCGGCCGCAGGTCGCGGTGCGCCCCGGGGGTCCTGGGGGTGGCGGCCATCTCGGCCACCGCCCCCGCCGGCTGGGCCACCAGGTCGTACGGGTAGAGCCGGGGGTGCGCGATACCCAGCAGGGCCACCAGGTCCCCGGTGGCCGCCGACCGGGCCGGGACCTCCTCGTTCAGGGTGACGACACAGGTGGTCGCGCCGGTGGCCGGGTTCCTGGCCGTGCTGCTGGTGGCCGCCACCCGCCGGCCGCCGAGGGTCACGAACGCGGGGTCGGTGGCGGCGAACAGCCGCTGGTCGAAGGTGACCGTGACCTGGGTGCCGGCCGGGAGCGCGAGGCCGTCGTTGACCACCCTGACCGCCAGCTGTCTCGGGCAGGCCGCCGGCGCGGCCCGGTCCCTGGACAGGACCGCGACCGGCTCGCCGGGCAGGGCCTCCAGGGTGAGGGTGCCCACCGGCGGGTCGTCCGGCGCCGCCGAGGCGGGCGCGGCAGGGCCGCCCAGCTCCACGATGCCGACTCCGAGGGTGAGTCCGGCGACGGTGAGGACCTGCCGCCGGGAAAAACCTGCTGTTGTCATCGCACCTTCCCCATTCTGGTCAGCGTCGGTGTGGTCCGGCTGCGCCGGGCGTCAGGACGTGGCGAACAGGAGCGCCCGTGCCGCGAACGCCCTGGCGACCTCGCTGCGGATCTCCGCCGGGACCGCGCTGCAGTGCGGGTAGCGCACGCTGGCGAACTGGTCGATCCAGAACGCGTCCCTGAGGACTTCGAGACTGTCAACGGACGGCCCGCCCATCATCGATTCGGCCGCGGCGGTGAGCGCGGTGTCCCAGTCGAACCGTTCGAACAGGAACGTTCCGAACCGGCCCCTCGCCGAGGACGTGTCCGAGTAGTACGCCTTGAACAGGTCGGACAGCAGCAGGGACGAGTCGTTTCGGCACCGCAGGCCGATCACGAACGCGTCAACGTCGGCGAAATAGTCGCCGCGGTCGAAGAAGGTGTTGGTGCCGGTGCTGGCGATGCGCTCGAAGGCGAACTCGTACGCCTGCGACGCCGGCACGTCCTCCTGGACACACTGGCCGAGGATGCTGAGCAGGTCACCGCCCCAGGAACCGAAGTCGACCAGGTTCACCTCCCGCTTGTCGCCGGGGATGCTGTGGGTCTGCACCGCGCCGAACGACGCGCCGAAGTGGTAGACGTCGGTGTCCCACAGGTAGAGCGGGTCGCGCAGCGGCGTCTCGTCCGGCTTGCCGAGGTAGCCGTTGGCGAAATCGATGAACCCGCCGTCGTACTCGCCGAACACATCGTTCGACACAGAGTAGCCACCGTAGACGAGGTCGTTGACCCGGTCCCGTTTGCGCAGGTACTGGGCGACCAACTCGGCCCTGGAGTACGTGGTGTGCCCATCGTCGCGCCACTGGCCGGCGCGCGCTTCCAGCCAGATCAGGTAGGTGTAGAAGCCGTCGTTGGGGTCCCCCGGCCGGGTCACGCTGCTCAGCCCCAGGTCCCTGCCGGAGGCGATGTCGTTGTCGATCTCGACAGGGCCCTGGTCGCTGGCGATCGTGAGGTTCTTAATCTGGTCGAACGCCCAGTTCCTCGGGAGCGGGAAGCCGAGGTTGCCGCTGTAGCCGGTGGACATGCCGCTGACGAAACTGCGGGTGGTGAGCCCGGCCTCGTCCAGCCGGATGCACACGTTGCGGCAACCGTAGACGCCGATGGCGTACGTGGTCTGGTTGACGCCGACCGCGTCGCGGATCCCCCGGAAATGCGGGATCACGAAGTTGGTGATCTCCGTGTCGATGGCGTCGTAGTCGACCGAGAAGTAGATCACGGTGCCGTGCGGGATGCCGAACTCCGCCGCGGCCTGGCAGGCCGCCTGGCCCGCCGCGTACCCCTGGTCGTAACTGAAGTACTGCACGGCGTTGCCGTACTCCTGGTAGATGGGGAAGAACGACATCCCGTTGTCGGTGATGAGCGCGATCTCGGAGCTGGTCAGCCGCTTGTTGGTACCGCCGGTGAGGTAGCGGCCGGCGATCCGGTACCCGGCGTTCTTGATCGCCACGATCGTCGTGCTGTTGAGCGGGTACATGCAGTCGAACGCGATGCCCGGCCGGTCGGGGTCGCCGGTGGACACCAGCAGCGACATCCAGGTCTGGTAGTCCCCCGCCCCGTTCGGTGGCAGCATGCAGAACTCTTGGAAGCGGCGCACGGTGGTGGCCAGCGTTGCGGGATAGCCGCCGCCCGAGTCGCCCCACTCGTTGAGGTAGCCGTTGAACGCCACGGCGCACTGGAACAACCTGATCCAGGTGGCCGACCCGCTGCTCACACTCACGTACGCCTGGGACTGCAGGCCGGCCCTGGTCCCGGGGCCGATGTAGCCGGTGACCTGGCTGTCGGTCATGCCCATCTGGTACTGGATGGCCAGCACGAGGGCGACCTGCACGTTGCGGGAGAAATGCCCGTCACAGGGGCCGATGAAGAACTGCCCGCGGTCGATGTAGGCGCCGTTCAGCCAACGCTGACAGGTCTGGATGGCGGCGCTGCCGCCGCTGGTGAGCACGTAGGCATCCATCGTCAGCAGAGCCTTGAACAGTTTCGGAGACACCGGCATGACCGGCGACACGGCCGGGGTACCGATGTTCCACAACAGCGCGATGAGGCCGTTCTGGGTCGACGACCCGAACGCCCCGTCGATCGCGCCACCGCTGTAGCCCTTGCAGTAAAGCGCGGCCTCCGCGATGATCCGCATGTTCATGTTGTTGGAGTCCGGACCGACCGGCCCGTACGCGGTCAGTTTCGACAGTGTCGTCGGACCGAAATTGTCCGACAGCGCGACGATACCGAGTTCGTGCTGCAGGGCGCGGGTCAGCGAGTACATCGTGGCCCAGCCGGTTATGCCGTCCTCGGTACAGGAATTGTATCCGGACACCGAGGCGTAGGTGGCATTCACCCACTGCTGGGCCTTGAGAACCATCTGATCCACCATGAGCGATACCCCGCCTCCGCAACACGAAATTCACTACACCAAATCTGCACACAGTTGTTCCATGGCGGTCAGCGCCAGACCACCACGAATGTCGAGAGCGCCGTTGAACGCCGGTCAGGTATGCCGGAGTATCCGCAGGATACTGCGGCTGGTACCTTGAAAATATCCCATTCCAGTCCCGGTCGACCTCGGGTAAGCGTGGAATCACGCTAGCATGGTCGACATTGCCTGACAATATTTGATCAAGGAGCTTTGAATAGCGGTACGCTACGGTCGCGGCACCACGCGGGACCGCGAACCATTCCGACCAGCATCAATGTCCAGCAAACCAGGGCGCGTACCCGACAGGCAGTCTTCCCGGGATGTCAAATTGCTGACATCAGCGATCGGCCAGGAATAGAGGGTTGCCTCAGCGAATCCGCGAGTGCATTATCTCGCACAGAAATCAATCAATACGGTTATCTCAACAAGGAAATCAGTCTTTACTCTGGCGAAACGCCCACAAGGATCGTTGCGGCGCTGCCCGGAACTCAGGCCATTTCGCCCTTTCTGGAGAAAGTTGACGGAGCGAACCGCCCCGGGTCTGGTGGAGACTTCCCATCTTGGGAAGGATCTAGATCAACGACGTCCTCAAAGCCGCATCGGCTTTCTTCGCGGCCGAGCTCGACCGGCCGCAGACACACTCGTGACGTTCGTCGACGAACACCGAGACCAGCTTGGTGGAGTCGAGCCATTCTGCCGTGTTCTGAACGAACACGGAATGGGAATCGCCCCAGGGGGGATTGCAAAGTGTTTTGTTCTTTGTTTTGGCTGGTAGGTTCGGCTCCGGTTGAGGGGTGGACATAGGCGCGGCTCCTCGTCTTGCGATGATGTGAGTTACCACAACCAACGTCATTGAAAGCAAGGAACCGCTGGTGTCAGTCTCGCATGCCGTGGAGGTTCGGTCGTCTGGTGTCGGCGTGTTGGGCCTGCGGCAGGTTCTCCCGGGGGCTGCTGCGGTGCGTGAGTCGGGGCTGTTGTTCAAGCGGGTGGTCGGTCCGAGGAGGGTCCGGGGCGCGGCACCGGTTGGCGACGATCCTGACGGTGGTGGTGGCGCGGCTGCGGGTTCCGGTGGGCACGGCCGAGGTCACCCAGGTCCGTGACCTGCTGGTTGGGGTGGATCTGGCCGGGCGGGTGCTGACCGCTGACGCGCTATCCCGACATCGGGATAACGCGTCTTATGCCGAGGTCGTTGTGATGCCGAAATTGACCGACGGTCGGTCAATAGTTGGATCGTGTACCGACCGACCGTCGGACGATAGGAGGAGCGTCCCCCGGTCCGGGTCCCGGTCCGCCTGGGCTACGCCCCGCTCGCCGGACACCACGACAAGATCAACGCGGTGGCGCTCGGCGAGGCGGCCGGACGGGGGCTACTCGCAGCCGCCGACAACGAGCTGAATGGCCTGTTCGCCGGTGCCGGTGTCGACGTTTCCACGATCGATCGCGTGATCCACAATGATCTGGCCGCCATCGAGCCAGCCTGGGCCGGATAGGCCCGGACCACTGCCGATCGGGCCAGTCACGGTGTGCGACGAGACCGGCCGGCAAGGACTACGGACCGCTCACACCTGGCATGGCAACGCGCCGTCGCCGGCACTAGCGGACCAACGCACGCAACTGCTGGACATGGCCGAGTCCGTGCAGGTCACCTCGGTCATCTGGAACCGCCCCCTGCCCGGTGGCCGGGCTGACCACCGGCACGGGCGGGCCTTCGAGTTCATCATCACCGAATCCGCGCTGCGGTTCCGGCTCGGCCCGCCCATGCGGCTGGCCCAAACCCC
>JABDRL010000185.1 GCA_013041765.1 Dactylosporangium sp. | reverse complement strand
GGGCAGCGGTTCGAGGCCGAGGGGCGGCTGGGCCGGCCCCGACGTGGGGATCTCAGCGCCGCGGTCCTCTTCGTCCGGTCAGCGCCGACCAGCCTCGGCCAGCCCTCGCCGGTCCAGCGGGCAGCCGGCGGCCTGCGGGCCGGGCTGCGCCGGGCGTGCGCGCCGCTGCCCGACGAGGTGGGCGGGCTGCTTCCCGGCCTGGTGGTTGGGGACACCACGGCCCTGGACCCCGGGGTGGCCGACGACTTCCGCGCGACCGGCATGACGCACCTGTGCGCCGTGTCGGGGTCCAACTGCGCGATTGTGGTCGGTGCGGTGCTGGTCCTGGCCCGGTGGTGTCGTGCCGGTCCGCGGCTGGCCGCCGGCCTGGCCGTGCTCGCCCTCGTCGGATTCGTCATCCTGGCAAGACCATCGCCGAGCGTGCTGCGGGCGGCGGCGATGGCGGGGCTGGCGCTGCTGGCCCTGGCCACGGGCCGGCAACGGGCCGCGGTGCCCGCTCTGGCCACCGCCGTGACCGTCCTGGTCGTCGTCGATCCGGGCCTGGCCAGTGACCTGGGGTTCGCGCTGTCGGTGCTGGCAACGGCCGGGCTGCTGCTGCTCGCTCCCCGGATGGTGGCGGCGCTGCGGCAGCGGCACGTCCCCCGGTGCGTCGCCGAGATGCTGGCGGTGCCGGCTGCGGCCCAACTCGCCTGCGCACCCGTGATCGCTGCGGTTTCCGGGACGGTCAGCCTGGTCGCCGTGCCCGCGAACCTTCTGGCGACCCCGGTGGTTGCGCCGACGACCGTGCTGGGGGTCGGGGCGACCCTGCTGTCGCCGCTGTGGCCGGCGGGAGCACAGTACGGTGCCTGGCTCGCGTCCTGGCCGGCGAGATGGCTGGTGTGGATCGCCCATGGTGGGGCCGCCGTTCCCGCGGGAGCGCTGCCGTGGCCCGGCGGCGTGCGCGGTGGCCTGCTGCTCGCCTGCGCCGGGATCGGGGTCTGGATCATGCTCCGGGCCGGCCGATGGCGACGGCTGCTGATCGTGGTCACGCTGGCGGCCGTGGTCGGGGCGGTGGGCGGGAGGATGGTCGGCCCGAGCTGGCCGGTCCGGGGATGGTTCGTCGCGGTGTGCGACGTCGGCCAGGGCGACCTGGTGGTGCTTCCCGCGGGACGGGGACAGGCCGTGGTGGTCGATGCCGGCCCCGATCCCGGAACCGCCGATGCCTGCCTGCGCCGGCTCGGCATCAGCCGGGTGCCCCTGCTGGTCATCAGCCACCTGCATGCCGACCACGTCGGGGGACTCCCCGGGATCGTGCGCGGCCGGGCGATCGGTCGGATCGTGACGACCGGGGAACGGCAGCCGGCGGCTGGCTCAGCGGTGCTGCGGGAGGCCGCCCGGGCCGCCCGCGCACCGGTTGCGGCGGTCGGGGGCGGCACGTCCTACACCGTGGGGGCCGTGCGGCTCCAGGTCCTCGCCCCGAGCCGGCACCTGGGTGGCACCAGGTCGGATGCGAACAACAATTCCCTGGTGGTGCGGGCAACGATCGGGGGCAATACGGTGCTGCTGCCCGGGGACGCCGAGGTGGAGCAACAATCGGCCCTCCTGGCGGACCATCCTCGGGCGCTCCTGCGGGCCGACGTCCTCAAGGTCGCCCATCACGGTTCCTCCGCGCAGGACCAGGCCTGGCTCGCGGCGGTGGCGCCCGCCGTGGCCGTGGTGTCGGTCGGTCGGGACAACGGGTTCGGGCACCCGAGCCCGGCGACGGTGCGGCAGCTGGTCGCCGGGGGAGCCCGGGTGACCCGGACAGACGAGGAGGGGAGCGTGGCGGTCGCGGCCAGCGGTCGCGGGCGGCTCGTGGTAGCCGCGGCGTGAACGGCTGGCCAACAGGCCCGGGGGCATTCGGCCGAACCGATGGCCACCGCCGGGTGACGTCCATACGTCCGGGCTGGGTCCGTGCGACGATGACCCGGTGGCAGTCCCGGCTTCCCCCCTGACATTGGTACTCGGCGATGAAGAACTGCTGGCCTCCCGGGCCGTGACCGAGGTCCTCGACGCGGCGCGATCGCTCGACCCAGACGTCGAGGTGCGGGAACGCGCCGGTGCGGAGCTGCTCCCCGGGGAACTGGCCGAGCTGCTGAGCCCGTCGCTGTTCGGCGGGCCCAAGGTGCTGGTGGTCCGGGGCGGGCAGGACGTCCGGAAGGACGCCGCCGCCGCGCTGCTGGCCAGTGTTCCGGATCTGGATGCTCAGGCGTCGCTCGTGGTGACCCATCTGGGGGGCAACAAGGGCAGGGCGCTGGCCGAGGGGCTGCGCAAGGCCGGAGCCAGGGTGATGCCGGCCGCGAAGATCACCAGACCCCGGGAACGGGTGGAGTTCGTCCGGAACGAGTTCCGGCGACTCGGCGATCGGCCCACCGAAGAGGTGGCCGAGGCTCTGCTCGCCGCCGTGGGAACCGACCTGCGCGAACTGGTCGCGGCCTGCTCGCAACTGGTGGCCGACACCGGCGGCGGAGTCGACGCCGCGACGGTCGCGCGGTACTACCGGGGGAGAGCCGAGGGCAGCGGCTTCGCGGTCGCCGATGCCGTCATGGTCGGCGATGTCGGGGGCGCGCTGGAGGCGCTGCGCTGGGCGCTGCAAACCGGTGTCGACCCGGTGCCCATCGCGGATGCCCTGGCCGACGGGGTTCGCTCGGTCGCTCGGGTCGCCGCCGCCGGGCGCGGCAGCGCCCACCAGTTGGCCAGCGGACTCGGCCTGCCGCCCTGGAAGATCGAGCGGGCCCAGCGCCAGGCCCGGGGATGGACGGCGACCGGGCTGGTGGACGCCATGCGGGCGGCCGAATGGTGCAACGGCGCGGTCAAGGGCGGTGCGGAGGACCGAGGCTACGCGCTGGAGAAGACCGTTTTCGCGGTGGCCGCGGCTCGTGCCAGCGGCGGGGAGTGACGGTCGTGGGGAGAGCGAGGACTGACACCCCGCTGTACGCGTGGGTGCTGCGGCTACGACACATCCATCCCGGGGCGGTGCTGTGCTTCGTGCTGTTCGAAGGCACCACGGCGCTGGCGGGTCTGCTGGCGTTCGCCGAGCTGGTCAGCTGGTGGCTGGTGCCCGTGCTCCCGCTGGCGGTCGCGGCGATGGTGAAGCTCAACGACGTCGTCGTCGGGGCCTTCACGACGGTACCGACGACGGCGACGGCACCGACCGGTGGGCTGCGGCCCGACCCGCCTTCCCCGCAGCCGGTCGGTGGCGATCTCGTCGACGCCGTGGCACCCCGGGGCAGACACGCCGCGGACACCTGCGAGTGGCCCCGGCTGGCGACCGACGTCCAGCCGCCGGCGCGGGATGGGCACCTCGAACCGGAGGACGATCGCGGAGCGGTGTACGGCAGCCCGAAACCGCCCGATGACGACGAGACCCCGGCGGTGGGCTGCGCCCGTTGCCCGGGCACGGGAGAGTCCCAGAGCTACGTGGGGACGCGGCGGTCGCCGTTCGCTTCTCGGGTCGGGGGCCTCTTCAACGGACGACTGCCGCGGCTGGTGCATGGTGAGGACCAGGACCCGGGACACCGCAACGGGCTGAACCAGCGTCCGTTCTCCGATTAGCGGGCAGCTTGTGGCCGCTGCGGGCGGATGATGGGTGCTCCCGGACGCGATGGTGCCCACGCGAACGCGCCGCCCGGCCGAACGAGGCCGTGACGGCGCGGAATACACGTCCCGGAGCGCGGAGATGTCGCTACGGCCGCCGGCTGGGCGGGAACGGGCATTTGCGAGCTATGGATCAGGTGGCGCTTGCGCTGATTCGCCGGGCAATGGCGGACTTGCGGTTTGCCGCCTGGTTTTTGTGGATGACACCCTTGCTGGTTGCCTTGTCCAGTTTGCGCGAAGCTTCGCGCATCAGGACCCTGGCCGCGTCGGTGTCACCGGAGCGCAGTGCCTCATTGAACTTGCGGATCGCGGTCTTCAACGATGACTTGACCGCCTTGTTTTGTAGCCGGCGCTTCTCGTTCTGCCGGTTACGCTTGATCTGAGACTTGATGTTGGCCACGCGACAGCCTCGTCCTCATCGTTCGGGTTGCTCGGTCTCGAGAAGCGCGGGACGCGGGACGTCACCATACGCGACAAGACACCCTACCAGGCGGATTCTTCTAGCGACAAAACGGCGGGTGGCCGGCCCAGTCCCGGCTCAGCTCTGCGACGGGAGCGGGCTCGCCGATGCGGACTGCGAGGGTGGCGGCAGCGCACTGCCCTTGGCGTACTCCGCATAGCTGATGTCCCAGTCGGTGTAGCCGTTGCCCCACGTCACGTGCTCCTCGGTGTGCGTGATGGTGACCGGATCTCCGATGTGGGTGATACCGAACAGCCACTCGGCGTCGGGGCCGGAGATGTTCGTGCACCCGTGGGAGACGTTGCGTCGACCCTGGTCGCCCACGGACCATGGCGCGGCGTGGATGTACTCGCCGTCCCAGGTCAGCCGCTGGGTGAACTGGACGAGCGTGCGGTAGCCGTCGGTGCTGTCCGCGGGCACACCGTAGGTCGACGAGTCGAACCATTCCTCCTGGTTCTTGGCCATGATGACGAGGTGACCGCTGGCCGACGGGGAGCTCGGCTTGCCGAGGCTGACCGGGATGGTCTTGAGAACCGTGCCGTTCTCCGTGACGGTCATCTGCTTCGTCCGGTTGTCGATGGCCATGATCAGTTGTGGGCCGATCTTCGCGGATACGGTGATGTCGTTGGCGCCGTACCGGTCGTTTCCCAGCGGGAGCCCGCCCAATGCCGCGCGGAACGACAGTTTCGTATTGGCCTGCCAGTATTCCCGGGGGCGGAAGTGCACCTCATGGCCGTTGAACCAGTGCCATATCCCCTCCTGCGCAGGCTCGGCCGTGACGAACAACCGTCGCTGCACGGCGGCCCGCTGGTCCTTCGGGACGTCTCCCCCCAGCTTGATGATGACGGGCATGCCGACCCCGACGACCTGATCATCGCCGATCACGCTGGAGACCCGGAGGGTGCTGGAGGGCTTGGCCATCGTGGTGAAGGTGATGGCCTTGGACTGCTTCTTGCCCTTGACCGTGGCGGTCACCTTCGCCGTGTACCGGGTGCTGTACTTCAGCTGCTTCGCCGCCACCCACGAGGAGCCGTCGGCCCGGAGCGTTCCGGGGACCGCGACCTGCCCGGCCGAAGGCGTCGCCGAGGCTCCGGCGGACGGCGCGGCGCTGGCCGGGGCGCTCGCGTCGGCGGCTGCCGGCGGCAGCTGGAACAGCTCGACACTCGACTCGGTCGCGTCGCTCGCCGTGTACTCGATCTCGGTTGAGGTCGGCACGTCGGCGGCGTTGTCGGCCGGTTGGGTGATGGTGATGTTGGGAGCTTGGTCGCGCTGAGCGTCCCCAGGCTCCCGCCAGGATGCCGTGCCCGCGCCGCAGCTGGCGATCAACGGGGTGATGCCGAGCATCACCGCGATCATGAGGACGGGGTTCGCGCTACTTCGTGCCACCCAGATGACGGTACGCGCTGATCGGGCTGTTCTACGAGATGTACTCCGGCCACGACATGTTCCACACCGTCCAGCCGTTGCCCGCGGCCAGCTTGCGCCTGGTTCCCCGGGTCGTGACCGGATCACCGATCAGGGTCTTGCCGAACAGCCACGAGGCGTTGCTGGGCGAGACGTTGATGCACCCGTGGGAGACGTTGCGCCGGCCCTGGTCGCCCACGGACCATGGTGCGGAGTGGATGAACTCGCCGCCCCAGGTCAGCCGCTGGGCGTTGGACACCTGGATGCGGTAGCCGTCGGGGCCGTCGGTCTGGGTGGTGTCGAAGATCGTTGACTTGAATTTCGAGATGATCACTGTTGTGCCGCTTGAGGACGGCGTGCTCGCCTTGCCGAGGCTGACCGGGATCGTCTTGATGACCTGTCCATCCTGGATGACGCTCATCCGCTTGGTCGCGTTGTTGACGTCGATGTGCAGGTCCCGGCCGATGGACACGGTCGCTGCCCGGTCGGTGTCGCCGAAGCGCTTGCCGATGGGGAGCCCGCTGAGCGCCGCTCGCACCGTGATCGTCGTTCCGGGCTTCCAGTAGGACTCCGGGCGGTACAGCACCGATCTGGCGCCGAACCAGCGCCAGGCTCCGGACTGGGCGGGCTCGCTGTGCACGAACAGCCGTCGCTGGACCTGGGCGCGGGCCTCGGCGGGAATGTCCGCCTTGAAGGTGACGACGACGGGCATGGCGACGCCGTAGGTTCGCCCCGTGGTCAGATAGAGGCTCGTTCCGATGCGGGAACCGGTGGGCTTGGCCATCGTGGTGAACGTCGTCGTCTGGGTCGTCGTGCCACCGGCTCCGGAGGCGGTCACCGTCGCCGTGTACGACCGGTCGTAGTCCAGGGCGCGCTCGGGAACCCACGAGGTGCCGTCCTCCCGCAGACCACCCCCGATGCGGGTGCCCGCGGCATCCACCAGAAGCACCTCGGCGATGGAACCATCGCCGACGGTGGTGCCGATCTCGGTGCTGGCCGGAAGGCCGGCAGCGCCCGCAGCCGGAGTGATCTCCAGTGTCGGTGCCTCGACGACGGCGCTGGTCAGAGCGACGGCCACCTGCCGGGGCTCGCTGGTACCGCAGCCCACGACCGCCAGTGGTATCAGGGTGATGAGCGCGGCCATGGCGCTTTGGAGTCGGGTGCCCACTATCTGTCCTACCCCCGTGCCGATCTTGCATCCATCGTGCCGCATCCATCTATCGGGCGAGGGGCCAGAAACGGCAGCGGAACACTGTCGTGTTCCCGTCCCGCGCCTGTCGATCCTACGGCCGGGTGACCACCTTGTGGGGGAGTCGGATGTGTCCCGCAGATGTGTCCGTTGAGCCAGGTCGGTTGGGCCGTTGGGCTATTCCGGCCGGGTCGGATCCGCGGTGCTGGGCGGGGGCGCCGCGGACAGGATCGTTTCGAATCGCTCCTCGGCCAGATCGAGCTGATCGAAAATGTGGCGTTTGACCCAGTCCGAGAGTGGCGTGTCCGGCCGATTGATCAGATCCCGCAGGATCGGCACCAGCGGACGGTACTTGGTGGCGACCCTGCGGGCCTTCTTCCTGGTGGTGTGGATGACTCCCACGCCGTTGTCGGTGAAGTCCGAGGCCTTGATGACGCGGGCCCACGGGGTGGACTCCAGGCTGACCGCCAGATGTTCCCGGTACTGCTCGTCGGCGTCGCGTTCGCGGTCGAACTCCGGATTGGTCACCGAGGCGACCAGGGCGGCGACCCGCTGGCCGAACTGGCGTTCGATAGCCCGGCAGGCGGCGGCGGGAAGATCGTCGGAGGCGTCCGGGCCGGCCAGCTCGCTGGGATGGTCCTCAACGGCGTCGTGCAGAACACCCGCGATGATCACATCGGCGTCGTGGACCTGGTAGTGGCACATCAGCCGGATGGACACCCGGAGCAGATGGTTGATGTAGGGCTCCTGGACCCGCCGATCATTGCGATGAAGATCGGTCGCGAGACCGAGCGCCGTGTTCAGCCGCTGGCGCTCCGGGGGATCGAAGCGGCCGATCTCAAGGGTGAACCGGGCGCGTAGCCCCTCCTCCCCGAACTCGTCGGTGATCGTGCGAAGCGGCATTTCGATCAACCGACTCGGTTCGAGCACATCCATGGAAGATGTATACCCCGATGCCGGATCGGCCGATGACCGAATCCGTAGGTCGGGGCGGCTTTCGCCGGGTCGCGGGGATCCGGCCCGGCGGCGAGACCACCGGCTCAGCCGGGGCTGGCGGCGGCGCTGGCCCCGGCGACCTCGCGCTCGACGGCCGTGCCCAGCGTGGTGAGGGCCGCGTCGAGCTCGGTGGCGAGGGCCTGCGCGATCGCCTCCTCGCGCAGCCGGTCGGTGATGTGCCGACGGATGTTGTCGAGTCGGCGCTGGCGCTCGGCCGGCTCGGGACCGGGGTCGCCGACGAAGGTGTCGATCTGCTGGCTGAAGTCGAAGGCGACATCCGGACGGATGGTGCCCTCGGCGACGCCTCGGTCCAGCAGCTCGTGGGCGGCCGCCGCGGCCTGGGCCACCGACAGCGCGGCGGGGGGCGCGGAGGAGTGCGTCGGCGACGGGCTCCGGCGGGAGCGGGAGGGCGATGGGCTGGGTGCCTCGCCGATGACGCCCGGAGCGGGGGGCGCCGCTTCGGACGTGGCGGGCTCGGTGCGTTCCCCGCTCGGGGCACGCAGCGACGGTCCGGTGGCGACGATCGCGGTGGCGACGATGACCAGACACGCCGTGGCGATCCAGAGGAACCGGTGGGCGATCCGCTGGACGTGGTGGCTCTCGCTGTAGAGCACCTTGTTGAGGACCGCGGCGACCTCCGCGGCGGTGGGCCGGTCGGCCGGGTCGGTGGCAAGGCACCGCCGGCAGAGTCTGGCCACCCGCCGGGGCAGTCCCGCGACGCCTCCCGGTCGGGGCGGGCGGTCCGTCCGGTCGGCGGTCTCCAACTCCTCCCAGGTGGTCTCGGGGTAGGGGGGCCGCCCCGTGAGCACCTGGAACATCAGCACGCCGAGGGCGTAGACGTCGGTGGCTCCCGCGGCCTCGGCACCCCGCAGGCGTTCCGGCGCGACGTAGGGGGGTGTGCCGAACACCGGGCTGCTGATCTCGTCGTCCCGCTCGCCGACCCGGGCTGCGATACCGAAATCCAGCAACTTGGCGCCGTCGTCCGTCAGCATGACGTTTTCCGGGGTCACGTCGCGGTGGACGATGCCCCGGCCGTGCGCGGCGGCCAGCACCTCCGCCACCCGGCAGACCACATCGACCGCGTCCTGCCAGGCCAGGGGCCCGTCGTCGAGGAGATCGGCCAGGGAATGCCCGTCGAGCAGGCGCATGACGACGTACGAGGTCAGTCTTCCCCCGGAGGTGATCGTCTCACCGACGTCGTACACCTCCATGGCATTGGGGTGCTCGATCCGTGCCGCGGCTCGGGCCTCCCGGCGGATCGTCTCCCGGTCGCCGGGGCCCGAGCTGAGGGGCGCATGCATGACCTTGACCGCGACGGGCCGCTGGAGCGCTTCGTCCCAGGCCTTCCACACCACCGACATCCCGCCAGCGCCGATGCGGCTCCGGAGCAGGTAGCGGTTCCCCAGCCGATCGCCGTCGCTGAGTGCGGTATCGGCTGGGGCTTGCGGATCCTCGATGGTGGTCGGTGTTCCGGCTTTGGGCGGTCTGTCGGTCATGGTCAGGCCACGCGGTTGGGGTCAGGACGAATCTCGAATGACGAGTTCCGTCGGCAGGATCGGGTTGTGGTTCTCCACATCCTGCCCGCTGATCGCCGCGTACAACAGATCTGCCGCGATCGCGCCGAGTTCCTCTACTGGTTGGCGAATGGTCGTCAAGGCGGGGCTGACCATTCTGGCCAGGGGCGCGTCGTCGAACCCGACGACCGCGACGTCCTCCGGGACCCGGCGACCGGCGCGGTGCAGGGTCTGGATGGCCCCAGTGGCCATGAGGTCCGAGGCGACGAACACCGCGTCGAGCCGCGGCATCCGGTTGAGCAGCCATCCCATCGCGTGGGCTCCGGAGGCGTGGGTGAAGTCGCCGTACGCGACGGGTGCCGCGGCCCGGCCGGCCGCGTCCATCGCGTGCCGGTACCCGACGAGACGATCGGCCGCCGCGGTGAGGTCGGGCGGGCCGGCGATCATGGCGATGGTCCGTCGTCCCCGTAGCAACAGGTGCTCGACGGCCTGCCGTGCACCATCGCGGTTGTCAACGTCAACGAAGGGCACGTCGATGCCGGCCGGCAGCCGGCCGGCACTGCGGAGCATGATGCGCGAGGCCGGGAGCGAGATGGCCAGGGGATGCCGTCCATGGGCGCTGACCAACATCGCCGCGGCGACGCCACCGGAGAGTAGATATGAGGTGATATGGGGTGCATTCGTGGGCGTCGCGGACACCATGAGCAGGGGGGTGCCATAGCGTGCCAGGGCCTCTTCCGCGCCGTTGAGCAACCGGGGGAAGAAGGGGTCGTGGAACAACCGGGTCGTGGGCTCACAGATCACCGCGGCAACGGTGTGCTGGCTCGTTCGTTGAGGGGCATGGCGTTGGGCTCGCCGTCGCACGTATCCGAGTTTCGCGATCGCGTCGTGGACCTGCCGGCGGGCGGACGTGCTGACACGTACGGTGCCGGTCAGGACTCGTGATGCGGTGGCGGGTGAAACTCCTGCTGCTGCGGCGACCTCGGTCAGAGTGGGCTGGGTGGACATCCGATCTCCTCGGCATCGGGGCGAAACGCCATCTGAGAGCGGTCTCGGTCAGCGTTGAACACCGTTACGGCGCTGTCAACACCATGTGTCCAATCCGGTTGCCGAACCGCGTGCTGCGGATCGGTAGGCGTCTGACCGGCGAACTCGCTGTGCATATCGAGCGGAGCCGCTGTGAAAGGTTCATCGCAAAAAGCTGGCTGCTCAGGGTGCCTGTCCGGCGACTGGCTGGGGGGAGCGGGCGGGGCCACGGGGTGGCGGTCCCCCGTATGG
>JABDRL010000146.1 GCA_013041765.1 Dactylosporangium sp. | reverse complement strand
CTGGTGGGAGACGATCCCCGACGAGTCGCTGTGATGGCCTCCCGAGACCACGAACCCGAAGACGGGCACTGCGGGGTGCCAAAACCTCAGTACGGTCGTTGAGCAGGGCAAAGTGGTGTCTTTCACTGCTGCCTCTGGAGCGTGATCCACCGTGTCGACACGGCTGACGTACCTCGTGCTCTGCCGAAGCTCGACTGGTCCGGCCGCCTCCTGCTCGACTGGTCCGGCCGCCTCCTGCTCGCCGGGCTGATCCGCAAGCTGCCGACGCTGCTGCGCCGCCAGCGCCGGACCTGGTGACCGCTGCGGCCAAGGCACTGGCGGAGTCGCACGTTCCCTCGTCGATCGTCCCGGACGTGCTGGCCGCCGCCGGTTTCGAGCCGGAGACCGTGCTGCACGCGCCTGGGGCGCTGCCGATGCCGCCCGGTGGCGGGAGGAGGAAACGCGATCCGGGATGGCGGGCGTCGGTGCTCCAGTCCTGGGACCGGCAGTGCGCGTTCTGTGGATTCGACGGCCAACTTCTCGGGTCGACGATCGGTGTGGACGCGGCGCACGTCCGCTGGTTCGCGCTCGACGGGCCGGACAGCCTCGACAACGGCCTGGCTCTGTGCGGCCTGCATCACCGGCTGTTCGACCACGGCGCGCTCGGGCTCGACGACGCGATGCGGATCCGGATCTCGGGGAACTACAGCAGCCGGGCCCCCAGCGGCCGGTCTGTCTACGATCTCAACGGCCGCCGGCTGCGGGCCAGGCCCGGTACCCCGCTCCCGGCCGCCCCGCACGTCGCATGGCACCGCCGGCAGGTGTTCAAGGGCAGGCCGCTGGCCGTGACATAGCGCCGGATCCGGCGCTCGACGGGGGCGCCTCCCGCAGGTCGCATCGTTGTGGCGCGCGGAACCTAGCATGCGGCGAAGGGACGTCCACGGACGTGAACGATGGTTCGTGCTCCGCCACGACATCGTTGGAGGCATCGATGCCCCGGATCCGCCGCCCGGAGTCGCCGCGGTCGCTGCTCCGGGTCGGCTGGCGGATCGTCTCGCCGGTGGTGATCTTCGCCGTGGCGTTCGGATGCTTCCTGGCGCAGTCACCCGAGAATCCGGACGGAGCCAGCGGCTGGTCGTTCGTCCTCCTGGCCGGCGTGCCTGCGCTGATCTGGGCGGTTGCCGCCCGCGGGCCGCACGCGCCGTGGGTCGGCTGCGGCCTCGTGCTGACGATGGTGGTGGTCATCGCCGGATCCCGGTTCCAGCCCGGCGCCATCGCGCCGCCGCACTGGGACTGGATGGTCGTGTTCGGCGCGGTGGCCTGCCTGATCGTGACGGTCGGGTTCGTGGTCGGGTTCGTGGTCGAGGGCGACCAGGCCAGGGGCGCGACAGCCGCGACGGGGGACAGCGCTCGCAACGGCGCTGGTCGACGCATTCTGCTCGCCACGATCGGGGCCGTCCTGATCCAGACGGTGGTGTGCTGTGGGCCGGCCAGGGGTGCGCTGCGAATCGGTGACCACCAGTTCCTGTACGTTCCGGCGCAGCTCGACGAGTTGCCGTCGCTCCCGTCCGGGTTCGCGCAGGTGGCCTCGCGCACGTCGTGCGGCGACGACGCGTGCTCGACGATCCTCGGAGTGCGCGGTCCGACCGGGGTGTCGGCGGCCGACAGCGCCGACCGGTTGACGGATCACTTTCGTCGCCATGGTTGGCAGACCGCCGACGATGGTGCGCTCTGCCGGTCGGTGGGAGGCTTCCTCCCCTGGGGATCGCACTCCGTTCGGGTTTCGACAGATCTGATGGATCTCGCCGAATATCTACCGGCATCGGAGAACCCGGCTGGTCTCGTGCTGGTCTCGCTGACGTATCGGACGTGACGGCACCCGCACGCTCCGGCCCGGTTCCGATGAACCGACCCGTGCGGCGTTTCACCGCGTCCGGTGGCCGCCGGGATGCCGGCGGGCCGGGCTTCGGCGAGGTGGCGCCCGTCGTCGGCCCCCGGACGGCCGAGGACGACGCTTCACGCGCATTGTGATCGTTCAATCGGATGTCCATACTGGCCACGGACCGGACCCATCCACATCCGTCGACGGATGCTCGCTCCGGCCGGATCCCGAAGGTGCACCTCCCGACCACTGTCATGGAGGATCGATGCGTATCACCCGCCACCGTTCGCGGCTGCTGGCCGCCGCCGTCGCGGTCGGCACCGCCGGTGCCGCCCTGACCACCGTCGTCGCCGCGCACGCGGCGTCCGGCTGCGGGGTCACCTACGCGGTGACCAGCCAGTGGTCCACCGGCTTCGGCGCGAGCGTCACCGTGAACAACCTCGGCGACCCGGTGACCAGCTGGCAACTGACCTGGTCGTTCACCGCGGGGCAGACCATCACCCAGCTGTGGAACGGCAGCGTGGCCCAGACCGACGCCCAGGTGACGGTCACCAACGCCGGCTGGAACGGGAGCATCGGCACCGGGGCCAGCGTCGACTTCGGGTTCAACGCCACCGCGGCCGGCGACGCGAACCCGGTACCCACCGACTTCGCCCTCAACGGCCTCGCGTGCACCGGCGCGGCGACCAGTTCCTCGGCGTCGGCGAGCGGCAGCGCGTCGACCTCGCCCAGCGCGAGCCAGTCGGCGAGCGCCGACCCGTCGTCCTCGTCATCGTCGTCGGTCGACGTCCTGACCCAGGTCAGCACCCCCGGCCGGGTCCAGGCCTACGGGACCGCTGTGCAGTACACCTGGCCTGGCGTCTACTTCGAGGGGCGCTTCCGCGGCACCGGGGTCGGCATCACCCTGAACGACCACGAGAACGACTACGTGGTCGAGGTGGATGGCACGACCGTTGCCACCCTGGTCACCCCGGGCCAGACCACCTACTGGGTCGAGGGGCTGGCCGAGGGCGACCACACCGTGCGGCTGGCGAAGCGGACCGAGAGTGCCTGGTCGGCCGGGGAGTTCGACGGGCTGGTCGCCGCCGACGGTGGCGAGATCCTGTCCCCGCCGGCCGCGCGCAGCCGCCAGATCGAATTCATCGGCGATTCCTGGACCGCCGGGTACGGCAACATGTCCACGAGTCACGACTGCTCGGCCACCGGCGGCGTCACCCGCAACTCGAACGCCGACGTCACCTTCGGCGCCCTCGCCGCGAGGGGCCTCGACGCCGACTACCAGGTCCTGGCCATGTCCGGGATGGGGATGGTGCGCAACTACGGCGGCCAGAGCGCCGGGACCGACTTCCGCACCTACTACGACCAGACCCTGCAGGCCTACTACGACAGCACCGTCTGGGAGAACCCCGGCACCTGGAATCCGCAGGTGGTCGTGGTCGGCCTCGGGATCAACGACTTCTCGACGTCCCTGACCTCCGGTGAGCAGTGGACGACCATGGACGAGCTTGTCGCCGACTACACGGCCGCCTACCTGGACTTCCTCGACCAACTCCGGGACCAGTACGGCGCGGACACCCACATCGTGCTGACCTACCCGGACCTGTCGTACCAGACCACGGCGCTGGCCGAGTCGGTCCAGGCGATCGCCGATACCCGGAACGCCGCAGGTGACGACCGGGTCGGGGCGTTGTACTACGACAACAGCGCGCTGGGACTGGACCTCCTCGGCTGCGACTGGCACCCCTCGGAGAACGACCACCAGCTCCTCGCCGACGCCCTGACCGGGTACCTCGCCACGATCTCGCTCGACTGGTAGCCCTGGCAGCGGGGTCAAGGCTCTCGACGATTCCCCCATTCGGACCGGAACCCGAATCCGATCTATCGATGAGGCGAATCGTGACCCTGCGGGTGCCGGAGACCCAGTCCGCCCTGGCTAAGGCATTATGATCATTAGATCGAATCGTGCCGTTGTCGACCTTCCGGCAGCCCTGCGGGACCTTGTTGCCCAATTGGCTGGCTGCTCAGAGGTGGTTTCCGCCTCGTTGGGGTGTTCGGGCCGGATGGGGCCACGGGGGTGAGGCTCGGTCGGTATCTGTCCCTGGTGGAGTGAGGTTGCGATGTGGATGCGCCCGCGTGCGCTGCCGGAGGTTCCCGTCCAGACCGCCGCGGTGGCTCGGGCGGCGTTCCCCCAAGGGGGCGCTGGCCATGCGGGTGCGCGACGAGTTGGGTGAGGTCTCCGCCGACGGGGCGTTCGTTCTGACCTGCGCCGAGGACAAGGTCCGGCTGATCGCCCCGAACCGGCGCGATTCCTCCCGGCAGACCCGCGCCAACGGTCGGCAGCAGCTGATTCTCATCGCAGGAGGACCGGGCAGATGACCGCCACACTCGTGGTCGACAATCTTCACAAGACATACGCTAAAAGCGACAAACCTGCCCTGAACGGCCTGTCCTTCACCGCGAGGCAGGGCGAGATTCTCGCCCTGCTCGGCCCAAACGGCGCAGGCAAGAGCACGGCACTACGCTGTGTTGCGGGGATGCTGCTGCCCGACTCGGGCCAGGTCAGGCTGCACGGGCCCGACAGCTCCGTCCACACTGACCACCGGGGCATCTCGTTCTTCCCGGAGACACCCGATCTCTACGGCGGATTGACCGTCAACGAACACCTGCGGTTCGTGGCCCTCGCCTACCGGCTACGGGACTGGCAGGCGCACGCTCGCGCCCTGCTCGACCGTGCGGGTGCCGAATATCACGTCCGTGCTGGTCATGGCGGTGCCGGACCCCGAGTTGAGAGCTTGCGATCGTCGGCCGCTCGGTGGTCCGTCGAATCGCCGACGATCACTGGTCCCCGAACCGATCACCGACCCAGCGGAATTCGCACAGCTGCGCATCCATCGTCGTGATCGACTCGGCGGCATCCTCCGTGAATACGAGCATGCCGCTTGACCAGGGCGGACGGGGTTTCCAGCACCCGCAGGGTCGCTACCGGGGTCGATACACGTCGGCGCGATGATCGATGCGGACCACGTGTACGACGTGGTTGCTGTCGTCGATCCGGTAGACCACGCGGTAGGTTCCGCGCCGGGCGGCATGGTAGCCGGCAAACTCGCGGGTGAGGGGCTTGCCGACCCGGTGAGGGCTGTCCAGCAGGACCCCGGTGAGAAAGTTACCGACGGCCATGGCTACCGTCAACGGCAGCCCGACGGGCGGGGCTTCGGTGAGGGCGCGGCGAGCGGCAGGGGCCAACGACAGTCGGTAGGCGTGATCAGCCACGGCGTTCCCGTGCTGCCCGGTCTGCCAGCAGCTGGCGCAGTTCATCGGCGCCGATGGTTTCGCCTGCGGCGATGTCGGCCTCCGCCTGGCGGATCTGCTCAGCGGCCCCAGGGGTTGACAGCAGGTCGAGGGTCTCCTCGAG
>JABDRL010000132.1 GCA_013041765.1 Dactylosporangium sp. | reverse complement strand
GGCCACCGCGGTCGGATGGAGCCGTGCCCGAGGGCCGCGCGGCCCGCTCCGGCCCTAGATCACCTGAAGCACGTGGCACTGCCAGCCGTGCCGGGTCCGCTGTAACCGGATGGCCATGGCGAAGCAGGTGTCGCTCTGGTCGAGCACGACGGCGGCTTCCACCACGCCGGTGGCCGGCTCGGTGACCCGGATCCGCCGGATCCTGACCGCTTGGCGCATGCGGGTCCGCGTGCGCGCCCCGCTCGTCCGCCGCAGGAGCTGATCGCTGGCGGTGGCGAGGCACTGCGGCTCGGTCAGCGGGCGCAGATGCGACACGGGGCGGTAGCCGTTGATGATCTCGACGCAGATACTCATCAGACGGCGGACGGCGGCCCGTCCCGAGCACGTTCCCGCCTGCTCGGGCGGCGACACCGCCTCTGGACTGGTCGTCCTGTCCCGGCGACCGGCCGGCCGCCGGGACAGGGGGCCACGGCCGTGCCGGGACGTCTGGGGATGCGCCGGCCTGGGCAGCGGCAGCATGTCCATGCTTCCCCCGGCACTGGCGCCCCCGGCGCTGTCGAAGGGCGGGTCGAGTGCGGGGGCCGGTCTGACCTGTAACCGGATCTGGGGTGTGGGCGCCCGCCCGGGACGGGTTGCCGCACTGTCGCCGCTGGCCTGCCCCATCGTCTCTCCCCGGGTCGGTCGCCATCGCCTGCCGTACTCGAACGAGGCTACCAAGGAACACCAAGATTCGGACGTTTGCCTACGTTTGCCTGCTGTAGATTTCGATTGGTGGCGTCACGTATCACCACGAAAGGGGTATTTCGCCGTCGGCGTGATGATGGGGCCGGGGCGGGGCCCCGGGCGGGCCGGGGCTACTCGCCGGGGTCCTCGCTGGCGTTGAGCGGATTTCCGCGTACCCATTCGGCCGTTTCGTGGTACTTGCGGGCGATGTACTCCTCAAGCACGCTGGCCTCGATCCGCCACTGGCCGCGCCCTCCGACCTTGATAGCGGGCAACTCCCCGCTGCGTACCATGTGGTAGACCTGGGACATTGACACGTTGAGCTGCTCGGCGACGTCGGCCATGAGCAGGAAACGTGTCGACATGGTCAGCATCTCCTCGGGCTGCGTACCTTTGCTTTAGTTTGCCATCGAAACAGCACTTGAATCCATGTCATCGAGTTGGGGGTACGCGGTGAACGGTCAGCATGTGCGGGTGTATCTTCCCGCGACCCTTGCGACGGTCGCGGCCCTGCGGGCCTCTGGCACGCTCCCGACGCCGGGGTATGCCCATGCCGTGACGCCCGGCCTGCGGGAGTGGTACGTCGAGGGGGACGAGGACGAGCTGGAGTACGTGGCCTTCACCCGAGCGGCCCAGGGCGCCCTGCGACTGCTCCACGATGATCCGCTGACCGAACGCCGCCGGGTCGTGGTCTCGGCCGATGTTCCAGCGTCCCAGGTCTCGTCCGTCCCGGAGGATCTCGGGTCGAGTGCGACCACCGTCGGCGGCGTCGTGTCGCTGGCTGCGGTCGCGGCGGTCCACATCGATGGCCCGGAGGCCGTCAAGGTGGTGACGGCCGCGGTCGAAGCCGTCCTGGCCGCCGCGCGGGGGGACGAGGACGCCCAGTTCATCGTCGACGGGGCGGAGGACTTCGAACTGGAGTGGTTTGACGCCAGCGAGCTCGACCGCCTGACCTGACGCAGATCCCCGGGGTGAATTGCGCTAATCGTCATCATGAGTCGCCGTTGATGTGGTATGAATGTTCGGCGGAGTTGTTTCTGATGACATTTCCGGTGTGCCCCTTGGGTGGCTGTTTCGCGCTTTCGTATCCTATGGTGACTGTCTTTCGGAGACAGTTCACAATGGATTCGGTCAAAACCTGGACTGGTGGCCATGAAGATGGCAACGTAGAGGTTATGGCGGATACCGGAGTCAACCCGACAGCGGCGGCCTTGCTCGGCCTGCTCCACGAAGGACCGATGACTGGCGGCCAGCTGATGGCCGCCGCCCAGCGCAGGCTTGGAGCCTACTGGTCCATGACCCGCAGCCAGGTATATCGCGAGTTGCCGGTGCTGGCGAGTTCGGGCTACGTGCGGCTGGGCAAGCCCGGAGCTCGATCAAGTCAGCCCTATGCCATCACCCCGGCGGGCAAGCGGGCCTTCGCCCGGTGGCTCGCCGATGTTCCCGCCCGCGAGGCCCTGCGAAACCCGGTGGCGCTGCGGGTGGCCTTCGGTGCGCAACAGCCGACGACCCAGCTCCAGCAGACCCTGGCGCAGGCGATCGAGCAGCACGCCGCATCCCTCGCCCAAGTCCGTGAGCAGGTGAAAGAGGCGCGCAAGGCGGGCGACGAGTTCTACGCCGCGGCGCTGGAGTTCGCCGTCGGCTACCACCGGGCGACCCTGACGTGGCTGAAGAACAGCCCGGGTGCGAAGAACGCTTCGGCCTAGCCTGCGGTCGGCCTGATCACGCGGCGTACCCTTGGCACCCGTGACCGCAGTCGAATCCGCCGAAGCGCTCAAGGCGCTCGACATAACCCTACGCAGCATCGAGTCCGTACTCGACGTCGATCGCATGCGCAGGGAACAGGCCGAGCTCGAGCGGGACGCCTCGGCTCCCGACCTCTGGGACGATCTGTCCAATGCGCAGCTTGTCACCTCCCGGTTGTCCCACGTGCAGAGTGAGATCTCCAGATTGGAGCGCCTGCGGGTGCGGCTGGACGACGCGGGGGTGCTGCTGGAGTTGGCGGAGGACGAGGGCGACGCCGACTCGCTCGGCGAGGTCGACAGCGAGATCGCCGAGCTGCGGAAGACCATCGATGAGCTGGAGATCCGGACGCTGCTGTCCGGGGAGTACGACAGGCGTGAGGCCCTGTGCACCATTCGCGCCGGGGCCGGTGGGGTCGATGCGGCGGATTTCGCCGAGATGCTGCTGCGGATGTATCTGCGGTGGGCCGAGCGGCACCGGTATGCGATGGAGGTCTACGACACGTCCTACGCCGAGGAGGCGGGGCTGAAGTCCGCGACGTTCGTCATCAAGGCCCCGTACGCCTACGGCACGCTCTCCGTCGAGGCCGGCACCCACCGGCTGGTGCGGATCAGCCCGTTCGACAACCAGGGCCGCCGCCAGACGAGTTTCGCGGCCCTGGAAGTGGTGCCGGTCGTCGAGCAGACCGACGAGATCGAGGTGCCGGAGGACGAGATCCGGGTCGACGTCTACCGGTCGTCCGGGCCGGGTGGCCAGGGCGTCAACACGACCGACTCGGCGGTGCGGCTGACCCACCTGCCCACGGGCATTGTCGTCTCGTGCCAGAACGAGCGGTCGCAGTTGCAGAACAAGGCCACCGCCATGGGGGTGCTCAAGGCCAAGCTGCTCGCCCTCAAACGGGCGGAGGAGCAGGCGAAGATCGATGCGCTGCGGGGCGACGCCGCGGGGTCCTGGGGCGACCAGATGCGCTCGTACGTGCTGCACCCGTACCAGATGGTCAAGGATCTCCGGACGGAGCACGAGACCAGCAACCCGACGGCGGTCTTCGACGGCGACATCGAGGGTTTCATCGAGGCCGGGGTTCGCTGGCGGCGACGCAACCGCGACCGGTAGCCGTCGGGGACCGGACACCGCCCGCCGCTGCGTGTATACCCCCAGGTCACGGGGGGTGACCGGGGGGTGGTTTGGGCCGGGGCGCACTCATCCATCGGGTTCGGAGTTTCCGACCTACATCACTTATCGGGCATCACCAACTTGGCACCGCATTGACGCCGCGTAGACTCTCGTTCCGTGATTCAGCTCGAGCATGTGACGAAGACGTACCCCAAGGCGTCGCGCCCGTCCCTCGACGACGTTTCCGTCGGCATCGAGAAGGGTGATTTCGTATTCTTCATTGGCCCATCGGGCTCCGGTAAGAGCACGATGATCAAGCTGCTGCTCCACGAGGTCACGCCAACGTCCGGCAAGGTGTACGTCAACAATCGGGACGTGACATCCATGCGTTCCTGGAAGATCCCGAGCTTTCGTCGCTCGATCGGATGCGTCTTCCAGGATTTCCGACTGCTGCCGAACCGCACGGCGTACGAGAACGTCGCGTTCGCGCTGGAAGTGATCGGGAAGTCCAAGGGCGTCGCCCGGCGGGTGGTGCCGGAGGTGCTGGAACTCGTCGGGCTCGGCGGCAAGGAACATCGGTATCCTCACGAGCTGTCCGGTGGTGAGCAACAGCGGGTGGCCGTTGCCCGGGCCTTCGTGAACCGCCCGCTGATCCTGCTGGCCGATGAGCCAACCGGAAACCTCGACCCCGACACCTCAATCGAAATCATGCGCCTGCTCGACCGGATCAACCGGACGGGCACTACGGTCGTCATGGTGACCCACGACTCCAACATCGTGAATCAGATGCGTCGCCGCGTTATCGAGATCGAGAGCGGTCGGATCGTGCGAGACCAGCCACGCGGCGTCTACGGCTGAGGTTGACACGCCTGCCCTCGAACCACTTCGAAAGGTTCCTCGATGCGCTTGAACTACATCCTGACCGAGGTGCTCACCGGTCTGTGGCGCAACGTCACCATGACTATCGCGATGATCATCACGATGGCCGTGTCCCTGACCATGCTCGGGGCCAGCCTCCTGCTCTACCAGGAGGTCAACGACATGGAAGAGCTGTACTACGGCAAGGTCGAGGTCTCGATCTACCTGCTGCCGGAGGTCACAGACGAGGAACGGGAGGCGTTGGACTCCGCGCTCAAGGCGGACCCACTCATCCGGCAGTACTCCCACAAGACCAAGGAGGAGGCCTACGCGCACTTCCGGCAGATCTTCCGCGGTGCGCCCGACCTCGTCGACGCCACCAAGCCGGAGTCGCTGCCGGAGTCGTTCCAGGTCAAGCTCAAGGACCCGACCAAGTTCAAGGCGATCTCCGAGAAGTACAACGGGCAGCCGGGCATCGATGACATCGTCGACCAGCAGAAGACGCTGGAGAAGCTGTTCAACATCCTGGGGTCGATGCAGAATCTCGCCCTGATCGTCGCGATCGTCCAGGGGATCGCCGCGCTCCTCCTGGTGGCCAACACGATTCAGGTCGCGGCGTACAGCAAGCGACGGGAAGTCGCGGTGATGAAGCTGGTCGGCGCCTCGAACTGGTTCATCCAGATGCCCTTCGTGCTGGAGGCCATCTTCGCCGGCGTGATCGGGTCCGTGCTGGCGTTCGGCATCCTGATGATCGCGAAGACATTCCTGCTAGACGGGACGTTCGAGTCGCTGACAACCGTGTTCCCGCCGATTCTCTGGACCGACGTCGTCCTCCTGCTGCCGTTGCTCGCGGGGGTCGCCGCCGGAGTCAGTGCCGTCACCGGATGGATCACGTTGCGGTTCTACGTTCGGGTGTGACGCCTTCACCCGTTCGGGTGTTTTGACCGTTTCGTCCTTTGGTGGATGTGGGTTGCTTTTCCGGGAAGCATAAGATTGTTCCTGGTCAGCCTTGTACCGTGAATTCTCTAGGTCAACTGGAGGATTCACGGTGCTTGGTAGACGGTCCCGCTCGTCCGTCGGCATCCTCGCCAGGCTCGCCGCGGTGGGGGCCGCAGGTCTGGCCCTGCTTCTGGCCGGTCCCGCGAACGCCGACACCTCGGACGACAAGCGTCGCGTCGACCGGGAACTCGCCCAGACCTCGGCCAACCTCGAATCAGTCACCGATCGGGCAAAAGCCGCCATAACACAGTACAACCAGGCGACGGCCGCGCTTCCCGGTGCTCAGACGGCGCTCGCGGAGGCCCGTGGCCGGGTCGTCGGCGCGCAGTCCGCGGCCCGGCAGGCCGAGCGGGAAGCCGCGGCGGCAGAGGCCGCAGCCCAGGACGCGACCCGCGAGTACGAAGCCGCCGCCGCCGAGGTCGACCAGACCCGCGAGGAGATCTCCGGGTTCGTCGCCGCGGCGTACCGGGGCAACAACATCGCCATGATCAACGCGATCATCGATTCGCAGTCGCCCTCCGACCTGCTCAACAGCGTGGGCTACCTGGACACGGTCGCCGAGCGGCGGCAGGCGGCGCTCCAGGAGTTCGTCGCCGGCCGGATGCTGGCCAGGCAACACAGCGACCGGGCCGATGCCGCCCGCGACAAGGCGGTCCGCGCGGCGGATGCCGCCCAGCAGGCGCTGGATGCCGCCGAGGCCGAGGCGGACGCCGCGGAGCAGATTGCCGACAGCCTCCAGGCGATCGTCGTCCAGCAGCGGACCGCGGCGGCCATCGCGGATTCCGAGCGCGGAGCCGTGCTCGCCCAGTACAACAACCTCAAGGCCCGGAGCGATCAGCTGGCCGCGGAACTGCGCGCCGTGGCCAATTCCGGCAACTCTGGTCGTACCGTCCCGGCCTCCTCGGGCTACCTCCAGAAACCGGTGTCGGGGAATGTATCGAGCGGTTTCGGCCTGCGATTCCACCCGTATTACCACGTGTGGCGGTTCCACACCGGGACGGACTTCTCCGCGCCCGGCGGCGCGCCGATCGTGGCGGCGGCCGAGGGAACGGTCGTCCGGACCGGCTGGGCCGGGGGATACGGCAACTACACCTGCATCCACCACGGCATGTACCAGAAGCGAGGGCTGGCTACCTGCTACGCCCATCAGTCCGTGATCCTGGTGTCGACCGGGGCCAACGTCCGGCGGGGGCAGCTCATCGGCAGGGTCGGGACCACCGGAGTGTCGACCGGAAACCATCTGCACTTCGAGGTGCGACTCGACGGCGCGCCCGTCAACCCGATGGAGTGGCTCTGATCCCAGGGCTGAACCCGGGGCTGAACCCGGGGCTGAACCCGGGGCGGGGATCACGGTCGCGGTCACTGTCCGTCTGACGATACGATGTCCGGTCGGCGGGTCGGTTCGTGGACGAGACGGAGGTGATCGGCATGCCACGCGAGCGAGGTCGCACAGTCATCACGTCCAACCGCAAGGCGTATCACGACTACACGATCCTGGAGACGTGCGAATGCGGCATGGTATTGACCGGGACCGAGGTCAAGTCCCTGCGGGCGAGCCGGGCGTCCCTGGTGGATGCCTTCGCTGAGGTGTCGAACCGGGAGATGTTTCTGCACGGAATGCACATTCCCGAATACCTTCAGGGAACCTGGACCAATCACGAGCCGAGACGGACGCGAAAGCTGCTACTCAACCGGTCGGAGATTGATCGGATTGCGGGTAAGCTCCGAGAGACCGGGCTGACCCTGGTGCCACTCTCGGTGTATTTTTCCGATGGTTGGGCCAAAGTCGAACTTGGGCTTGCCCGGGGCAAGCGGTTGTACGACAAGCGGCAGGACCTTGCGAAACGCGACGCTGATCGACAAATTGCCAGGGCGATGGGCCGCCGGGGCAAGGGCGCGCACTGACGCCGGTCTCCGCCAGACTGGGAGGAGACGGCCGTGGGCGCCCACCGGGCGATCGCCAATTGGCAATTGGCCTTGCGCAGGCACCTCGTCTGGATCGTCGCGGCCCTTGCGGTGCTTGGCCTGACCGTGGCCATCTCCTACGCCAGCCGCCCCGGCGGACTGGACGGGCCGGACGCCGTGGCTACCGGAGAGCTGCCGCTGTATCCCAGCATCCCGGGGGACGGCCACTCGTCGATCGCGGCGAACCCGGGCTGGTCCGTGGCCGCCCCGTCGACCCCGGCGTCGTCGTCGGCCTCGCCCGGGGCCAGCCCGAGTGCCTCCCGCACGCCGAGCGGCCGACCCGCGCCCAGGCCCCAGCCCAGCGCCGCGAGCAGGCCCCCGACCACGCCACCCCCGTCGGCCACGGCCCTCCCGCTCACCGCCGACTACACCGTCTCCTCCGCCTGGACCACCGGGTACGTCGCGTCCATCGTCGTGAGGAACCCGGGGGCCACCGCGACCGCATGGATCCTGGAGATCCGCCTGCCGAGCGGCGTCACCATCGTCAACGGCTGGAACGCCACCTTCGTCGTCAGCGGGACGACCGTGCGAGTCACCCCGCCGCGCCACCAGACCAGGCTTGCCCCCGGTGGCGCCATTACCCTTGGATACCGGGTGGTGCGGACCAACCCGAGCAACGAGCCTCGGTCCTGCACCGTGAACGGATCCCCGTGTAGGTGAATGATTTGTCCGTAATGTCGCGCGGATAGCCGACTGCTTGCGGACGACCGCCCGGGCACCGGCCTATAGTTCCGGCGTGACGGAGATTCAGATCGAGGTTGATCTCCCGCACTCGCTGGAGCGGGTATGGCGGGCCGTGACCGACCCGCGCGTGCTCCGCGAGTGGTTTCTCGAGGTGACGTGCATCGACGACACCCGCGGGACCTTCACCCTGAGCCCAGACGGAGCGGAAGGACTCGACGATCCGATCGAGGGGGAGATCGTCGAACGGGAGGCCCCGCACCGCCTGATGATGCGTTGGACCTCTGAACGGCAGCACACCCTGGTCACCGTGACCCTCCTCAGCAGCGGCACCGGCTGCGCGCTGACCCTCGTCCAGCGCGGCTTCATCGGGCAACAGGGCTCCCTGCGGCGCCGGGTGCTGCACCGCACCTACACCCAGATGCTCAATGTGAATCTCCGGGCCGCGCTCAAGCGGCTCGAAGCCGCCGACCGCGAGCGGGACAATCTGTCCCGGCGCTCCGACGCCCAGGGGCAGGCCGGTCCCCGCTCCGCCAGCCGCAACCAGGCGCGCTTCTTCACGGCCGTACCCCGGCAGGCCAGCATGGCCTGGGCCGGACTCAAGGCGGCGGGCCGCAACGTGTCCCGACGATCGGTGTCAACCACGGGCCGACCGTCGCCGAAACGACAACCGGCTCGCGGAATCGCCGCGCCAGCGGGCGAGGCCCTCAGCGACAGCCCGACGGCCACCATCGTCCGCGAACGGTGGTCATCGGCGAAGCGTGCCCGGCGCGCGGCTCAGCGGCGCAGGACGGCCCTTGCCGCGAGCGCGGCCATCGTGGTGCTGCTCGCAGCGCTCGCCGTGCTGATCGGACGGCTGACCCAGCCGGTGGCACCCGGCGCGGCCACCAGCCCCGAGGGCCCACAGTCGATCATCGTTCCGGGAGGGCTTTCGGCGAGTTCCGGCGGCGGGGGTGCGGGGGCACCGACGCCCCTGCCGGCCACTGGCGCGTCCGAGCAGGGCGAGTTGCCGGTCCTCAGCGGGACGTACCTCACCACCCGGACCATCGTCGGAGGATACGAGGGGGTCGTCCTCGTCAACAACCTGTCGACGAACGCGGTCAACGGCTGGTCCGTCTGGATCGTCCTGCCACCGCTGGGGCTGGTCGTCCACGACGTGCGGGGCGCCCTCGCCGTGCAGACGGACAAGGAGGTGCGCTTCGTGCCCGTGCCGGGCAACCGGGTCGTGCCCGCCGGGGAGTCGGTGCGGTTCACGTTCCAGGTGCAAGGGGTCGGGGCGCCGGTGGAGTGCGTCATCAATGATCGCCTGTGCGCGGGGATCCCGGAGTAGGCTCGGCATACTGGGATGGCAGATGCCGCTGCAACCAGTACCATGAGTGCCGGTATGGTGAGATCTTCGCGATCATCGTGTCTGATCGCCAGGCACGGTCAAGGGCGTTGTCCAGGGGGTGACAGGTCTCGACTTCGGACGTTACGGCAGGAGAAGCGAGCCGAGGAAGCCGACGTTGTCTCGATAATCATCGTCGGAAACCCATAAGCGCCAACTCAAATAGCGCTGACCTGACCCAGAAGGAAATGGCTCTCGCCGCCTGAGGCAAGAGTTAGGTCTAGGTCTGTCGGACCGGGGTTGCCTTCGACCCGGATTCCGGCATCAGTGAGAAGGCTGGCCGACTGAGCCCTGTCGTGGGGCCCACGAGGTGAGATGAATCGCGACTGGACCCGTCATCCCGACTCGCTCGCGTGATCGGGAGGGCCGAGTAGAGACATAGCGAGCTGCGCTCGGAGAAGTCCTGGCAAGACGACGAAGGACCCGGGTTCGATTCCCGGCACCTCCACCAGATCCGGTGGCCGGTCCGAAAGACCGGCCACCGGTTTTCAGTTCGCCGGATTCTCCTAGCAGGTGCGAACTCTCGCTATGTGGTTGGGGACTCGCATCCCGCGCCCAGATTGGGCAGACTGCGGGTCTTGTGGATGCCCCTCGATTGTTTGCCGACCGGTACCGCCTGATCGCCCCCATCGCGACCAGCGGCCGCTTCGAGGTGTGGCGTGCCCATGACGAAGTGCTCGGGCGGCGAGTGGCCGTTCAGATCGTTCCCGGCGTCACCGCGGCGGACCAGGCCCTGCGACGGCGCTTGGCGGCCAGGGCCACCGCGGCATCGCTGATCGCGCACCCCAACGTCGCGGGCGTCTACGACTCCGGCCACACGCGCGAACCGGACGGCTCAGAGGCAGTCTTCGTCGTCACGGAACTGGTCGACGGAACCTCCCTGGCGGACCGTCTCCGCCAGGAACCACCATCCTGGCGTACCGCCGTCGAAGTCTGCGCGGAGGCCGCCGCGGCGCTGTCCGCGGCCCACGCCCGCCGGCTGGTGCACGGCGACGTCACGCCCTCGGCCATCATCATCACCCTGACCGGGGCGAAACTCGTCGGCTTGGGAACAGCCGCGCTCGGCGCGCAGACCGGGGCCGTCGGCGTACGAACGGCGGCGGATGATGTCGGCGGCCTCGGGCTGGTGCTCTACCACGCCCTCAGCGGCTCCGAGCCGCAGGCGAGCACCACGGCGGACATGATGGCCTGGCTGCGGACCACGGCCAGGGACCTGGCGGAGATCCCCGCAGACGCCCTGGCCGTCTGCGAAGCATGCCTGAGCGAGGATCCCGCGCGGCGGCCGACGAGTGCCGAAGCCGCCCGTCGGCTGGCTCGGGTCGTGCGGCGCCGGGTCGCGGCCGTTGAACCGCAACCAGCGAACACCACGCCGACCGTCGTGCTGGAACCGGTCTCCGCTGAGCCCGAACCCGAACCCGAACCCGAGCCCGAACCCGAGCCCGAACCTGTGGCGGTGGCCGGGGCCGGGGCCGAAGGGGCCCCGCCAGCGGGGGACGTGGCGGACGCCATGGGCCAGGAGCCCACGATCGTGCTGGCCGCGGCTTCCCCGGCGGAGGAGCCCGCGGTTGCCGGTGCGGGCCGCTGGCGGTACCTGCGGACTCCGTGGTCGACGGCGGCACTGGCCGCGATCGCCCTGCTCACCGTGGTGACGCTGGTGGCCGCGCTGGGTGTCTTCGCCCTCGGCGACGATCGGGGCCGGGAACCGGGCAGCGACCAGGTCGCGGCTCCGGTGACCTCGGCATCGGACGGCGGCATGGGCGCTGACCGCGGCGCCAGCGTCGCCGTCAGTTCGGCGCCCGCGGCATCCCCGGCCCCGAGCAGCCGCCCGCCCGCGCCTCCGTCGCCGAAGCCCAGCCGGAGTCGGATGCCCCTACCGTCGTCGGGCTCGGCGCCCGGGACGACGTGTGCCGCGGGGCTCTCGGTCACGCTGGACTGGGGCGCCGGCGCCACGATAGCGCTCACCATCATCAATACCGGGAGTGTTGCGGTCGACAGGTGGATACTGACCTTCAACCTTGCGGGTGATCTTCGCGTCGTGCAGGGGTGGAACGCGTCCTGGAGCCAGGTCGGCAGGGCCGTCACGGTCCTCGGCGCCTCGTACAACGCCCGGATCGGCCCGGGCCAGGAAGTCACCGATGTCGGCGCCAACATCGCGGGGCAGACGGCCAAGTCCAGCCAGTCCGGGACGGGGTTCGCCCTCAACGGGGTGGCCTGCCACGGCGTGTAGGCGACCGGGCACAGGGCGACCGGGCACAGGGCGACCGGGTCCGGGAAGATCAAGTTCCGGTCTACCTCAGCCGCCCCCTAAGGCCAAGATCCCACGGCTGGTGTAGACCAAGTGATGATCTTTTCTTCTGCTACGGCAGAGCGATCGAGATGTTCATGCCGTCCAGAGCCGACCCGCATGCGCAGGGCGGGGCCAGGGGCAGTGCGGCGATGATATCCAGCAGCAGCGCCCGCATCCGTTCGGTGTTCTCGGCGAAGACCCGGAACACCTCCTCCTGGGTGACCCCGTGATCCCCATCGACGCCGGCATCAAGATCCGTGACGAGCGCGATAGGCGTGTAACACATGGCCAGTTCGCGGGCGAGAACCGCCTCCGGATGACCGGTCATGTTGACGATGGTTCCGCCGAGCGTGGCGAACCAGCGGGATTCGGCCCGGGTGGAGAACCGCGGGCCGTCGATCACAACCATGGTGCCGGTGGGAGTCGCCGGCAGGCCGTGGCGGATCGCCGCGGCGTAGGCCGCATCACGCCCGGTAGGACAGTAGGGATCGGCGAAATTTACGTGCACGGCCCCGTCGTCGAAGAAGGTCTGGACCCGGCCGCTCGTCCGGTCGATCAGCTGATCAGGCAGAACGAAGCTGCCCGGACCGAGTTCCGGCAGCAACCCGCCCACCGCGCAGGGGGCGAGAACCTGGCGGACGCCGAGGGACCGAAGCGCCCACATGTTCGCCCGGTAGGGGATGCGGTGCGGCGGGAGGCGGTGATCATGGCCGTGTCGGGGCACGAACGCCGTGGGGCGGCCCGCGACGGGCGCGACGGTGATCGGACCGGAGGGTGCCCCGAACGGGGTATCGACCCGATGCTCCTCGGAATCATCCAGCAGGGCATATAGCCCGGATCCGCCGATGATGGCAGTTTCAGCGATGACGGCCACGGCACAGACCCTAATGGGATCGGGGGAACTCAGGCTATGGTGCCTGGCATGAGCCGGAGGCAGATCATGCATACGTGGCCAGGCAGCCCGGAACGGGCGACCCCGTTGAGACGGCTATGTTCTGAATTGTTCGGCATATTGGGCTAGGAGCGGCGAGCGTGCGCGAGACGGATCGGCCAGGAGAGCCGGGAACGAGACAGGGGAGGGACATGGAGTCGCTCGCCGGGCGGCTGCTGGTGGCGACCCCAGCCCTGCGTGACCCGAACTTCGAACGCACGGTGGTGCTCGTTGTCGCGCATGAGGACGGCGGCGCGCTCGGGGTGGTCCTCAACCGGGCGACAGAGGTCTCGGTGTCCGAGGTCCTCGGCGGATGGGGAACCCTGGCTGGCGAGCCTCCGGTGGTGTTCGAGGGCGGACCGGTAACGCCGGAAGCGGCCATCTGCCTGGCCTGGACCCGGCCGGGCGTTACCGACCTGGTCGGGTTCACCCGGGTATCGGGGTCGATCGGCACGGTAGATCTCTCCAAGGACCCGGAGATACTCGGGTCGGGGTTGGTCGCCGTGCGGGTGTTCGCCGGCTATGCCGGCTGGTCCCCGGGTCAGCTGGAGGACGAGGTGGAGACCCGGTCGTGGTTCGTGTTCGACGCGCTTCCCGGTGACGCGTTCGCTTCTCGGCCCGACGACCTGTGGCACATGGTGCTGCGACGGCAGGGCGGGCTCATGGCCGCCGTGGCCCACTTTCCGTCCGATCCGAACCTCAACTAGCCCCAGCGCCAGGAGTGCGACGCGCAGCGGGATCGGATTCGAACCCGGCGGTCCGGGTGTGTAGTATTGCCCGAGTGCCCGTTGTGGCGGGTATCTAAGGGGCTGTGGCGCAGCTGGTAGCGCACCACACTGGCAGTGTGGGGGTCAGGGGTTCGAGTCCCCTCAGCTCCACCAACCACACCATTGTGCGAACCGGTGGTGTGGGTTGTGTTTTCGGGGTACGCCGGCACCGCTGATCATGGTGCCGGCGTCGCTGCTTGTGCGGATCTCGGCGATGCGGGCTTCGACGGCCGTCCCCCTGACCAGCCGGCTCACGTCCGGTGTCGGGAGCCGTACGTCAGACGCCGCAATACGACTTCGAACGGTCCTCGTCGTCCCGCGCGGGCAAGGGCCACGGCGCAGGCGATGCTCAGCGCCCACACGCCGACCGCCAGGGCGTACGCCGGTGCGGTGCCGATCCGGGCGCCCAGGCCGAGTCCCCACGCCCCCAGCAGCGGTGCGAGGATCACCGATTGCAGCAGGTAGCAGCTGAGGGAACGCTCGCCGACAGCGGACACCGAACGCACCACCACTCCCTGGCCACGGGTCTCGGCCCGGGCGGCCAGCAGGGCGAAACCGCAGATGTACGCCAGACCCCACCGACGGCGAGGGCGTAGGGCAGCCCGCCGCCGATGTTCACCGTTACTCCGGCAAGCACGATGCGACGCAGTGCCCGCCGGTGGTTCCGGGGCCGCTCCAGGAATCCGGATCGGGCCACCTCGATCTCGGGCAGGCGCGAGGGCCGTAGGGTGGCGCCGCCCCGGTTCCGCTCGCGCAAGGACAGCCGGCAGGCCATCCGGTTCACGAGGAACTCCCGGTTCGGGGTGCTCGACAACGGCCGCCCGCGCTTGCCGAAGATCGACGACGTGGAGGTGCGCTGGTCCAGGGCGCTTGCCTCGGACCCCTCGTCCGTGGCGATCATCCAGGACGCAGCCGGGCGGTACTTCGCGTCGTTCGTCGTGCGGACAGTCGCCGGCGAGACGCTGTCGCCGGTCGACTCGGAGATCGGCATCGACCTGGGTCTGACCCATTTCGCGGTCATGTCCGACGGCACGA
>JABDRL010000342.1 GCA_013041765.1 Dactylosporangium sp. | reverse complement strand
CGTCCAGGTTGGCCGCGAGATAGTCGGCCGGGGTGCCGGTGTCGCGGTAGCGTCCCGGGAACTCGACGACCTCCAGCCGCCCCTGGCGCTCGGCCGGCCGCCACGTGGTGCGCACGAGGTTGCCGGGCTCGGCCGGCAGGGCGGCGACGTCGGCCCAGGGCAGCAGCGAGAAACCGGCGAACCGGTGCCGGCCGAACTCGGCGGTCTCGCCCCCGGCCGCCGGAACCCCGAGGATCCGCACGCTCCGGCCGTCCCAGCCGTCGAGCAGCGCGGCGATGTCCGGCCCCGGGGCGGCGTGCGGCGACGCGAGGTACGCGTCGGCGTTGCCGACCAGCACGCCGCGTCCGGCGATCCAGGGACGCAGGCGACCGAGCCCGCCGGCGGTGCCGAGGGGCGTTCCCGGTTCGACCGAGAGGTGCGTCCGGTCACCGAGGTGGGCGACCATCTGGCCGGCGAGGTAGCAGGCGTTGACGGCGACGGTGTCCCGGCCGGTGAACCCCAGGCGGTCCAGCCGGTCGAGCGCCCGGTCGAGCAGCGGAACGTTGCCGACGGGGCACAGGGCCTTGGGGCGCGTGTGCGTCAGGGGACGCAGCCGCCGACCCTCGCCCGCGGCGAGAACGACGGCCGCGATGTCCGTCACCGGATGACTTCCGGGTAGTCCCGGTACGGGCCGAGACCGTAGTGCGCCAGGAAGCGGGCCGTGGCCGGAGTGACCGGGGGCAGTGCCCCCACCGACTGCCATCCGGCCTCCAGGATCTCGTCTCCGTCCACCGCCAGCGGCGTGTCACCGGACACCGCCGTGCTGAAGACCAGATCGATCCAGCGTCCCCTGGTGTGGACCACGGCACTGGGGACGGCCACGCGGAGCGTGGCGGCGTCGACCCGCACGCCGGTCTCCTCAAGCAGCTCCCGGGCGGCGCCAGCGGCGGGACGTTCCCCGCGGTTCAGCAGGCCGGCAGGGAGCGACCAGCCCTTACCCGGGGGCTGGCGAACCATCAGCAACCGCCCGGCCGCCGGGGCGTCTGGCTGCCCGAACATGCCCCCCGTCGCCGGACCCGGGCCGGCGGTCGCGCCCGGGCCGGCGGGAAGCTCGGTGACGAGGACGACGGCCCCCACGGTGTACGTGCCGGCGCCCAGGCGAACCAGCCGGCGGCGCAGGTGCGGGGGGAGGCCGTAGAACAGGCGGAACGTCAGGGACCGCAGGGTGCGCAGCGGCCCTCGCCGAGCGGGATCTCCAGTCATCGGGTTTGAGGGTACCCAGCGGCCTCGCTAGTGGGGAGTCTGGTCGACGAGGGCGATCAGCGTCTCGACGACGGCATCCGCCGAGATCTTGTGATCGGCGACCGCGACCAGCAGCGTTTCCAGATCGGGGTAGCCCAGATGCGGCAGCAGCCGCAGCAGCGGCAGGTCGCTGGCGAGTCCTCGTTCCTTCTGCCGCAGGGCCAGGCCGATCGCCGCCCGCCCCAGCCGGACCTTGTGGGCGATCGTGGACGCCGGCGCCTTGCGGTCGGAGAACCAGCGGCTGATGTGCAGCCGCGCGTGCGGAGTCTTGACCAGCTGTAGCCACTCGACCGAGGGACCGGGCGCCGGGGCGTTGTCGTCGAAGTCGAACTCGTCCCGCTGCCCCGGCCGCGTCATGATTTCGACCACATCGCCGTCGTTCAGAATCGACGACAGCGGCACCAGCCGGCCGTTGAGGCGGGCGCCGACGCACCGGTGACCGACGTCCGCGCCGAGGGTGTACGCCAGATCGATCGGCGTGGCATCGGCCGGCAGCAGGACGGGCCGACCGGTCGAGGTGAACACGATGATCTGCGCCTCGGCGAGGGCACAGCGCAGCGAATCGAGGAACTGCGCGGGGTCCGTCGCGGCCCCCTGCCAGTCCAGCAGCCGGTGCAGCCACTCCAGCTGCTCCGCCTGGGCCGCCGGGCCGAAGCTCGCCGCGTGCTGCGGATAGCGGAAGTTGGCGATGATGCCGTACTCGGAGGTGCGGTGCATCGCCTCGGTGCGGATGAGCACCTCGACGGCCGTGTCGTCGGACCCGATCACCGTGGTGTGCAGGGAACGGTAGAGGTTGTTCTTTGGCGACGCGATGAAGTCCTTGAACCGGCCGGGCACCGGGCGCCAGCGCCCGTGGACGGCGCCGAGGGCCGCGTAGCAGTCGGTGTCCGGGCCGTCGACGACGATGATGATGCGGGGCAGGTCGTAGGGCTCCGGATGGCCGCCAGCGACGGTGTCCTTCCAGATGGAGTACAGATGTCGCTCGCGTGGGGTGATCGTCGCGTCGATCCTGAACTGGTCCAGCTCGGTGTTGACCTGGGCGATGATCTCGGCGAGGTACTTCGTCCGGCCCTTGCGCCGGGCGAAGTAGTCGATCACCCTGGCGTACCCGTCCGGGCTCAGCGCCCGCAGCACCCAGTCGTCCAGTTCCCGCTTGAGCGCCTGGATCCCCAGGCGGTCGCAGAGCGGGATCAGCACGTCCTGGGTCGCCTTGGCGATGCGGACCTGGGAGGACGTGGACCGGGCGTCCAGCGTGCGCATGTTGTGCAGCCGGTCGGCCAGCTTGATGACCAGGACCCGGACGTCCCGGCCGGCCATGACGATCAGCTTGCGGATTGTCTCGACCTCGGCGTCCTGGCCGTAGAACACCTTGTCGAACTTGGTGACCCCGTCGACGATGATGGCCACGTCCGAGCCGAAATCACTCTCCAGGGCCGCGAGGGTGTACTTGGTGTCCTCCACGGTGTCGTGCAGCAGCGCCGCGACCAGCGTCGTGGTGTCCATGCCCAGGTCAGCGCAGATCTGCGCGACCGAGAGCGGGTGGGTGATGTACGGCTCCCCGCTCTTGCGCATCTGGCCCCGGTGCATCTGCTCGGCGGTGCTGTACGCCCGGCGTAGCAGGCCACCGTCGCCGCTCGGGTGGATGGCCCGGTGCGTGCGGATGAGCATGGTCACGGGATCGTCGGCCGTCGACCACGGCAGCATGGCGCGCAGGCGTTGCGAGATGGCATTGGAGTAGGTCGGGGTCCGGTCGCCGGGCAGCGCGCCGCCCCCCAGCGTGGCGAAGTTCGGGGGAGTGGGCGTGACCAGGGGCGGCTCCGGTGTGGTCGCGTTTGGGCGCCGTTCGATCCGGTGCGAACCGGGATCCATCCGGCACCTCCTCGTCCACCATGCCTGGCATTCCCGAAGGGGATGGTTATCAGCGTAGTTAGCCGACCCGTTGTCGATTGGCTATTTGAGTATGGGCGAACGCCTGATAGTCAATCAATCCACGATAGTGGCGGCCGTTCGGGGGAGCCCCGAAACGACATTCGGTATCCGACGATGACCCGGCGGGTGCGAAATGGGCCACTTATGCTTTTTGGAGCGCCATCTGTCGGCCGTCCTGCCTGAGCGACGCGGGGAGCGCCGAGGACGATGCGACACTAGACAGTATGTCCGCGCTGGAACCCGTCGCCGAGCCTCCAGATCAGGCGGAGTCGAGTGCCGGTCAGCACGAGCCCCCGCTGCCGGAACCGGTTCGACAACGCGTGATCGCCCTCGCTTCCGCCGCGATGCCGGCCGTTCCCGCGGACGAGCTGCCCACGCCCCTGCGCCGCATCGCGAAGTTCACCCCGACCAGACGCGCCAAGCTCGGCGGCGCGATGATCGCGGCCCAGCTGTCCAGCGCCCCGCTGCTGCGCCAGCGGCTGGCCGGACACGTCGTGGAGATGGCCGGCGACCTCGGCCAGGCGGTGCTCGCCGCCGAGCCGCCGGCCGCCGCCGACCCCGTGGAGATCGCCGCCCTGGCCTACCTCGCCCGCCCCGACGGCTGGCGAGACATGATCGACACGGCGGCCGAGACCCTGCGGGCCGATGTGGCCAACGCCCATGCCACCGACCGCGTCCGGGGCCTCGAACAGCGGCTGGCCCAGGCCGAGCACGACCGGACCATCGTGAAGGTCGAGGTGGAGAAGCTACGGGACGAGGTGTCGCGGCTGCGGGACGAGAACGGCGGTCTCCGGGAGGAATCCCGGGCCCTGGCCCGAGCCCTGCGGGACCTGCAGACCCGGGAGCGCCGGGCCACGGAGCTGCTTGCCGTCGAGAAGGGCCGGTCCGCCCGGGCGACGATTGACCACGATGCGGAAACCCGCCGGCTGAAGGCCAAGCTCGCCGAGGCGGAGTCGGCCGCGGGGGCGGCCAGGCAGACGGCCAAGGACGCCAGAGCCGTCGACGACACTCGCCTGTGGCTGCTGCTGGAGACCATCGGCCGGGCCGCGGCGGGGCTGCGGCGGGAACTGGCACTCGATCCCGCCGACCGGCTCCCCGCAGACTTCGTCGCGGAGATCTGCGCGGACCGTCCGGAGGCCGCCGGGACCGGGTCCGCGCGGGCGCTGGACGCCGACGACCCCGCCCGGCTCGATCAGCTGCTGGCCCTGCCCAAGGCGCACCTGATCGTCGACGGCTACAACGTCACCAAGCGCGGCTTCGGGGAGATGTCCCTGGAACAGCAGCGCCGCCGCCTGATCGCCGGGCTGGGCGGCCTCGCCGCCCAGACCCAGGCCGAGGTGACCGTCGTCTTCGACGGCGCGGAGCGGGTGCTGGGCCTGCCCCCGGCGCCCCGGGGGGTGCGGGTGCTGTTCTCCCGGACCGGGCAGACGGCCGATGACCTCATCCGGCGACTCGTCCGGGCCGAGCCGTCCGGTCGACCCGTCGTCGTGGTCTCCTCGGACAAGGAGGTCGCGGACGGGGTCCGGCGGCACGGAGCCTACCCATTGATCTCGGACACGCTCCTCCGGCGGCTCGCCCGCTCATGATCCGTCATGGGCCGTGACCGCCGCATAGGATCTCTCCATCGACAGCGGGCGCGGGGAAGGACAGCCGGATGACGTCGAGGTGGTTCGCGGTCGGCACCCTGGTGGCTCTGCTGATCTCTCTGGTGGTCATCACGATCATGAGAGTGCCGCTGACCACGCCCCCCGCGCCCCGAACCGACCAGCTCGCCGCGCTGGACACCCTCCCGGCCGACGCCGTCGCCCGGGGCCGGGCGTTCCACGCGGCGCTGCGCCCGGGCTCGTACGGGGCGCTGGTCCTCGGGCTGCTGGTGGCGCTGGTCCTCGGGCTGACCCCGCTGGGGAGCCGCCTGGTCGAGTTCGTGGGCCGGCCGTTCGGGGGCCACTGGCTCGGCCAGGCCCTGCTGGGCGGCCTGGCGGTGGTCTTCATCGGAGAGCTGGCCACCCTCCCGATCGCGGCCTGGCAGCACCGGATCGTTCGCCGCTACGGGCTGTCCACCCAGGACTGGGGTGCCTGGGGCGTTGACGTGCTCAAGAGCTACGCCATCGGCGCGGTCATCGGGGCGGTGGCCGTCGCGGGGTTCTTCACCATCACCAGGCTGGCCCCCCGCTGGTGGTGGGCTCCGGCTGCGGCCTGCGCCGCCGTGCTGGTCGTGCTGGTGTCGTTCGTCTACCCCGTGCTGGTCGAGCCGGTCTTCAACCGGTTCACGCCGATGGCGCAGGGCCAGCTGCGCGACGAGCTGACGACGCTGGCGGAGCGGGACGGCGTACCGGTGCGAGACGTCCTGGTCGCCGATGCCTCCCGGCGGACCCGGGCGGTCAACGCCTACGTCTCCGGGTTCGGCCCCACCCGGCGCATCGTCGTCTACGACACCCTGCTGGGCGAGGCACCGCCGGCGGAGATCAGCTCGGTCGTCGCCCACGAACTCGGCCACGCCCGCGACCGCGACGTGCTCGTCGGCACGCTGCTGGGCGCGCTGGGGGCCGCCGCCGCGGTCGTCGGCCTGTACCTGCTCGGATCCTGGGGCGGCCTGCTGCGCCGAGCGGGCGTCGACTCGCTGACCCAGCCTCGGGCCGTTGCGCTGATCGTGGCCCTGGTGGCGCTCGCCGGTCTGGCCGCGGGGCCGGTCCAGGCCGGGATCTCCCGGCGGATCGAGGCCAGGGCGGATGCCCATGCCCTCACGCTGACGCGGGACCCGGCGACCTTCGAGGCGATGCAGGCCCGGTTGAGCCGGGTCAACCTCGGTGATCCGGACCCACCGTGGCTGGAACACCTCCTCTTCGGCTCGCACCCGTCAACGGTCGAGCGGATGGCCGCCGCGCGGGCCTGGGCGCGGGGTGCGCGGTGAGCGCGACCACCCTCCTCGTCACGAACGACTTTCCGCCCCGCCCCGGGGGCATCCAGTCCTTCATCCACAACCTGGCCCTCCGCCAGCCCGAAGGATCGCTCGTCGTCTACGCCTCGGCCTGGCGGGACGCGGCCAGGTTCGACGCGCGGCAGCCGTTCGAGGTCATCCGGGACTCCACCGGGATGCTGCTGCCCACCCCGGCCGTTGCGCGCCGCGCGGCCGAGATCGCCAGGCACCATGACTGCCGGACGGTGTGGTTCGGGGCCGCGGCCCCGCTCGGGCTGCTCGCCGGCCACCTGCGTCGCCGGGCCGGCATCCGGCGGGCCGTCGCGCAGACCCATGGCCACGAGGTCGGGTGGGCGATGCTGCCCGGCGCGCGGGCGGCCCTCCGCCGGATCGGCCGGGACGCCGACGTGCTGACCTACCTCGGGGAGTACACCAGAGCGCGACTGGCGCGGGTACTGGACGGGGCGACGACCCTGCGCCGGCTCGCCCCCGGCG
>JABDRL010000109.1 GCA_013041765.1 Dactylosporangium sp. | reverse complement strand
GGAGCGGGAGTTCCGCGGCCCCGGCGGCAACGGCGTCACCGGGGTCCGGATCGTCGGGGGCCTCGGCCAGCACCCCGGCGAGGGGCGGACCGGGCAGCGCCGTGCGGTCGGCCTCCGGCGGTACCCCCGGGGGGAGATCCGTGCCGAGGAGCGCGTCCGGACCGGGCTCCGTGATCCCCGGGCGCCCCTGCGGGAGCGCTGCCCGCTCGGCGGTCGCGGGGTCCAGGGAGCACAGCGCGGCGAGCAGCGAAACGAAGCCGCACTCTGGCGTCTCGCCCCAGCGTGGCCCGGTCGCCGTGCCGGCAGGCACCGGCTGGCCGGTCAGCTGGCTGATCGTCATCATCCGAATCCCCTCGCCTTCAGCTGCGCCATGGCAGCTTGCACTTTGGGTACGTACGCCCGGGTCTCCGCGTACGGCGGGATGCCCCCGTACTTGCGGACGGCTCCGGCTCCCGCGTTGTAGGCGGCCAGGGCCAGGGACAGCGAGCCGTCGAACTGCTTGAGGTTGCTGGCCAGCAACCGGGCCGCGCCGTCGACCGCCTGCACCGGGTCGGAAGGATCGACGTTGAGCCCGGCGGCGGTGCCCGGCATGATCTGCATCAGGCCCCTCGCTCCCGCCCGGCTGACGGCGTCCGGGTTGTAGCTGGACTCGACCTTCGCCACCGCGGCGAGGAGACTCGGCGACAGGCCGTACTTCGCGGCCGCCGTCTGGAACAGCGAGGCGTACGGGACGTCGGCACCGCCGGCCGTGCCCTGCAACGCCGCGGGACGGACGACCGCGCCGGCCGAAGCCGCGCCGCTGGCCATGACCGGGGGCCGGTCGGGCACGATGCGCCGGATCGCGGACGGTGTCTGGTACACCTTCTGGACCTTCACCACCTCGCCGGAGTGCGGCGCGGCGATCATTTTTCCGTCCCCGATGTAGATCGCGATGTGATTGACCGGGGCGTTGAAGGCGAGCAGATCGCCGGGCCGGGCCTGGTCCAGGCCGGCAACGGGCTGCCCGACCTTCGCCTGCTGGGCCGCGGTCCGCGGCAGCTCGATGCCCAGGTCCTGGTAGACCCGCTGGACCAGCCCGGAGCAGTCGAGCCCCGTTGCCGGGTTGGTGCCGCCGTACACGTACGGCACGCCAAGGTACCGCCTGGCGGTGGACACGACCCGGTCGCCGGTGACCGCACCGCCGCCGACCGCGTCCGCCAGCGAGGAGGCGAAACTCGTCCCGCCGGCCGAGGCGGTGCCCGTCGTCGCGGTGGCGCTCAGACCCAGCTGTCCCCGGAGTTCCTGGACGCGCATGGCGATATCGGCGATCATTCCGGCCGCCCGTTCCGGTGCTGGGCCGCACCGCTCAGATCGTCGGCGACATCCTGCTCCGCGCGCTCCTCCGCCCGCTGCCGCTCGGCGGCGTGCCGCTCGGCGAGCCGTTCCAGTGCCTTGCGCTGGGCCGCGGCCCCCCGCAGCTCGTCGAGCCGCAGGTCGGCCCGGGCACTGGACAGCTCCGTCAGCCGGACGGCGCCGCTGAGCGTCGAGGCCAGCGCCTGGGTGGCCAGCAAACTGGCGACGAAGGCCCGGGCGGACGGTCCGTCCGGCTCCTGCCGGCGCTCCAGCTCCAGCTCGTACGCGCCGGTGCGGGCCTCGGCCTCGGCCGCCTCGGCCCGGGCCGAGGCCGAGGCGGCCTTCGCCGCGTCCTCCTTGACCCGCCGGGCTCTCAGGACGGCGGCCAGCCGGAATCGCCTCATGTCTGCCGCTCCTTCCGAAGCAGGTGGTCCAGGGCGGCCCAGGCCGCCGCGGCCGGCGTCTGATCGGCAAGGTCCTGCCGGAGGAACCGCTCGATGGCGGGCAGCATCGCCCGGGCCTCGTCGGCCTCGACGTTGGTGCCGGGGACGTACGCTCCGATCTCAATGAGTTCCCGGACATCCCGGTGGGCCGCCAGCAGCCGTCGCAGCGCGGTCGAGTGCTGTCGCTGGTCCGGCGTTGTCACGGCACCGGCGACGCGGGAAACGGATTCCAGCACATCGATGCTCGGGAAGTGTCCCGCGGTCGCCAGCCGCCGGTCGAGCACGATGTGCCCGTCCAGGATCGACCGGGCGGCGTCCGCGATCGGCTCGTTGTGGTCGTCGCCGTTGACCAGCACCGTGTACAGCCCGGTGATGCTGCCCCGCGCCGCCGGGCCGGCGCGCTCCAGCAGCCTGGCGAGCAGCGCGAAGACGCTGGGGGGATAGCCTCTCGTCGCCGGGGGCTCCCCGACGGACAGCCCCACCTCCCGCTGCGCCATGGCCGTGCGGGTCAGGCTGTCCATCAGCAGCAGGACGTCGTCGCCGGTGTCCCGGAACCACTCGGCGATCCGGGTCGCGACGAACCCCGCCCGCAGCCGCACCAGCGGGGGCTGATCCGAGGTGGCGACGACGACGACCGAGCGGGCCAGGCCCTCCGGGCCGAGATCGTTGGCGATGAACTCCCGCACCTCCCGGCCACGCTCGCCGACGAGGGCGATCACGCTGATCCGGGCCTCGGTTCCGCGGGTGATCATCGAGAGCAGGCTGGACTTGCCGACGCCGGAACCGGAGAAGATGCCCATGCGCTGCCCCCGGCCGCAGGTGGCCATCGTGTCGATGGCCCGGACCCCGAGCGACAGCGCCTCGCCGACCCGGCCTCTGGCCAGCGGCTGGGGCGCCTCGTTCTCGACGAACACCAGCTCGGCGTCGGCCGGTGCCCCGGGACCGTGGATCGGCGGGCCACCGTCGATGGGGCGGCCGAGACCGTCGAGGACCCGACCGCGCAGCTGCCCGCCCACGGGGATGCGCAGCGGCAGGTCCGTGCTGAACACCGGGGCGTTGCGCCCGACCCCGTGCAGCGCCCCCAGCGGCAGGCACCGCAGCTGGTCGCCGTCGATGGCGACCACCTCGGCGGGGACCGGCGCGTCGGACTCGCCGATGTGCACCAGATCGCCGACGTTCCCCGAGATCCCGGCGACCGTGACGGCAAGGCCGATGACGGACGTGACCCTGCCGTGGCACCGCGGGGCGGCCGAGGCCATCGCGGCCGCGAAGCGGTCACGCAGCGCCAGGTGGGCATGCTGGTCACTGGCCGGCACCGAACAGCACCTCCCGCATTCTGGCGATCGCGGGGAGGACCCGGGCGTCGACGGTCGTCGCGTCGCATTCGGCCATGGCGTCTCCCGGGGCGAGGGCGGGGTCGGCCAGGACGGTGACATCGCGCCCGCCGATGGCCAGCTCGCCGGCCAACCCCTCGGTCTCCGCGACCGTCGCGAGGTCCTGCGGGCTCAGCCGCACGGTCACCCGACCGCCGCTGGGGACGGCGGCGAGCGCCCTGGCGATCGCGTCGGCGCCCGGGTCGGTGGCGGTGGTCAGCTCCCTTCCGACGATCGATTCGGCGAGGGCGAAGGCCGCGATCACGATGGTCTGCTCCAGCTCGGCCAGGTCGGGGGTGGCCCGCTGGTCGAGTCGGGTCGCCGCGGCGGCCAGCGCCTGGACGGCCTGCGTCATCTGGGCGGCGTGCTGGGCCGCCTCGGCCCGCACCTGCTCCGCCATCCGCTCGGTCTCCCTG
>JABDRL010000103.1 GCA_013041765.1 Dactylosporangium sp. | reverse complement strand
TTCCCCGGCCGGGGAACGGGGCCACAGGGTCAGCGGGTCAGCGGGTCAGCGACGATCTCCGAGACGACGACCGACGGCGGTGATCAGCCGGTCCAGCTCCGAGCCGAACGGATTGTCGTAGACCAGGTACGTCCAGGTGGCGCTCGGGCGGATCAGGCCGGCCCGGTCCGGCTGCCAGCCTTCGGTGAGATCGAGTTCTTCGAAGGTGCTCACCGTGCGCACTTCGATCTCCGGGACGAGCTGGTTGAACGCCGGAACCGCCGTTCGGTGGAACTCGTCGAGCGGGTCGAGCCGGCCCAGTGCCCGCAGGTGCACCCCCTCGCGGACCTCCGACAGCGTGGCCAGGTGCTCGGCCCACAGCTGGTCCAGGTGGCAGAGGGCGATCGAGCGCGCCGCCCGGGAGAACGTTTCGTCATCAACGGCCACCATGCTGACGGAGGGAGCCTCGTCCTCGGTGTCCTCGGTGTCCTCGGTGTCCTCGGTGGCGGCCGTGTCGGGGGTCTCCTCGGCGGGGGACTCGGCGGCGGCCTCATCGCTGGCTTGCTCGGCCTCGTCGGCCTCGGCGTCGGCGGCCTCGGCGTCGTCGGCCTCGTCGGCCTCGGCGTCGGCGGCCTCGTCGGCCTCGGCGTCGTCGGCCTCGGCGGCCTCGGCGGCCTCGTCGGCCTCGGCGGCCTCGTCGGGCTGCTGGAACCGCTCGGGGAACTTCCGCCGCAGCATCTCGGCCGCCACGTTCGTGGTCAGCAGCCGCTCGCGGCGTTCGGCCAGGACCTTCCGCTGCTGCTCGATCACCACGCTGTACCGCCAGGTGTTGCGGTGGATCTCGGCATTGACCCCCTCGGAGACCCGCTGGGCATGCTCCACCGCCCAGTCCACCTGCTCGTCGGTGACCAGGCCGTCGAACGTCATTGTCGGCGAGGCCGGGATCGCGTCGGCGGCATGGCGCATGACCAGGCCGTCCTCCAGGGAGACGAAGAAGATCGAGCCCCCCGGATCACCCTGCCGGCCGGCCCGGCCACGCAGCTGATCGTCGACGCGTCGGCTGTCGTGCCGGCCGCCGCCGATCACGAAGAGCCCGCCGAGGTCGGCCACCCGCTTCCGGTCGGCCTGGTCGCTGCCGCCCAACCGGATGTCGACACCACGCCCGGCCATCTGCGTAGAGACGGTGACCGCGCCGTATCGGCCGGCCTCCGCGATGATTGCCGCTTCCTCGTCGTCGTTCTTCGCGTTGAGCACGATGCACGGCACCTCGGCCGTGGCGAGTTCCTTGGCGAGTTCCTCTGACTCCTTCACATCCAACGTGCCGACCAGCACCGGACGACCTGTCTTGTGGTGCATCGTGATTTCCGCGAGCATCGCCTCGTCCCGCTCGGTGCGGGTGGCGTAGATGCGGTCCGGCTCGTCCACCCGGATACAGGGGGTGTTGGGCGAGATCACGGCGATCTCGAGCTTGAAGAACTCACGAAGCTGGTCGCCCACGTGCACCGCGGTGGCGGTCATCCCGCAGACGGTGCGGTAGAGCTGGATGTATCCCTGCACGGTGATGGTCCCGAGCACCTCGCCCTCGGCGGTGGCGTTGAGACCTTCCTTGGCCTCCACCGCCGCCTGCAGGCCATCGGGCCAGCGGCGGCGTTGGGCCACCCGGCCGCGCATCTCGTCGACCAGCTCGACGGCGTCGTTGCGCACGATGTAGTCCACGTCGCGGCGCAGCAGCGCGTGCGCGTGCAGCGCGACGTTGATGGCGGAGAGCTGCTCGACGTTCTCCTCGGCATAGAGGTTCATGTTGAGCTTGCGTTCGATGACCGCGAGCCCCTTCGAGGTCAGCGCCGCGCTGCGGCGGTCCTCGGCCACCTCGTAGTCGCGCCGCGGCCGCAGGATGCGTACCAGCGCCGCGGCGGTGTGCACCGGATCCTGCTCTCCCGGCACGGCACCGGCCAGCACCATTGGCACGCGGGCCTCGTCGATCAGGATCGAGTCCGCCTCATCGACGATCGCCGTGGCCAGGTCCGGCTGGACCCGGTCGGCGATATCGGTGACGAGCTGGTCCCGCAGGTAGTCGAAGCCGGCCTCGCTGACCGACACGTAGGTGACGTTTTTCGCATACGCCGCACGACGTTCCTGCGGTGTTGACGACTCGGTCACCCAGCCCACCGTCATGCCAAGGTGCTGGTAGACCGGTTCCATCCACTCCGCGTCGCGGCGGGCCAGGTAGTCGTTGATGGTCAGGATCCGGACCGGCCCCTCGCCGCGGGTCGTGTATCCGTATGCGGCGATCGCCGCAGTGAGCGTCTTGCCCTCGCCCGTGGCCATTTCGACGACATTGCCGGCCAGCAGCGACAGCGCGCCGAGCAGCTGGACGTCGTACGGCCGCTCCTGTAGCCCTCGCTGGGCGGCCTCGCGCCCCACCGCACAGATGCCGACGGAGTCTTCCGTCTCCTCTGCGGTGTTGACCAGCTCGTCGTCGTCGAGCGCCGACAGGTCGTCTGCGCGCGCCGCAATCTTCGGTAGCAGCCTTTCCAACGGTTCCAGGAAGACCGTGGAACCCGGCCGTTGGAGGAATCGGTGGAACCTGCTCTTCAACCGCCGCGAAACACCCACAGGGCACAACGCTACTTCAATGCCGGCCAACGTTCCGCCCAGGCCCGCATACCCGCCGCCGGATTCGGGGCCTGGCTGCTCGGACCCGGCGTTTCAGATACGTCTGAATGACGAGGTACGTCGCGTGTCCCGCGACCGGGGCTGGCCCGGCAGCAGCTGGTCAGCCGGGGGATACGGCCCGGCTGCCCGGAAGGGCGGGTAGCCTCGGCCAGGCGCTGTCGGCATCGATGAGATCGTCGATAGCTTCGGGGGGCAGCGGCCTGGCGAAGTGAAATCCCTGAAGGTTGCGGTAGCCGAGGCGAGTCAGCTCGGTGGCCTGGGCCGGTTCCTCGATGCCCTCGGCGACGGTGTCGAGGTGCAGGAGTTGGCCGAGACGCATGACGGCCTCGGCGACGGCCGCCCCCTCGGGACTCCCGTTGAGCTCGGCGACGAAGCAGCGGTCGAGTTTGAGAATGTCGATGGGCAGTTGGGTGACGTGACGCAGCGAGGCGTATCCGGTGCCGAAATCGTCGAGGGCGATGCGAATACCATGATCACGTAGTTCCTGAAGCTGCGGGACCGAGGTCCGCTCGTCGGCGAGGGCGTCCTCGGTGATCTCGAGGACCAGCCGGCGGGCGTCGAACCCGGTTTCGGCGAGCACGGCGAGCACCTCGGCGGCCAGGGTCTCGCGCTCCAGCTGCCTGGTGGAGAGGTTGACGCTCAGACACAGCGTGCGGCCGGGCGGGAACCGGTCCTGCCAGGCACGGACCTGCCGGCAGGCCCGCTCCAGAACCCAGGCCCCGATGTCGTGGATGGCGCCGATCTCCTCGGCCAGCGGGATGAACGCCAGCGGAGCGATCGGCCCACGGACGGGGTGTTCCCACCGCACCAGGGCTTCGACGGCCACCTGCTCGTCGGCGTCGAGGGCGATGATGGGCTGGTACATGATCCGTAGCTGGCCGGCGGCCGTGGCCGCGAGCAGGTCCTGGCCCAGCACGGCGGCGTCCTGGCCGGACTCGGTCACCGGACCGATGTGACGATGCCATCCGGCGGACTTGGTCCGTTTCGCCACGTACATCGCTGAATCCGCGCGGTGCAGCAGCTCGTTCGGCGTGACCGGGCCGTCGGCGGGATCGGTCACGGCGATGCCGATGCTGGCCCGGATCGGGACCTGCTGACCGGCGATGGCGATCGGTGTCCGGGCCTGGTCGAGGATCCGTTCGGCGACGGCGATCGCGTCCTCGGCGCCGTTGACGGTGTCGAGCAGGACCGCGAACTCGTCGCCGCCGAGCCGGGCGGCGGTGTCGGTCCGGCGGACCGTGCGTCGGAGGACATCGGCGAACGCGACCAGGAGGAGGTCACCAGCCTCGTGGCCGAGGGTGTCGTTGACCTGCTTGAAGCCGTTGAGGTCGATCAGCAGTACGGCCATCGGGGTGTCGGACCGATCGCCGCGTTCCAGCGCCCGGTTCATCACGTCGCGTAGCCGGAGCCGGCTGGCCAGCCCGGTCAGCGCGTCGGCAATGACCAGAGCGTGGTTCTCCCGGAGGGCGATGGCCTGCCTGGCCGCGACGCCAAAGGTCATCACGGCGGCGCTGGCGATCAGGCCCGTCCAGGGGAAGAGCCCGGTTCGGGCCGCGGCCGTCGCCAGCAGCGCATAGCCGCAGAACAGCGCCACAAACGGCAGATAGTTGTTGGGCAGGATCGGTCGGGAGGGGCGGAGCGCCGCGCGCTGCTCGCCCGCCTGCCGGCACTGCTCGGCGGCCGCCGCCGCCATCAGGAAGGCCGGCATGAGGAACAGCAGATTCATCCGGACCGAGGTGATCTGTCCGCTGTTGTGGACGGCAAGGTAGGTCGCTACGAGGTTGGCGGCCAGGTAGGCGACGGTTGCGAACAGCAGCAGCTGGACGGACCGGCGCGCGGAGGTGATGACCCCGCGGAGCAGCACGGTGCTCAGCCCGACGATCAGGCCGAAGTCGGCGATCGGATAGATCACCAGGATCAGCTCCGGCCGCACACCCGCCCGCGGATCCAGCGTGCCCAGGATCGGGCCGATCAGGAAATACCACATCAGCATCAATCCGACGCCGATCACGGTGGTGAGATCCATCGCCAGCTTCCACCGTTCCCCGCGGTCCAGTGGCTGGGCCGCGAACGACAGCAATCCACCGAGGAAAAGCGGCACGAACAGCACCCGGCAGGAGATCGCCACGGCCAGCGCGGGGGTGAGAACGGTCAGCGGCTTCCCGGTGGTTTGCGCCATCCCGAACGTCGCCCCGAAGACGACCAGCAGCAGGAAACAGACGGCCATGAACCGCCAGGGGCGGCGGGCCGCTGGGTCGAGTCGGGGATGGGTCGCGGCGCGCAGGCTGAACGCCAGCCCGAGGAGTTCCAGCACGAGGAAGGACAGCGCGGTCACCAACGGCCCGGGGCCCGGGAACGCGAGCAACGCCAGGTTGGCCGGGACGATGATGGCAAATGCCAGGTACGGCAACGACAGCGGCCACTGCCGCGGGCGTGCCCCGATCCGCAGCGGTCCCGCCACCGCACAACCTCCGTCGTCCCGGCCCGACAACCGCCGATGCCACTGTTGGTCTGCTTATCGCCCAGGCGCGAGGAGGGCTGAGGCGTTTCGGGTGGCCGATGGCCCGGGTGTGCCGGACCGCACCAGCATCGAGGGAAGCGGGACCCGCCGACGGCTCAGGTAGACTCCAGGGGCGACTCGTCCGGTCCTGCCTCGGGTCGTCGTCAGTATCGACCTACACGCGCCGGGACCATTCAGGTCCGCGCCGGGCAGGACGGCCCTTCCACGTTCGGAGACTTCATGGCGGCACGCCGCCCTCACACCACACGTTCGGCCACGTCTGAGCCGTCCACCACGGTCACCTTCACCGACCTCGGCGTACCCGCCGTGCTCGCCACGGCGCTCTCCGCCGCCGGCATCACCGAACCGTTCCCGATCCAGGCCGCGACGTTGCCCGACACCCTGGCCGGACGCGACGTGCTCGGCAGGGGACGGACGGGCTCGGGGAAGACCTATGCGTTCGCGATCCCCGTACTGGCCCGGCTGGCCGCCAGTCCCTCGGCACGTCGGCCCGGTCGGCCACGGGCGCTGATCCTCGCCCCGACCCGCGAGCTGGCCAACCAGATCGACGAGGCGATCGCCCCGCTGGCCAAGGCGCTGTCGCTGCGCACCCTCACCGTGTTCGGCGGGGTGAGCCCGAACCCCCAGATCTCCGGTCTGCGGGCGGGCGTGGACATCCTTGTGGCCTGCCCCGGCCGGCTCGTCGACCATCTGCGGGCCGGTCGGGTGCAGCTCGATGCGGTGGAGATCACCGTCCTCGACGAGGCCGACCACATGGCGGACCTCGGTTTCCTGCCGGTGGTCCGCCAGTTGCTGGACCGCACCCCGCGATCCGGCCAGCGGCTGCTGTTCTCCGCGACGCTCGATGCGGGAGTCGACGTCCTGGTCCGGCGGTTCCTGGACAACCCGGTCACGCACAGCGTCGACTCGTCGCTGTCTCCGGTCGCGGCCATGTCGCACCATGTGCTGCACGTCAGCCATGACGACCGGCTGTCTGTCCTTGTCGATCTCACGGCGGCACCGGGTCGCACGCTGGTGTTCACCCGCACCAAGCGCGGCGCGAAGACCCTCGCCCGCCGGCTGGTCGCCGCCGGAGTGCCAGCCGTGGAACTCCACGGCGATCTGGCCCAGCCCGCACGTAGCCGCAATCTGCTCGCCTTCTCGACCGGCAGCGCTAGGACCCTGGTCGCCACGGACATCGCGGCCCGGGGCATCCACGTCGACGACGTCGCCCTGGTCATCCACGCTGATCCACCGGTGGAGCACAAGGCGTACCTGCACCGTTCCGGCAGAACCGCCCGCGCGGGCGCGAGCGGAACCGTGGTGACACTCATGACCGACAGCCAGGTCGGCGACGTCCGCCAGCTCGCTCGTCGAGCTGGCATCAGCCCGACGACTACCCGGCTGCGTCCCGGCCATCCGCTGCTCGCCCAGCTCGCCCCCGGCCAGCGGTCGTTCGTCGCGCCCCCGGCCGGCGGCCGGACCTCGACGACCGGCACGGCCCCGCACGCCGAATCGCGAAGCCACCAGCACGCCCGGCGCCTCGCTCCGGATCCCCATCGCGGCGCCCGGCGACACCGGGGTGGTCAGGCCCCGAACCGAGACGGCCATCCGGCGGTCGCTGCCGCACCTGCCCGGTATGCGGGCGCGGCGGCCTTCTCGGCCCGGAGCCACGCGGGCACCCGCCGGGGCGGCCGATGACCGATGATCGGGACAGGGACGCTGCGGGCCGCCCCCGCAGCGCTCGCCCCCGCGACGGGCTGGGCCGGCCGCTGCCGTACGGTGCCGCCGGGGTCGAAGGGATTCCCGAGGATCTCACGCTCGCTCCGGACGGGACGCTCGCCGAGGCGCAGCGTCTGCTCGATGCTGGCCGGGCCTTCCAGGCCCATGAGGTCCTGGAAAGCGCCTGGAAGGCCGCACCGTCCCGGGACCGTGAGCTGTGGCGAGGCTTGGCGCAACTCGCCGTCGGCCTCACCCATGCCCAGCGGGGGAACACGGTCGGCGCGCTGGCCCTGCTGAAACGAGCCGAGGACCGGCTGGGCGGGCACGCCGGCGACACGGTTGCCGGGGTGGACGCGGGCGGGCTCCGCGCCTGGTCGCGTGCCCTGGCCGAACGCATTGCGCGGGACGGGCCGGCCGGGCTGGCCGCGGCCGACCTTGTTCCACGCCTTCGCTCCCGGGCCGGGTAACCCCGGCCGGGAACGACCACGGGACGCCGCGACGGGCCGGCTCGGGGCGGTCGGAGTTCGCCCCTACCTGGGCTGGACCTGCTCGGCGCTCACCGGGCAGCTGGCTTCGTCGCTCAACCGGCGTTGCAGGCCAAGCGCCAGGACGGCGATGCTTATCGCGGCAAGGCCAGCGCTTGCCGGGCTGGTCCATCGCAGGACGAGGGCGAAGACCACGGACGCCGCGCTGGCCAGCGCGCATGGCGAGCAGCCGACATGAATCAGGTGTCCGGTCCCCGGGCCGGGGAGGTAGCTGCTGAGCGTCAGACCCGCCAGCACACCCGCGAGGGCGGCGACGGGCCAGCCCCAGAACGGGTATGCCGTTTCGGGGGGAAGCCGCAGCCCGGCCCACAGGAAGGCGGTCGTCGTCACCGGAATCAGCACCGCGACCGCCGCCCAGCGCCGCCGTGGCCACGACAGCACCGTGTCGATCCACCCCGGCGGGCCGCCCCGGACACGCCGCCCAGGCACGGCCTCGGCGGTGCTACTCGTTGTCGATTGATCAAGTCCCATCGCTACCACCTGGATCGTCATCGGCCTGGATGCCACAGCTAGGATATACCCCAGCGGGTATGGCGGCGATCGACCGACGGCGGACCGGGAACCATGGAACAGCGAAGATATAAAGTCGGCCCCCCGCGCAGAACCTGGACGGGGAGCTCGACCGCTACGGTGCCTCGCGAACCGCGAGGGCGTCTCGGAGGACGCTCAGGCCGGGCGCACGGCTTCGGCCTGCGGGCCCTTGTTGCCCTGCACCACGTTGAACTCGACGCGCTGGTTTTCCTGCAACTCACGGAAGCCGTCGGCCTGGATCGCCGTGTGGTGCACGAACACATCGGTGCCGCCGCCGTCAATGCTGATGAAACCAAAGCCCTTTTCGGCGTTGAACCACTTCACGGTTCCGGTGGCCATGTGATGTCTCCTTCTGGGTACGGACGAGAGCCACGCGCGCTGCGGGCCCCGGATGGACCGTCTCAAGCAGCGGTAACCTCGGCGATCCGAAGCGGAGACCGATTCCCGACGAAACGTCGGGGGAAATGCGACCACGACAAGAAACTGCTCCCACATGTTACACGCCGCACCGATGCCTCCGGGCCATAGCGGGTGATAGGGGCGAGGGGTATTGATTTGCGGCTTGGGCGCCTTGGCCCGCCAGGGTTGTAAGGGCTTGGCGCAGCTGAACCAGCTCGGCTCTTTGAAGGTCCAGCAGCGAACTGGACCACAATCTGGCCACATTGTCGCCGCCAGCGGTGGCCAGCAACCGCCCGTCCGGGCTGAACGCAACGTCGCGAACCGACCTGGTGTGCCCGGCTAAAGGCTCGCCGACCGGGCTGAAATCTGGCACATCCCAAAGCCGTACTGTGCCGTCATAACTCCCGGTGGCCAGAAGGTCCCGTACTGGGCTGAATGCTACGCCATAGACGGTACCCTCGTGTTCGGTGAGGGGCTTCCCGACGGAGTGCCCGGTGGCCGGGTCCCAGAGCCGTGCTGTTGCGTCCGCGCCGGCCGAGGCCAGTAGCCGTCCGTCCGGGCTGAACGCCAGGGTGTAGACGGCTCGGGCATGTCCGACGAGCGCATCGCCGACAGGGCTGTGGGTCGCGACGTTCCACAGTCGTATGGTGCCGTCTGAACTCGCTGTGGCCAGCAACCGCCCGTCCGGGCTGAATGTGACGTCTCTCATGGACCTGGCGTGCCTGGTCAGAGGACAGCCAGCTGGAACGCCATTATCGACGTTCCACAGTCGTATGGTGCCGTCCGAGCCCGCTGTGGCCAGCAACCGCCCGTCCGGGCTGAAGGACAACCCATAGACGGGGCCGGTATGGCCAAGAATCGAGACGGTGGTGGCCTGACCGGTTCGGGGCTCCCAGAGCCGCACTGTTGCGTCCGCGCCCGTGGTAGCGAGCTGGCTGCCGTCGGAGGCGAACGCGATTGCGGTCACCCTGCCGACATGCCCAGCGATGACGGCAAACGGCTGAAGGCACGAGGCGCTGTCAAGAGGCTGTGCTGCCCGCAACGCCCATCGGCCGACGGCGGCTAGTAGATCGCTAGCGGCTCTGCGCAGTTGGGAGATCTCGCGGACCAGATCCTGGGGCTGTTCGGAGCGCGAGGATTCTGCAGCCAGAGGCTCGGTGCGTACGTCCGAGACCGGTTCGACCACGACGCCAATAGAGTCCGCACCGGGAATGTCGCCGACCGTTTGGCCTTCTAATGCCTTTCCCAGCGTGCCGGATTGCGGCAGGTGCGATCCACATTCCTCCGATCGTCGGGCGGCCTTCCAGAGGTGGCGAAATTCGGTGGGACTGCCGTCGAGGTACTCGACGATCAGCTCAAGGTGCGCCCAGCGCGGCACCTTCGGGCCTCGGAAGGCGCTGTGAACCGTGGTGTGGCTGATGACGCCACGCCCGATCCCCGTGGCGACCTCGCGAACCGCTGGCTGCCCAGCATGCAGATGAAGCTCATGGAGTCGGTCGAACAGTTCGGTGACAGCGCCCGATGGGGTGGGTGCCCTTGTCAGCCCAGCCACTTGCATCCCTTCAGAGACAACAATCGTGTCCAAGGTCGTCAAAATATGTCACTACTTTGCGAGGATGTCTCGTACTGTCAAGATCCATCCGCCAAGCGTCAAGAGTGCTCCGACGTGTCCCATTATTGAAATACCAGCGTTGTTCATTTGGGCAGGGGGTGATGATCACGATGAACACAATTCTCTGGTGGATCTGTGTGGTTCCATTCGTGCAGCCTGTTCTGATGGTTACCTTTGTGCTGGTGGCCGGCATCATCCAGGGGCGTACGACGGGACGCTGGCCCACGCTTGTCGAGTGGTCCATGGCGATGCGCACCGTGCGTCCGTTCACGAGGGTTCCCCCGATCGGGCGATGGAGGCAAGAAGAGGTCAGCCTGTCGTCGGATCGGGGCGACGAGTCGGAATTTGCCACGGTCCAACCAACGAACGCGGGGCCATCAACCGCAGATGGCTGCTCTGCGGGACCAGCCTAGCTGCGGTTCGCGTCCAGCCCGAGGTGGTCGGCTTGGTCCCAGCGACGAGGCCGACCACCTCGGAGGCGACGATGACCGATTCCTCGGGAGCAATACCCAAGCCATACCAATCACGATCTGGAGTTGATTGACATGGAGGCTGAGGTGGCAAGGGCCGTGAAAATGTCGCCGAATGAAGTATGGCGCTACCGATGGGACATAGCTTTGGTACGAAGTGGCGATGGTAACGGGCTACTCCAAGGCGAGCTCAGAATGACTGTGGATACCGTCGAGGAGCTATCCGAAATCATCCTGCGCTACAGCTACAATCCCGGGGTGGTCGCGGTGCACTTCGAACGGCGTATCGAGTTCGATGTGTCACATGTGCCGGACGCCTGCCACAATTGTGGCGAATCGTACTCCGTCTCGTCCGCAAGCCGGCGGTGGCACGAATGTGAATGCGGTGGTCATTTGCTCCTCGGCTGTACAGCGTGCGGATTCGATCAGTATTACCCCCGTATCGGACAGGAATGCGTGCGGGAACGCTCTCCTCATGTTCGGCGCCACCGGGTTTCCCAATTGCCTGCGGTCTGCTGAGGCGGCGCCGTTCAGTATTGACTCAAAGGAAGAATCTCAACATTTCACCCTATAAGGAAAAGGGAAAGAAAACTAGGACATATCGGGGGTGATGTGACCCCTCGGCGGCTCGTCCCATCCGCAGGGCCGGCAGGCCCGGAGGATACTGCGTCATGCCATGACCGATCGACGTGTCCCCGGCTGGAATCGAACCAGCGGCCCCCAGGTTCGCAACCTGGTGCTCTGTCCGCTGAGCTACGGGGATGAAGCGGAAGATGGCCGGCCGTGCTGCCTACGCTCCCCGCTGGCCGCGGCCGGTGGCTGGCCGACGTCGTGCGGGTCCCGTTCAACCGAACCGGTCCGTCTTCCGCGCGGTCCCTTTGCAGGCGTCCCGCCGGTGCACCCGGCCAGGTCGTCCTGGTCGACCGCTAGCGGACCTGGGCGGAGTCGAACCGCCGATGCCCGGCCGGCCACACCGGTGCGCTCCCATGGCGCTGCCAGCTCCGGCGGCTGATCGCATCGCAGGTCAGATAGCCGGGTCGCCCGGCGTTGATCTCTACGGTAGGTGCCCCCGCCGGTGCCGGCAAATGTATTACGCGAAGCGACCGCCCCACCGCGACTACCCGCTGGGGGCGTCGGTGGCTGAACTGACCACAATCTGGTTTCTGCCGCCGTCCTTGGCCCGGTAGAGCGCCGTGTCGGCGGCGGCGATGACCGTCTCCGGGCGGGTGTGCTCGGAGGGAACGATCGCGGCGACGCCGACGCTGGCGGTGACCACCGGAGCGATCGGTGAGACGGCGTGCGGAATGGCGGCGTCCGCCAGCAGCCGGAAGAACCGCGCCGCTACGGTCCTCGCCTCCGGCAGCCCGCTGAACGGCAGGACCACCAGGAATTCCTCACCGCCGAACCGGCAGACCAGATCATCGGGATGGTGCGCCGAACGCCGCAGGCATGCGGCCACGGTGCGTAGGGTGCTGTCCCCGAGCAGGTGCCCGTACCGGTCGTTGTACGCCTTGAAGAGATCGACGTCCACCATCAGCACCGCCAGCTCGTGGCGCTCGTCAATATGCCTGCGCCAGTGTTCCTCGAAGTGGTGGGCGAGGGCCGTGCGGTTGGCGATGCCGGTCAACCCGTCCGTGACCGCGGAACGCCGTAGCTCGTCATTGGCGTTCCGCAGCTCCCGCTCGACCTGCCGCCGCAGGCCGATCTCGGTTTCCAACTCCTGGGTGCGCTGGGTGACCAGCCGTTCCAGCGTCGCGGAGTGCTCCGCGAGGGCACCGGTGCTGAATACGGCCTCCAGGGTCCGGCTCAGGTTCATCGCCAGGCTCTCAACGAACGGTATCGGTCCGAACGACTGCTCGTGCTCGAACAGCAGGTACCCCAGCTGCCGCTGCGATCCCCGCAACGGCTGAAAACCCAGGAACCCCAGGTGGAGCTCGCCGCGCAGGGACTCGGGCAGCAGACTGCGGGACGAGAACGGGCCCGGTGGCGTCGGCTGGGCGACACCGTCGCGGTAGTCGAGCAACAGCCACGCCGAGCGCGGCGGCGCATCGGCGGCCTTCGCGACCTCCTCCGACGGCTCGTAGACGACGAGGAACGCCCGCAGGACGCCCAGCGCCGCAAGACTCTCCGGCAGCGCACCGCAGATGTCGTCCAGGGTGCGGCACTTCAAGAGGGCCCGCCCCATCCGCAACAGCCCACCCTGCGTCCGCAGGTAGGCACACGCCATCCTGGTGACGCTTTCCACGGTCTGCGGGACGCTGGCCAGCGTCCCGTCCCCGACCGCCGTCGAGCCTCGCGGAATCAGCTCGCAGGCGATCAGTACCTGCGTTCGGGGAACGCCTCCGGCCAGCGCCTTGAGCAGGAGTTCCGCGGCGGTTGCTCCCTGCTCTTCGAGGTTCTGGTCGACGGTTGTCAGGCTCGGCCAGTTGATGGCGGCCATGGGGTAGTCGTCGAACCCGGTGACCACCACGTCCTGAGGTACCCGCAGCCCGGCGTCGGCCAGCACCTCCATCGCGACCAGTGCGGTGGCGTCGTCCAAGGCGATGACGGCGTCCATGTCCCGCCGGCGTTCCACCAGCAGCCGCAGCTCGCGCTTGACGATGTCCAGGTCCGAGTACCCACGGAAGACCAGACTCTCGTCGACCCGTACCCCGCGACGGCTGGTCTCGGCCCGGAAGATCTCTTCGCGCAGGCAATGGTCGGGCTGGTGCGCCAGGCCCTGGATCAGCACGGGAGTTCGGGCGCCGCAATCGTCGAGGACCAGGCGCATCAGCGCCGTCATCCCCTGCACGTTGTCCGCCCGCACGCAGGCCTGCCCGGGAACGTCCTGACCAATGTGGATGATAGGGAGGTTCCGCTCGGCGACCACCCCGTGCAGCTGCGCTTCGCGCTTCGGCGCCAGCGCGTTCGTGGAGATGACCGCGGCGGTTGACGCCGCATGCAGGAGACCGACGAGTGCGGGGTCGAGCGTGGGGCTGGACGAGTTGTCCGCGTGCGCGATCAGGGGGATGCCGTGTGCCGCCAGCACCCGGCGCATCCCGTGGAGCAGCGGGCGCTGGTACGCGTCGAATCCTGTCGCGACCGCGACGACGATGCGCTGCCGTTCCGTTCCCGTCGGGTCCTCGTGCCGATGCCCGCGACCACCCTGGTGCTGTGCCATGGAAATTGACCTTCCAGAGCCCGGAGGGCTCCCATAGTGCATCACCAGGATTGAACTGGATAGAGGACCGGTCAAGGTGATACATCCCCATCCCGGTCGGAGGGGTGGGGACGCCGCCGGGCCCACGGGCGACACTGCCGGACTGGTGCCGGTGAGTAGTGCCTGAACCGTTGCGTAGGGTGAGAGGTCGCACGACCTTCGGGGCGACCGACTGAAGCCTGCGGCTCCGTCCCCGAGAGCGCCGGTCGTACTATTCAGCCAACAGCATCAGCCTTCCGGAGGGAAATACCGTGAGCACCCGGGTTGAAACGCTTGAGTTCCAGGCCGAGGCGCGCCAGCTCCTGCATTTGATGGTCCACTCGATGTACTCCAACAAGGACATCTTTCTGCGGGAACTTGTCTCCAACGCCTCGGACGCGCTGGACAAGTTGCGGTTGGAGACGCTCGTCAACAAGGACCTGGGCGCCGATGCGTCTGACCTGCACATCGCCATCGAAGTTGACCAGGAGCAGCGCACGTTGACGGTGCGCGACAACGGTATCGGCATGTCGCGCGACGAGGTGGTCCAGCTCATCGGCACCATCGCGAAATCCGGCACGGCCGAACTCCTGCAGCAGATGAGAGAGTCGAAGGACGCGATCGCCTCGCAGGACCTCATCGGGCAGTTCGGTGTCGGCTTCTACTCGAGTTTCATGGTCGCCGACCGGGTGCTGCTGCTGACCCGGCGTGCGGGGGAGGGCCAGGCGACCCGCTGGGAGTCCGGCGGGGACGGGACCTACACGATCGAAACGGTGGACGGGGCGCCCCAGGGCACCGCGGTCACCCTGCACCTCAAGCCGGAGAACACCGAAGACCACCTCTTTGACTACGCCGCCGAGCACAAGATCAAGGAGATCGTCAAGCGCTATTCCGACTTCATCGCGTGGCCCATCCGGATGGATGTCGAGCACTCCGGTGACGACGGCGAAACGACGCGCGAAACCGAGACGCTCAACTCGATGAAGGCGCTCTGGGCGCGGCCCAGGGACGAGGTCAACGAGGACGAGTACAAAGAGTTCTACAAGCATGTGAGCCACGACTGGAACGACCCGCTCAGCACCATCCACATGAAGGCCGAGGGGACGTTCGAATACGAGGCGCTGCTGTTCATCCCGGATCACGCCCCGTTCGATCTGTTCATGCGGGGCGCCAAGCGCGGCGTTCAGCTGTACGTCAAACGGGTGTTCATCATGGACGACTGCGAAGCGCTCATGCCGGAGTATCTGCGTTTCGTCAAGGGCGTGGTGGACGCCCAGGACCTGTCTCTCAACGTCTCCCGGGAACTCCTGCAGCAGGATCGTCAGATCCAGATGATGCGTCGCCGGCTGGTCAAGAAGGTGCTGGGCACCGTGAAGGACCTGATGGCCACCAACACCGAGGGCTACCTCACCTTCTGGCAGGCCTTCGGCCGTGCCGTCAAGGAAGGGCTGCTCAGCGACTTCGAGAACCAGAGCGCCATTCTGGACATCGTGTCGTTCCCCTCGACGAGTGACCCCGAGCAGGTGGTGAGCCTGCGGCAGTACATCGATCGGATGAAGGACGGCCAGCAGGACATCTACTACGTGACCGGGGAGTCTCGATCGATGATCGAAAACTCCCCGCACATGGAAGCCTTCCAGGCCAAGGGCTACGAGGTGCTGCTGCTGATCGATCCGGTCGACGAGATGTGGGTCGAGACCGTTCATGAGTACGACGGCAAGGCGCTGAAGTCCATTGCCAAGGGACAGGTCGATCTCGACACCGTTGACGAGGAGAAGGACAAGGACCGCGAAGCAGCGACCGAGCAGCGCAAGAAGGACTTCGCGGACCTGCTGTCCTGGATGGCGACGAAACTCGGGGACGAGGTCAAGGAGGTGCGGCTGTCGACCCGGCTGACCACCTCCCCGGCCTGCCTCGTCGGTGACGCCCAGGACGTCACCCCCACCCTGGAGAAGATGTACCGCGCCATGGGGCACGAGGTGCCGCCGATCAAGCGCATCCTTGAGCTGAACCCGACACATCCGCTGGTGACCGGGCTACGGGAGGCCCACACTGCCCGGGGGGACGACGCGGCGCTGGCGGAGACCACCGAACTGCTGCACGGCATGGCGCTGCTCGCCGAGGGTGGCGAACTGGGCGATCCGTCGCGCTTCACCCGCCTGCTGGCCGGGCGACTTGCCAGCACCCTGTGAGGTGAGGTACTGAGGGGCGGGGCGGCCGGTCGGGGCCGCTCCGCCCCTTTGGTCTAATTTGATCAGACGTCTGCATTCTGACTGGTGGCCTCGGGGCCTGCCGATGTCCGAACGCACACCCTCCGTTGCTTGTGGGTATTGCGTCCACAGTAGAACAATTGTGGACGATGTGAATCCTTGACTTCAACAATTTCCATGCCTCAAACTCTCCGATGTCTCGATACGCAGCGTTCGAGATCTATCACGGGGGGTGCCGGTCGTGTGGATCCGTGTGCGTGACCTGGTGGGCGCACGACTGGCCCTACTCCGTCAACGACCACGCCAACGGCGCCTGATCGGCGCGTTGCTGCTGGCCGCGCTGGTATTGGGCGCCGCGCTGCCCCGGACGGAACTCATCACGGCCATCCCCGGCAACTGGCCGCTGTCCTGGGCCCGCTCGGCGCTGGGCCTTGGCGGTTCGCCGACGTCGCAGAACCCCACACCCCCACTGCCCGAGCAGGCCTCGGGCAGCGCAGAGAACACCCCCGGCGAGGCCGGCAGCGCGGCGACCCGGGCCGGCGGAGGGGCCGGCAGCGAAGCCGGGCGGGGAACCGGAGCCCTGGCCGCCGACCAGACGGCCGCTCCACCGGCCTCGGTTCCCACGACCACCGGCAAGGCATCGGATGCCGAGCGGTTCGACCCGGCCACCAGCGAGCGCATCCCCTCGGCGGCGTCGGCGACCTCGGATGTCTACCGCAACCCCGACGGCTCCTACACCCGTACCATCGCCCAGGACCCCATCAACTACCAGGCTGCCGACGGCTCGTGGCAGCCTATCGACACCACCCTGGCCCGGGACGACACCGGCCGCTGGGCGACCGAGGCCAACGAGTTCACCACCGACTTCGCCCCGCAGAGCACCGATGGCGATCTGATGTCGCTGCGTACCCCCGACGGGCAGCGCATCTCCTACTCCCTGCGGGGCGCCGCCGACGTCCCGGCCAGGGTCTCCGGCTCGACGGTGACCTACCCGGGTGTGCTGGAGAACACCGATCTGGTGCTGTCCGCCGAGCCCAGCGGGGTCAAGGAAGAAATCGTCCTGCACGCGCCCGGCGGAACCAACTCGTGGACCTTCCCGCTGGACACCACCGGACTCACCCCGCGGCTGGCAGACAACGGCGGCGTCGAACTGGTCGGCGCGACCGGGACGGTCGAGGCGGTCATCCCGCCCGGCTACATGCACGACTCGAACTTCGACGCCCGCTCCGGTGACTTCGCCGAATCCCGGGCCGTCACCTACGAACTGCTGACCCTGGACACCGGCCCGGCTCTTCAGGTCACCGCCGATGCCGCCTGGCTCAACGACCCGGCCCGGGTGTACCCGGTCACGGTGGACCCGACGGTCATGTCCAACCACTGGGTCAACGGCTCCACCTACGTCCAGAGTGGCATCACCGCCGACCACCAGTTGGAGTACCAACTCAAAATCGGAACGTACGACGCCGGGGCCACGATGACCCGCTCG
>JABDRL010000079.1 GCA_013041765.1 Dactylosporangium sp. | reverse complement strand
GGCCAGCGACACCGTGGCCCCGCACCACGACTGGGTCGACTGGGGCGGGACGAGCACCCGCCGGGCCAATCCCTGGGTCACCGTTGACGCGCTGGCGGTACTCCACGCGGCCGGACGACTCTGACCGGGCCCCTCGCAACGCCCGCACCGGTCCAGAACGATCCAGTAGTTGCGAGCCGTGGCCTTCGGGCTGCCCCTCGGCTTCGCGGGCACCTTGGCGCGCCGCCAGCGAATGCCCTGACCGAGCAGCGAGGCTAACTCCGAAGCGTTGCGATGGCTTCCCTCGGGTCGATCGGCTGACCGCCGGCATAGAACCTGGGGTCCGCGCGGAGATATTTCGCCCTTTCAATGAGCGGCAGAGCCTTCCACTGCGCAGCCGTAAGCGTCTTCTGCTGCCTGCCATCGTTGACCACGATTTTGTCAATCGCGGCCGTCCGCGGTGCCTCCGATCTCGACCCCGCCTGCGTCTTCCGAGGGTCGTCCATGGGCCGTTGCGGTGGGTACGGATCACCGGGCCCCGCCTGGCCATAGGCCGGGCGGGGCCGCTGCTGGGCAGTGCGCCCGGGACTGGCTGGGGAGCCCGCGCCGGGGCCGCCATCGGCCATGTCCTTGGCCCGCTGGGCCTGGGATCCGAGTCGCAGGTGCGCCTGGAACCACATCAGGTACTGGACCCAGATCGAACTCAACGAACTCGACCACTGCTCTGCGGATACCGTTCGGATCGCCTGGAGTATGGTTTGGGCGATCACGCCGAGGTGCGCGTCTGGGAACCCGTCCAGATAGTTATCCCGACCGATTTGCTGCACGGCCGCAGCCGGCACCGTCGGCCGCTGGCCTGGCTGGATGTTCTCCAGCGCGGCCAGGACCGTACGTTGGCACATTGGGTGGCTGCGGCCGGCCATCTCTGCCACTGCGGGTGCGATCGAAAACAACTGCTGGTGGAACTCGTGGATCACTGCCGCGTGCTGACTCTGCAGCTGAGTCGTGCAGGTAGCCAGCGCGCCCCGAAGCTCTGGAGCTACGTCGGGCGGACTGGCCGCTGGCACGTGGCGAGAATCCGTCTCCATGATGGATCCACCCCTTCTGGAAGCCGGGCACGTTCAAGGGTGCGGGCTCTTCGCCGTCCAGGAGACGGCGAGAGACCATACTCAGATTCGGGCGAATCTAGCCGGGTCGGCCTGCTCATCGAATGTCATGGAGTTCGGCCTACCGAACACAAACGCCAATATCATCGACATGATGCCCGGACTCCCCAGCGGAAATGCGGCATAATCGGTTGTTGAATCATGCGGCCATGAGCATCATGCTTCGTCCTGGCGACGATACACTGCCAGACGTCAAGCAATAGCATAACTCATCTTTTCCTATGCCTTATGAAACGTTGGACCGGGTCACGAAGAGACTTATCATCGTGTCCAGGTTGTCGGCCATCTCCGCCAACTGCTCATCGGTCCCCTGGAGGTCCACCGTCCGCGGTCCGGTGCCATACCCGCTGGCCGCATCTCCGCTTGAGCCAGCCCGCGCAACGCGGGACAGGTCGCTCGCGTTCCCGCTGATCTGCTGGATCACGTCGTGCAGCGTGCTGACCGTCTTGTCGAGCGCGGCCCCCATCTCTCCCAGCTCATCGTCGCTGTCGATTTCCGCGCTCTGGGTAAGATCACCGTCGGCAACCGCGTTGAGAACGTCCCTGACGCACCGGAGCGGCTTGATGATCGACCTGGCGACAACGATCGAGAGAGCCGTGGCCAGCAACAGTCCGATGCCGGCTATGGCGACAACGAGCAGGACCGACTGGCGATACGTGGACCGCGCGTCGGCCAGTCGCTCCTCCGCCGCCGCCGTGGAGGCCGTGCTCAGCTTGTCCAGCGTGGCCAGGGCGCCGTCGCTGACCATGGTGATCTCAGTCCGGGTCTCCTCCCACTCGGTCATCCGGCCCGCCGCCGCCTGCGCGTCGGCCTTGTCGCGCAGCTCGCGATACTGCGTCGAATAGCCGTGGAAGGTCTCCGCCAGTTCCTTCTGCTCGGCGGAGATGGACCGCCCCAGGTAGTCCTTCACATACCTGTCGATTTCCGCTTCGTACTGTGCGGTCATCTCGTGGAACGTCTTCGCCGCTTCCGGAGTCTTGGCGGTGGCCTTGGACAGGCTGGCGTGCCGAATCTTGAACCACGTTTCTCGGATCTTGGCGACATCCTGATCCGGGACGAGGCCACGGTCGTAGATGGCCCCCGCCGTGTTTGCCACACTGCCGATCTGGACTAGGGCCAGCGCCCCGATCCCGACCGCCAGCAGGCCGGTCATCACAGCAATGACAGCGATTTTGCCGGTCACGCTTGTTGACCGCATGATTTTTCTGAAGCCGCCCATCTTCTCCCCCTGCCTTCGGTGGATCCTTACCGTCCATCGGCTGCAACCCGGCATACTTGACCAATGGGCCGTGTTTGTCTCCGATAGTCATCGGCGGTGGGCTGGCGAGGGCGCGCTGCTTGCCCTCCGGGGCGAATTTTTAGATAAATGAGCCTTATGGGTATTTTGCCGTTATTGTGCGACACTTTGATCCACGAGCAGGAGTGGGAAGCTGCGACATGTATGGGCACACTCGAGTCAACCAGGCTCCGGCCCGATTCCGCGCCTCCGGCAGTCTCCAGCAGGTCATCCCGGAGCCGCCCCCAGTTCCCGGTGTGGGTGCTCGCACTGGACGCCGGTATGGGAGTACAGGCGGGATGCCCCGCGGGACCTGCCGGTCGTTCAGACGTCCCAGCTGAGAACACCGCAAACCAGTCAGACAATCCAGAATATGGCGGTCATGCTCGTTCTGCTGGAAGCTCTTAGGACTCGCGGGCAGCCGCCGAAAACGCAGGTAGGCATGGGGATCGGAGGCATTGGAGATGGCCACAGTTGACAAAATCGTTGTCAACGATGGCGGGATTCGGAAGACACTCACCGCTGCGCAGTGGAAGGCTCTGCCGCTCGCCGAACGGGTGAACTATCTCCGGGCGGACCCCAGGTTCTACGCCGGCTCCCAACCGGTTGATCCGAAGGAAGCCATCGCCGCCCTCCGTAGATAGTCCGGCTCAGATCAGAACCCCGAGCCGGCGGAATTCGCCGACCCCGATCCACCTGAGATCCACGATGAGGAAGAGCCGGACTCACGGGTGGCCCGTTGGATGTCGCGTTCGACCCGAACGCCCACCGGCGCGAGCGCTTGGGTGAGGCGTTCGACGAGGCGATCGGCGTCTGGAAGTCCCGCGTCCCGCGACAGCAGGCACTGGGATGGGCGGTCCGAGAAGGCCACAATGATGACGACCCCGTCGCAGCGGCCCGTGGCGGGGTCACGATCCGGATCGTCGTCTGCGGTCTCGGACATCGGGCGGGCCAGGTGCGGACGGATGGTCACCGCCCGAACTCGATCGCTTCCCCGGCGTGGTTCTCGGCGCTGCCTACTCGACGGTCCGCAGGATCTGCTCGATCGATGCGGTCCGCGACCGTAGCTCGGACACGTCGGCGGCCGCGCGCTGCTGGGCGTCCATGGTGGTCTCGGCGAGTTGCTCGTACCGGCGCACCAGCTGCCGCAGGTCCTCTTCCTTCGCGGCCAGCAGCTTGGTCTTGCGGAATTCGAGGAAGCTCGCCATGGCGCCGCCAATCAGGAGTACGGCCGTGATCAGCATGCCGATGAAGATCATCGCTTCGGGCCAGGTCGCCGTGTCTTCCGCGCTGAGATACGGGTGCATCAGGGCCGCTCCTTGCGTGTGGGGCCCCGCTCCGGGCCCGGTGTGGACAGCGTGCTGACCGCACCGGCCAGTGCCGAGGCGGTCAGGTGTAGGTCGAAATCCGTGACTTCGTAGTACTTCATGGCCTTGCCGTCAGCGGACAGCTCAAGGCTGCCGATGATCAGGCCTGTTCCCCGGTGCGGAAAATCGGTTGATCGAGAAATGCACTTCGCGTAGAAACGCATCGTGCTCCGTGGCGACCTGACCGGGCTTCGCGCTCGGCACGAGGACGACGTGCCCGTGCTTCAATCCGAGCTCTACGACGACGTGGACACCCAGTCCAGGGCGAGTTCCCGCCCCTGGCGTCCGGTCGTGCCCGGCTCATCGGCCTCACCGTATGCCCCAACCGATGCCACCGCCGACATGGCCCTGTTCTCGGTGGTGCGGCTGGCCGACGGCGAACTGGTGGGTTCGGCGACGCTGTGGGGTATCGACCCGCACAACAGACTGGCGCATCTCGGCATCTCGCTGCGCCCCGCCCACCGAGGGCGCGGACTCGCCGTCGACATCGTTCGGGTCTTGTGCCGCTACGGGTTCTCCACGCTGGGCCTGCGCCGGTTGCAGGCCGAGACCCTCGCCGACAACACCGCCATGATCCGCGCCGCCCTCCGGGTCGGGTTCATCCAGGAAGGAACGCTGCGGTGCTCCGCCTGGGTCAGCGGGCAGTTCGTCGACGAGGTCATTCTCGGACTCCTCGACACCGAATGGGCCCTCCCGCGGACCGCCACCGCCAGCTGAGCGTGTACCCCGCCGGAAGAGTCCGGCGGCGATTCCGGGGACCGGGCGGTCGTGGAACACGATGCCCCCGAGATAGCCGACGGTGGTGGAGTACCCCGCCCAGACCACGCCGGCAATGGCGGTGAACAGCCAGAAACGCTTGATCGGATAGCGCACCGAGCCGGAGGCCACGGTGGTCGCGGTGCGTCCTTCCGGGACGAAACGGGCAATGACCAGCAGCATGCCGCCACGGCTGTGCGTCATCCGCTCCGCCCACACCCGGACGGTTCGCATCTGCCGGGCACCCGGCAGCCGCGACGATCCGAGGGCCAGGCGACCCAGGCAGTACGACGCGGTGTCTCCGGTGAACCCTCCGAACACGGTGGCCACCACCAGCCCCGGTAACTGCGGATCGCCATGTGCGGCGAGAACGCTGACCCCGACGACGACCGCCTCACCGGGTACCAGGGGAAAGACCCCATCAGCTGCGACAGCGGCAAACACGACGAGGTAGATCCACGGTGAGGTGACAAGCGGGAGGATCTGATCGAGCAGTTGGCGCCCTTGCAATATCGGCAGATACCCATGGAGTGAATCCAAACTGCCTGTCGCGCGGGGAACCGGGACGAATCCCGCCGGCGGCCACCAGGCGAACTCCACCCCAGGCGATCCGTTGACGGGAGATCGGTCACGTCGAGGGCGTCGTACGTTCGTCGCCCAGCACAGCCAGCGACACCCGCTGTTTGTCGACTTCTGCCAGGTTGAATCCAGCCAGGCAGCTCTACCCGGGCATGGAGTCCCTGATGATCCGTACGCCAGCACCCCAACACCGCTATCGCGACGAAGGCTCCGGCCAGCTCCGCACCGGTACCGACGCCGCCTTGGCCGGCGTTGCCGCACCTGGCTGGGCAGCGGTCCTCGCCGGGCCCGACTGGGCCATGGCCGACGATCCCGCTCCGCTGGGCCGCTCCCCGGCCGGACGCGAGCGGCGCAACGGGTATCTGTGGCTGGCCGGCGACCACCACGTCCACACCCGGCACAGCCCGGAGACGGCGCACCGGGTCGCGGATCAGATCCGCCACGCCAACGCCTACGGCCTGGACTGGATGGCCGTCACCGATCGTGGCCGCGGGCCGCACACCATGGACGACGTGGAGCAGACGAACGCGGACATTCTCGTGGCCCGTCGCGACGTCAAGGACACCCTGGTCTTCCACGGTCTGGAGTGGAACATTCCCGCGGCGGGGCACGGGACGGTACTCGTGCACCCTGGCTGGAACGAGGTCGCGGTCCTCCGGACATTCGAGCGGTTCTTCGACGGGGTGGCCCGGTCCGCCACCGCGCCGGGCCCGGACAACGAGGCCCTTGCCGTCGCTGGGGTGCGTTTCCTCGCCGACGCCGTGACCCAGCGGCGGATCCAGGACGCGCTGCTGCTGGTCAACCATCCCGCCCGCCGGGGCGTCAACTCGCCGCACCAGATCCGCGGCTGGCGTGATGCCGGGCCGCGGATCGCGGTCGGGTTCGAGGGGGCGCCCGGTCACCAGGCCGCTGGTATCGCAGCGCCAGCCGGTCAGGGCTCCGCCCGCGGGAACTACGTCCACCAGCCGAGTGCCGTGTCGTTTCCCGGGTACCCGGCCGAGAGCTACCGCACCTGGGGTGGCTTCGACTGGATGACGGCAACGGTCGGGGGACTGTGGGACAGCATGCTGGCCGAGGGCCGCCCCTGGTGGATCACCGCGAACTCCGACTCGCACCGGATCCACGACGACAGCGCCAGCCATGCCAGCGGCGGCTTCTGGCCGGGCTTCTTCAGCCGTACTCACGTTGGCGCCACCGACTTCGCCTACGCGGCGATCATGGCTGGCCTGCGGGCCGGTCGCAGCTGGGTGGACCACGGCGGTCTGATCCGTGGCCTGGATGTCCGGGTGCGCTCCGGCAGGCGGTGGGCGACCCTCGGCGACACGCTGATCGTCCGTCGCGGTAGCCCGGTCGAACTCACCATCACCATCGATCTGGCCAACGGCCCGAACTGGGCACAGTTCGTGCCGAGCCTGGCCAGGGTGGACGTGATCCGAGGGGCGGTCACCGGTCCGGCAGCCGACCGGGACGCCTTCGCCGCCGCCCAGACCTCGGTGGCGAAGACCTTCGACATCAACAGGTCCACCGGAGTGGTCGCGTTCGGCTACCCCCTGGGGACTCTGGACGAACCGTTCTACGTGCGGTTGCGCGGCACCGACGGCAACCGCGGCGCTCCCGGATGCCACGGCGCGTCGGTTGATCCGGTCGGGCCGGCCATGGACGTGGTCGGCGGCGCCGACCCCTGGACCGATCTGTGGTTCTACACCAACCCGATCTGGGTGCTGCCGAAGTGAGCAGACCGCCGGCCGTCGTGCCGGAGTATCCCCGCCACCGGGAGCGGGGACCGACCCGCACCGTGGAGCGCGATGCGGCCCGCCTGCTGCCCGGCCCGCGTCGGGTGATCATCGGCCTTCTCGACCAGGCCGTCATCGCTGCGGCCAACGCCGCCAACACGGTGTTCGCGCTCGCGCTGCTGGACCGGCGGCGGGCCGGCATCATGCTGCTGTCCCAGGGACTGGGCTACCTCGTCCTTGGCGTCAACCGGGCACTCGTCGGAGAGGTCCTGCTCACGCTGGCGTCCCGCTGCGCCGGCCAGCGCCAGAGACGCCTGGTTAGCGATGGGGTGAGTGCGGCTGCCGGCTTCGCGGTGGTAGCGGCGCTGGTCCTGGCCGTGGTGTGGCTGGTGTGGCCGGCGGCCGGCGGGGTCGACCTGCGCGACCTGATCTGGGTGGCGCCGTTCCTGCCGTCCCTGCTGGTGCACGATACCGGCCGGTACGGCTATCTGGCTGACCGGCGGCCGCAGCGAGCGCTGGTCATCGACGCGGTCTGGGCGGGTACCCAGACGCTGGCGGTGGGCGCCCTGTGGGCCACGGACTCGGTCAGCGCGCCGGGCCTGTTTGCCTGCTGGGGAGTGGGCGCCACGGCGGGCGCCGGGGCCTTCCTGGCGCGCTCCCGGCGGCGGCCATGGGGCGGGAGCCCCCGGCGGTGGTTCGCCGAGACCCGTCACCTGTCGAGCTGGTTCACGGCTACGGCACTGGTCGGGCAGTTCCAGACCCAGGCGGTGGGGTTCCTGGTCGTCAACCAGCTTTCCGCGCGTGAGCTGTCCGGCCTGCGCGCCGCGCAGACCGCGTTGCTCCAGCCGGCGCAGAACGTTATTACCGCGGTGATGGGGGTGGTGGTGCCGCGCGCTTCACGACTGGCGGCCGACGAGTCCCGGTCCGGCCCGTCGCCCGATCGCGGTGCTGGCCCGGCGGCTGCGGGCCTGCACCGGCAGACCCGGACGCTCGCCTTGGGACTCGCGGTGCTGGGGGCTGCGACAGTAGCGGTGGTCGTACCGCTGGCCCGCACCGTTCTGGGCCAGCTGCCGAAGTTCGCCGACCTCGGGCCGCTGGTGCTGCCCATCGCGATCCAACCGGCCATCTACCTCGTGCAACTGCCGTTCGCGGCGGCGATCCGGGGTATGCAACGCGCCCGCCTGCTCTGCGTCCAGTACCTCAGCTTCACCAGTACCAGTTTGACCGGGCTGGTGGTGGGCGCCCGGCTGGCCGGGCTGGCCGGGGCGGCCTGGGGACTGACCACCGGATCCGCGGTCGGCCTGGTTGCGATGATCGGCTTGTACTGGCATGCCCAGTGTCATCCGGCTGGCCCGGAACCGGCCGGCGGGTGAACCGGTGGGTGAACCGGCGGGCGGCCGAGGACCAGGCGTAGCTCACTCGCCAGTAGAATGATCCACATTGCCCCGTTTGTCCCCCCGAGCAGCCAGTCCTCCGTGGCAATGGTGGGCACCGCCGCGAGCCCGGCGATGGCGAACCACGCCGGGACGGGAACGGCATCGCGAGCCCGGCGGCCCACCACGCGCCACAACAGCAGGCCCAGGCCGAGCAGCAGCGCGGACACCCCGAGCACGCCACCCCGGCGCAGCGCGCCGACGACGGTGTTGTCCGTGTTGAGTTTCAGCCGCTCCGCGCCCGCCGGCGCGCCGTCGTCCGTCCGGGTCACCACGGCTCGTGCCGTCCGGGCGTCTCCGAACAGCTTCTCCGCCCAGCCCGCATCGTGCCAGTCGTCGCCCACCTGGTTCCAGGTGTCGATCCGCCCGCTGGTGACGTCGGAGACGGTGCTCTGGGACGCGCCGCTGAAGCGGTTCCGGAGCAGGAACTCCTGGCCGCCGGAAAGCACCAGAACCAGCGAGAGGACGGCGAACGGAATGGTGATCGCCCGCCAGGGCCACCGGCACGGGCCCAGGCTGGCCCGGCGTGCCCGAGCTATCCCCAGCGCGGCGTGCACCACCGCCGCGGACAGCGCGAACACGAATCCGATCCGGGAGTTGGACAGGACCACGATCCAGCCGGCGAGGCCGGTCACGGCCACCCGCTGCGCGGCAGGGAACGCCGGGTCCGGTCCGATCCGGAGCGCCGCGATCACCGCCAGTCCGGCCATGGAATTGGGGTGGTAGTACAGCCCGAGGCCACCCCAGAAGCGGTCGCGCATGAGCTGGGCGGACGCCGAATCCGGTGTCGAGTGCATAGCGTCGAACAGGTGTCCCGATCCGGCCAGCAACAGCACGGCGATCCCCATGATGATCGCGGCGGCCATGCCGATGCTCGGGTCGTCGTCGTCGCGCCGCCGCGGGCGGCGGATCGTCGCCACCACGGCAAGGGCTGCGAGCGTGAAGACGCCGGCGTAGGCGGCTCGCTGGGCGGCCACGAGCGGGTTGCCCACCAGCAGCGCGCCGACGATACCGAGGAACCAGTACGCCAGGCCCAGCCAGGCCCCGCCGGCCCTTGGCACGGCTGGAAGATGCGCGAACCAGGGGCGGCTCCAGACCGCGAAGACGATGCCTCCGGTGGCGAGCACGGCCCAGATCACGACTGGATGGAGGGGAAACGTCCAGGTGGAGATCCCCGCGGCGACGAAGAGGCCGCCGATCGCCACGCCCCGGAGGGTGCTCCCGGGAAGGGCCAGGGCCAGCCAGCCCACCGCGGCCGCGAGCAGACCGGCGATCAGGCCGAGGCCAGCCTCGGCCGGGCTGTCGGTGCGGGCGTATTCCACGATGGCGGCGGCGAGTGCCACCGCGCCGCCAGCGGCCAGCGCCGCGATCCGCCGCCTGGCGGCGGCCCCGGTGGCGACGCCACCGGGAGCCGATACTCCCCGGGTGGTCACAGCGTCGCGGTCCGCGTGCTTCGGGCTCGGCGACGGCTGAGCATGAAGTCCCGCACGACTCGGCGGGGACCGCTCGGCACCAGCCAGATCTGGAGGAACGTCAGGTAATCCAGCCATCCGGGTTTGCCGTGGCGGCGAGCCTCTCGCAGCAGGTCTGCGAAGACCCGGGGGCTGTTGCTGGTCGCGGCCATGGCGCTGATGACGCTCATGGCCAGGGCCGCGTAGGCGCGCGGTGTCATTCGCGAGCGGCTCTGCTTGAGCCAGGCGACCGCTTCCCGCCACGGTGCGTCGAAACTGACCCGGGGCCGGTTCTCATCGGCGTACCAGACGACCAGCGGCTCCGGGGCGTACACCAGACCGGTGCCCGTCAGCTCCAGGCAGCGCAGGGTCCAGTCGAGTTCCTGGAGTCGCCGCAGCCCGTCGGTGAACGGTACGCGCAGCAGCAGGTCGGTGGGAGCCATGATCGTGGAGGTCTGGATGAAGCCGTCGCCGTGGAACAACCCGTGGCGGACGGCGAGGTATTCGCTGGTTGGCTGGTCGGGGGCCGGCAACCGGTGGGGCAGCACGAACTCGGTGCGAGGGGTGCGCACGAACAGGCGGCTGGCGACGATCGGTACGGGGACCGACGTTCGCCTGGCCAGCCTGATCTGGACGGCGAGTTTGCTGGGAAGCCACGCGTCGTCATCGTCCAGCAGCGCCGTCCACTTCGCTGCGGCCCGCCGCACCCCGGCGTTTCGGGCCGCTGGGGCGCCGCGCTGGGTGTCCGTCTCAACGATCCGCAGCCGAGGATCACCGATCGAGGCGAGTGCCTCGCGGGTGGTGGCATCGGGCCCGTCGATGACGACGATGACCTCGATCTGGCGGAGCGTCTGGTCCAGCGCGCTGCGTGCGGCCCGCTGTACCAGGTCCGGGCGATTGCGGGTGGGAATGACGACGCTGACCTCGGGCCGTGGCGCCGTGGGGTGGGCACTCTCCATTCGCAACACCCTCGGTGGGGCGGTGGAAGAGCGCGACACGGCTCGATGGCATCAACATGAACAGACAGCTACATGCATGGAGCCGGGGCGGCCTACGGCTGGGGGCCGGGTCGCGGCCGACGTCGTTCGAAACCGTCGAGCATCGCCTGGAGACCCAACTCGTACTGCTCGTCGGGCCGGTGGTCGTAGCCGCTGACGAAGGCCTGGACCAGGTGCGGGTAGTCCGCTGGGTCCATGGCCGCCAGGGCCGCGTTGGGGTCGTCGACGTCCCCCGCGATGGGCGCGCTGACCTCGGCGAGGGTCTGACCGATGGTGTATGTGCCCAGACAGTTGATGATGTCGAACGCCGTTGTGGCGGCGAACCCCGCCGCGGACAGCACCTTCACCCCGTGGTCGGCGATCGCCAGCATGGGGGGCGTGGTCGTCGGGTGGGTGGCGACGACGGGCAGGGCGTTGGGATGCCGCTGGAAGGCCTGGCGGATCCGGCGGATGGCCGCCGTCAGCTGGTCGCGCCAGGTGCCGGTTTCCGGCAGTGTCTCCAGGTCGACCTCGGCGTACACCGCCTCGACCACCCCGTGGAAGAGCGCGGCCTTGTTGGGCAGGTGATGGTAGACGGCCATGGAGTCGACGCCGAGTTCCGTGCCGAGCCGGCGCATGGTCAATCCGGCGACGCCGTCGCTGTCGATGATCGCGAGGGCGGTACGGACGATGTGGTCGCGCGTCAGCGCCGGGCGGGCCGGCCGTTGCGGCTCCCCGGCGCTGACCCGGCGGGGCGTCACGTGGTGCCCACCTTGGCGTCGGCGGGCCGGAACCGCCAGGCGACGACGGCGGCGAAGGCGAGCGTGAAGCCGACCAGCGCCAGCAGGGCCGGGGCGACGTCGGCCAGCCCGGCGCCGTCGACGGTGATGTCGCGGATCGCCTCCAGCCCCCAGTAGGCGGGAGTGGCATGGGCTGCGGCCTGTGCCCAGCCGGGCAGCGTCGCGGCTGGCGCGAGCGCGCCGCCCAGCCCTGCCATCACCATGCCTCCGAGATTACCGACAACGAGCACTTGGTCCATAGTGGAAAACGAGGCGACCAGCGCCACGCCGAAGGCCACCAGCGTCGCGACGAAGGTCGCGACGACCACGGCCAGAGCCACCAGCGAACCCGTCGGATGGTACCCGAAGAGCAGGCTGCCGGCGCCGAACAGGACCGCCATCTGGAGCAGTTGCACGAGGTACAGCGGGATGACCTTGCCGATGACAATGTCGAGACTGGACGCCTGGCTGGCGCGCAGCCGCTGCCAGGTGCCCCAGGCGTGCTCGCGGAAGAACAGGGTGCAGACCAGCATGGTGCTGAGGAAGGCGAACAGCACGGCCATGCCCGGCACGACCTGCTCGGCCCCGGTCGCTTCCGGCAGGCCGGCCAGCCGCAGCTGGGCCTTGGTGGCGGGCATCAGGAACCCGGCCAGCAGTAGCGGCATGACCAGGTTGACCAGGACCGGGGCCGGGTCGGCCAGCAGCAGCCGGATACCCGTACCGGAGATGGCGAGGCTACGCGACGAGAGCATGGTGGTTCTCCGAGGTGCGGGGCTGGCCGGTGATGGCGAGGTAGGCGGTTTCCAGGCTGGGGTGGGTGACGTCGACGCCGGTCAGGCACGCGGCCTGGTTCGGGTCGAGCGCGGCCAGGGCGCGGGCCGCCGCGGCGGCGGGGTCGGTGACCGGCAGGTCCGGTGTCAGCCGCGAGCCGTCGGCGTGCCATCCCGGGAGGGCCGGCACCGCACCGTCGAAGCGCAACCCCACCGAAGCGGTCGCGTACCGGTTGACCACGTCGTCCAGGTGGCCTTCCACCGCGATCCTCCCGGCGTGCAGCACAGCGATGTCGGCGCCCAGCTGCTCCAGTTCCATGAGATTGTGCGTGGTGTACACGATCGCTGTGCCCTCAGCCGCCATGGCCCGCACGACGTCGAGGATGCCGGCTCGGGACCGCACGTCGGCGCCGACGGTCGGCTCGTCGAGGAACAGCACGTCCGTCCGGTGGAGCACGGCCATGGCGGTGTGCAGCCGCCGTTGCTGGCCCCCGGAGAGTTCACCCGCGCACCGGCCGAGCTGGTCGGCCAGGTCGAGCGCCGCGGCGATCTCGGCGACCCGCCGCCGCCTGCCGCCGCCGCGCAGGCCGGCGAGCCGGGCGAAGAAGGCGAGGTTCTGCGCCACCGTGAGCATCGGGTACAGGCCCAGCTCCTGGGGTGCCAGTCCGATGTGGCGAGCGGCGCGGCGCGGCTGGCGCAGCGCGTCCAGGCCGGCGACCCGGACGCTGCCGCTGTCGGCCCCGCGCAGCCCAGCGATGATCGAGATGAGTGTGGTCTTGCCGGCGCCGTTCGCCCCGAGCAGGCCCATGATCTGTCCCGCGCCGACGGTGAGCTGGACCCCGTCGAGGACGGGGCGCTCACCGTAGGTCTTTCGCAGGTCTGTGACCTCCAGCATGACATTCCTCTACGACGTAGACCATTTCTACGTCGTAGAGTACGGGTCTACGGTGTAGAGGTCAAGCCGGGGGACCTCCGCTGCTGAGCATCATCGGCGCCGGCCGGTTCAACCGCCGGAACAGCCAGGCCAGGGAGGCGGACTGGGCCGGAGTGCAGCCCCGGGGCGAGACCTGGGCGAAGTACTCGAAGGCGACGGCCGCCGCCGTGAAGTAGCGCTCCGCGGCGTACGCGCATCCCAGGTTCCAGGCCGCGGGGGCGGTCAGGTACAGGGTGTCGCGCACCCTGGTATGCAGCGCCAGCGCCTCGGCGGCCCGCCCGGCCAGCACCAATGAGCCGAGTGCGTTCGGCAGCGCGACGCCGTAGCCGTCCTCGACGGCGGCACACCAGTGCTCGGCCCCCGCCACCGGCCCCTGCTCCGTGGTGACCTGGTTGGCGATCCTGGCGGCATCCGACCCGGCGGGGACGAACGGCAGGGTCCGGACCCACGGCGTCGGCATCAGCTCCGGGGCGAGGTCGCCGGTGAACAGCTCCCCCGGTTCCGCGGGCAGCAGCGGCCACAGCCCGTGTCCGTGATCCGGGCTCAGCCCGGCCCACCGCGCGCTGTTGCGGTAGGCCAGCGCCAGTTTCGGGATGTCGGCCAGCTGCGCGTCGGCCTTGGCCCGCTCCAGCAGGTGGAGCGCCTGCTCGGGGATCTTCGCCGTGCACAGGGCATTCGCGTGCTGGACGATGGCGCGGACGTCACCGAGTGCCAGCGTGGTGTCCGTCAGCCGATCGACCACCGGCTGACCGTCCTCGGCCTCGACCGCGGCGGTGAGCGCGACATCCATGGCCCACGGCACCAGGTGCATCAGCCGTTGCGTCAGATCGGCGATCTGGATCTGCTCCCCGGCGGCGATGCCCGTTTCCACGGCTTGCCGCCACTCGCCGCGCTGCAACTGACCGCGGAGCACGGCCTGCACCACATCGTGGCCCGGAGCCGTCCCGGGCACGGGGGCTGGCGGTGCCGTGGGGGCCGATGGGGCCGGGGACGGCGTGGGGGCCGGGGACTCTGCTGCGGGCGTGGCGGAGACCGGGGCCGGGCGCGGCTCGGCCGTCACGGTTCTCAGCTCCCGCCACAACGGCCGGGTCCATTCCGCGCTCGCCTTCAGCTCCTCGGCCGTCCGCAGCGCGTCCCGGGCGACGTCGGGTCGGTTCGCGGCGAGCGCGATCCGGGCCAGCTCGACATGGATGCGCCAGCTCACGGTGCCGGCGGCGCGAATCTCTTCGACCGTCCGGATGGCGTCGTCCAGCAGCCGGTGCTGCCGGTAGATCCGCATCAGCAGCAGCATCTCCGGCCCGTTGGGCGCCGTGCGCAGGATCTGGCGGATCCGCGTGATCGCCCCCTGCACGTCGCCCGCCTGGTACTGCTCCTTGGGAGTGAGCGCTGGCGCCGGTTCGGCGGGCGGCGTCGGGGACGGGGACGGGGACGGCGGCGTCAGGGGCAGCGTCGCCGCCGGCTGCCGCGTGGCCGGGGGCAACATCCTCGGCCGGTTCGGAAGCTCGATATGTTCGCCGATGGCCAGGAGGAACGTCTCGAATCCGTGGCGCTGGGCGGAATCCAGCACCCCTCGCAGGGTCGCGGCGAAGAACCGCAGTGACTCCAGCGCTTCCTTCCGGTGGCCCACGGCGGCGTAGGCACACGCGACGTTCCACGCCAGGCCCGCACTGCCGTGGTACCGCCGGCCGTACTCCCGATACAGCCCCAACCCGTCCATCGGCACCCCGGTGACCACGGCGTACCCGATCGCCATCGACAGGGCGAGCGGGGTCCCGTTCTGGGTCGCGATGGCGAACCTCGCCTTCGCCTGGTCGATGTCTCCGGAGACGGCGGCGCTGACGGCGGCGATCAGGTCGAGATCGGTGACGGACGCAGGCAGGGAGTACCGCAGCAGCGGGCGCAGCCACTGGGATCCGGGCAGGGGATCGACCGGCTCCAGATCCCAGGGCGGCAGGGGCGGGCGGCAGCGCGCCGAGAGCCGTTCGCTCAGCGCCTGGTTGCCCCGGACCGACAGGTTCCGCGCCAGGTGGAACAGCACCCCGGGCTGGCGGGGACTGGGCACGGCGGCCAGCATGGCCTCCAGTAACGGTTCATCATCGGCCAGCCGCAGGGCGACATCGATGATCGTTCGATCTGGTGCCGATCCCGCGAGATTGGCGAGCGGTTCCCCCAGCCGCGTGCGTTCCTCCGGGGACAGCGGTCGCCCCCGGGACGGCAGGAGCCGCTCGACCCCGTCGACCAGCGAGGCGGCCAGCGGCGTCGGC
>JABDRL010000056.1 GCA_013041765.1 Dactylosporangium sp. | reverse complement strand
GATCACGACACCGCACTAAGCGCCCGCACCGATGGACAACCGTCACGACCAGACGAGACCGTCATCGCCGACACGACCCCTCGACCTGTGCATCCATACTCAATGGCAGCGCCGATGGGCCGGAATACCGCTGGTTCAAGACCCCAAATGAAGCGATCGAACATTTGTTCGATTAGTGTAGTTTTGTCGGACTCGATCCCTACGATGTGCCACCAGAAGAGGGAGGTGGTCATGGTGATGTCGGCACGTCCGTTGACGCATCACCCGGAAGGCGCGCCGACCCGCGTCACCCGCGCCCTGGCGGATGAGCTGCGCATGATCCTCGATAACCGCGGCACGCAGAACGAGCAGTCCCTCGTGTCGGACTTCGTCGTCCGACACCGTCTGACCCACCGGGACGTTGATGCCCTGGTGGCGCGTCTGGCACATGATGACGTCACCGACGCCCCCACGACGACCGCCAGCAGCTCCGCCGACGGAGATCCCAGCGCCGATGAGCCAGTGGCCACCACCCCGATGGCAACGAGCGTCGAGCCGGACGGCACGGCGGACGAGGCCGACCCGACGGACGACGACCTGGCGTGGATGTTCGGCGAGGAGCTGGTGTCCCCGACGTCGCGTGGCGCCGACGCCATCGTGGGCCGAGCGCTCGACGACCTGCTGGGCGACTGGTCCCGCACCGGAGGTCAGCTCAGCCACGCCGAGGTGTCGCTTCTGGTCACGAGGCGACACCTCTCCCCCGCCCAGCACAGTGAGCTGCTTGACCTCCTGAGCGAAGCCGGGATCGACCTGCCTGATCCCGCAGACCTCCGACCGAGCCGCGCCGCGCCGAGGGGCTACGAGTTGCAGCGGGAATCGGTCGGTCAGTACCTGCACACGATCAGCCGGTACCCCCTGATCGACGCCGCACGCGAGGTCGAGTTGTGGTCGTTGATCTCGCAGGGTCTCGTAGCTCAGGAGGAGCTCGACGCGGCGGGCGACGGCGTGCTCGCGCCGAGCGTCCGACAGACGCTGCGGACCCGGGCCATGGCCGGGCGGCGCGCGCACGCCGAGCTGGTCTGCGCAAACCTGCGGCTGGTGGTCTCCATCGCAAGAGCCCGGCGCTACGAGGGCGGCGGGGTCGAGTTCGCCGATCGGATCCAGGATGGCAACCTGGGTCTGATGCGTGCTGCCGACAAGTTCGACGGTTCGAAGGGCTTCAAGTTTTCCACCTACGCGACCTGGTGGATCAAGCAGGCGATCGAGCGGGGCATCGGCGACCGTGGTCGGACGATCCGGCTTCCCATCTACCTCCACGACCAAGTACGGAAGGTCAGGAAGGCGGTGTCGAAGCTCTCCGCGAGGCTCGACCGTGAGCCGACCTTGGTTGAAGTCTCCGACGCGACCGGACTGGAGCCAGGGGAAGTTCAGGCAGCACTGGACCTTGGGCAGCCATGTCGCAGTCTGGACGTGTTGTTCGGAGACGACGGCGACCTTCGCCTGTCGGACCTCCTGGTCCGCGACGAGGACCGTGACGGGCGCGCCGATCCGGCGGAGATCGCCATCCACGCGGTGTTCCGCAGGGACCTGACGAGCACGCTCACGAAGCTGTTGCCGGAGCGCGCGGTCCACGTCGTTGAACGCCGGTTCGGCCTCGGCACGGGCGACGAGGAGACGCTGGATGACATCGGCGCCGACTACGGAGTCACCCGCGAGCGTATACGGCAGATCCAGGTCAAGTCGCTGGCGACGCTCCGAGAGAGCAAGCGCGTTACGGCGTTGCAGTCGTATCTGATCGACGATTCCAAGGCCGGCTTGTCCGGCCGTTGCGTGGAGAGGAAGGCGTCATGAGCGGCCCGGGGGTCCAGTCGGAGGAGCAAGCGTGCGAGGCGTTCGTCGCCTGGCTCGATCGTCGGGTGGTGGCGGCGGGTCGGGGTGACGGGCTGGATCGTTTGGAGGTCGCGCCGTCTGGGACGTTCTGGCTGGGGCGGATCGCCTGCGAGGACGAGGTCCGCCAGGGCGCGGCCGACGAGCGGTCGGAACGACTGGACCCGTGTGCGATCGCCATTCGGCTACGGCCGGGGGTGGCGGCGCCGTGGTCGATGACGGTGACGGTACGGGCTCGGGCGTGGGTCAAGGACCCCAAGGACGGCCCGGATCCGCAGCGACGTTGGTGGCGCAGCGACCTCGTCGAGGAGACCGTGTCGATGTTGGTCGGCGCGCGGGGTGGGACGTTCGGGGACAAGCAGCTCGCGGACGCGTTCGCCGCAGTGGGCGCGCCTGGCCTCTCGGCCGAGGTGCGGGTCGACGTCGAGGACTGGCACCGGCAGACCGAGCTGGTGGTGCAGCTGGTCAACACCAGTCCGGAGAAGGCCCCTGGGTTGACCGACTCGCACCTGTACGAGACGCAGTTGGAGGTCGCGGGCCTTGCGACGACGCCGTTTCAATTGGAGGCGCTGCCGGACAGCTTCCGCTACGACCGTGATGTGCCTGCTTACGGGGTGAACGTCGGCGTCGAGGTGCTGGCGCATGACGTATTCCGCACGTCGGACACGGTGGGCACGCAGACCTACCGCCCGGCGTACTGGAACGCTCCGACCACCCAGCCGGACCTGTCGTTCGCGACGCTGGCCGCCGACCCGCTTCCCCAACTGGCCGCGCTGGTGGACGCGCTCGCCGCGTACGACACCGAGCACTGGTCACCGACGGCCCTGGACGCGCGGCAGGGGGCCAAGAGATGGGCTCCGCCGATGCGCGCCGAGGCGGACCGAGCCGCTGTGGAGGTGTTCGCGGAGCTGGATCGCCTGCGGATCGGACTCGAGCTGCTCCGGACCCGCCCGGAAGTCCTGCGCGCGTTCCAGCTGATGAACAAGGCGATCGCCCGCAGCGCCGAGGGGCGTGGATACACCACCTGGCGGCCGTTCCAGGTCGGTTTCCTGCTGTCGACCATCCGGTGTCTGACCGAACCGGACGAGGAGTCCTGCCGCGTCGACACGGTATGGTTCGCCACCGGTGGCGGCAAGACGGAGACATACCTCGGGTTGCTGCTGACGGCGGCGTTCTTCGACCGGCTCACGGGCAAGATCGTGGGCGTGACGGCGTGGTCGCGGTTCCCGTTGCGGCTGCTGAGTTTGCAGCAGACTCAGCGGTTCGCCGACGCGCTGGCCGGGGCCGAGATGGTCCGTCGTGAGGAGGGCGTCAAGGGCAGCCCGTTCAGCCTCGGCTTCCTCGTGGGGCAGGCCGGCACCCCGAACAAGATCGTGCCAAAGCCGGAGAAGGACGACGATGTCACCCCGGACAGCCCTGGGATGCCGGACAAGTACCGGGTGTTGCTGCATTGCCCGTTCTGCCGCGACGAGAACCTCGAGATGCGGTTCGACCACAAGCGGTGGAAGCTCGAACATCGCTGTACGAACCCCGCCTGCCCGACCTTTGGCACGGCGTTGCCGATGTACATCGTCGACCAGGAGGTGTTTCGGTTCCTGCCGACGGTGGTGGTCGGCACGCTCGACAAGGCAGCCTCGATCGGTCTCCAGCAGGCGATGCGGGGTCTCGTCGGTCCACCGAGGAGTATGTGTTCGGTGGAGTGGCACGGCTTCACCTACGCCGACCGGTCGAAGGCACCCAATGGTTGCCTGGTTCCGGGCTGCCAGGGCGGACCGACATCCAAGCCGTTCCCGATGGATCCGAAACGGTTCGGGCCGTCGCTCCGGTTGCAGGACGAGTTGCACCTGCTTCGAGACAGCCTTGGCGCGGTCGATTCCCACTACGAGAGTCTGCTCGACCACTTGCAATACGAGCTGTGCGGCACCCGAGCGAAGATCGTGGCGAGCAGCGCGACGCTGACCGGCTACGACCGGCAGGTCGACGTGCTCTATCAGCGGCAGGGGCGGGTGTTCCCGCAGCCGGGCCCTCAGGCTGGAGAGTCGTTCTGGACGGTGCCGACGACGAAGCCGCTGCGCCGATACGTGGCAGTTGCCCCGCGTGGGGTGACGTTGGAGCACGTCAGCGACCGCACCCTCGACACGTTGCAGCGGTGCGTGCGGGAACTGGTGGACGACCCGGCGACGGTGTGTGCGGAGGCCGGCGTCGCCCCGGAACATGTGGCCCTGCTGATCAGCCTCTACGGCACCGACGTCGTCTACGGGACGACGCTCTACGACGTGGAGGCCGCCGGACGAAGCCTCGGCAGCAACAACACCGTCGAGGGCATCAACGTCGAGCAGCTCACCGGCCAGACCGACTTCGACGAGGTCCGGGCGATCCTCGAACGACTGGATCACCCCGAGGACGACTTCGCCGACCGCGTCCACGTCGTCGCAGCCAGCTCGATGCTCTCCCACGGCGTTGACGTCGACCGGCTCAACACGATGGTGATGCTGGGCCTGCCGCTGACGACGGCGGAGTTCATCCAGACCACGGCCCGGGTCGGGCGCAGGTTTCCCGGCCTGGTCTACGTCCTGCACAAGATCGGCCGAGAGCGGGACGCGCAGACGTTCCGGCTCTTCGAGCAGTATGTGCGCCAAGGCGACCGGTTCGTGGACGCGATCCCGATCACGCGCCGTAGCCGCCGGGTCTTGGACCTCACGATCGCCGGGGTCGTCAACGCGCGGACGTTGATGATCCGCGAACCAGCGAGCCACCAGCGGTTGAGCACGCCGGCGAAGCTGCGCGAGTACGCCCGCAACTCCGGCATGACCTCCGCAGCGGAGGCTGCGGAGGTCGCGACGGTCCTCGGACTCGACGGAGCCCAGGACTCGCTGCACCGCGCGCAGATCGCCGAGTGGCTGCTGGCGTGGTTCGTCGACCTCATGGACCCCACCAACAAGGCCAAGTTCGTCGGCGACCTCGGGCCCCGCAATCCGATGATCAGCCTCCGCGACGTCGAGGCCAGTTCTCCCATCCACGACTGACAGGCGGACGACATGACGATTCTCGGAGCCCGCAGTGGCAGCCAGATCCTGCGGACGTTCCTGCCCGATCAGACAGTCGACCTGCGGGGCGACATCTACCGCGTCGCCGAGTGGTCGGCCTCGAACCCCATCGAGGTCGACACCGACCTCGTCCGCACGCACCTGCGGCGCGAGATAGGGGCGTGGATCGCCAAGGGCACCGACTCCAGCATGGGTGACGACCTGCTGCGCGGCGCCTCCGTCGAGGTCGTAGAACTCGACGAGCGGCGTGGGGTCACGGTCGAGCGCTTCCCGCAGGTGTGGCTGTGCCGGGTCTGCAAGCGCATCGGGAAATCCCTCGACCAGCGATGCCGGTGCGGACAGCGCAAGTGGGGTCAGCTGCACTTCGTCGGCATCCACGACTGTGGCGCGATCACCGAACCGTGGATCAGACGGTGCCCGGCCCATGACGATGTGAAGGTCGTCATCCCCAAGAGCGCCAAGGCCGGGGACATCTCGTTCGTCTGCCCCGAATGCGGCACGAAGACGATGCAGGGGCTCGGCTTCAACAAGAAATGTGTGTGCGGCGACGGCTCAGTGCGGTGGAACGTGCACAAGGCCCGCACGGTGTACACGCCGCGGGGCATGGTGCTGATCAACCCGCCGCGACCGGAGCACAGGGAGGGCCTCAAGCTCGCCGGAGGCGCCCGCAAGGCACTGGTCTGGGTGGTCGAGGGCCTGGTCGCCGCGCAACCCGCAGACGTGACGGCGAAGCAGACGAAGCAGGAGTTCCTCGCGAAGTTGATCGCCGACGGCATGGACCCGACGTTCGCCGAGACCATGGCCGACATGGCCGAGCAGGGTGGCCAGCTCGCCAAGCCCGGAGACCACCCGATCGACCGACTGCCGGCGGAGCGGCGCGCGGAGGCCGAGCGGGAGGCGGTGGACATCGCCATGGCCCTCGCGGAGAGCCGCACGCCGACCACGGCGCTCTGCGGCGCCACGCAGGGCGACGCCTTGGACACGCGCTACCGAGACGCCTATCCGGCGGCACTCACCCGGGCCGGCATCGCCGGCTTGGACCTCGTCGACCGGTTCCCGGTGCTCAACGCGATGTACGGCTACACCCGAGGCGACGACGATCCGGCGAAGTGCCGGCTGGTGCCGTTCCGCCGGAAGCGGGGCGGTTACCGGTTGTATGGCAACCTCGCCGAGACCGAGGCGTTCCTGGTACGCCTGGACCCGGTCCGGGTCGCGAGGTGGCTGTCGGGGCGCGGCCACCAGCTGCCGGAGTGGACGGCCGGAGACGCCGATCCGATCGCGGCGCGGGTCGCGATCCTCCGATCGGCGACGGTGCCCTCCAAACGCGACGATTCGTCGGTGGAGTCGGTGGGTTCCGACGTGCTCAGGCTGGTGCACACCTACGCGCACCGCTTCATCCGGCAGGCCGCCGTGTTCTCCGGCATCGAACGGGACGCGTTGAGCGAGTACCTGATGCCTGGGCATCTGGGGTTCTTCGTGTACGCCGCCGCCCGAGGCGACTTCGTCCTCGGCGGCATGCAGGCGGTGTTCGAGTCCAACCTCGACGATCTGCTGAACGCGTTCGTCGAGGCGGAGCACCGCTGCCCCCTCGACCCGGGATGCAGCCGAGGCAGCGGAGCGTGCAGCGCATGCGTACACCTGGGCGAGCCCTCGTGCCGGTTCTTCAACCGGTTCCTCGACCGTGGTGTCCTGTTCGGCGCGGGCGGCTATCTCCGCACACCGGTCACCGCGTAGCGGACGGGACCCGACGCCGCCACTCGGCTTCCACTCGGTCGGCGGCGACGTCGGGGGCCTCGTGCTCCCAGACATGCAGCACCGTCCAGCCCAGACCAGCGAGGTCTGCGTCCTTGGCCCGGTCGCGGGCGACGTTGCGGTCGAGTTTGGCCTGCCACCAGTCACGGTTGTTGCGGGGCGCGGTGCCGTGCTCGGGGCAGCGATGCCAGAAGCAGCCGTCGACGAAGACCGCGACCCGGGCCCGGGTGAACGCCACGTCGGGGCGGCCGGGCAGCTCGGGATGGTTGATCCGGAACCGCAGCCCTCGACGGTGCAGCTCACGGCGGAGCGCCACCTCGGGTTTCGTGGAAGCGCGGGCTTGCCGCCGAAACCGGGCCGACGTGGCGGCATCGAGCGGTGCGGGCAGAGCCGACATTCGGTCCACGCCTCCAACCCATCCGGGGAGTTCATAGAAGATCACTGGGAGTTAGGCTCATGCCGGGTAACACCCTGACTTGTAGCCGAACGTCCTCTTTCATAGCGCCTGGAGACGGAGATCGCACCTGTGACGGCAACGAAGTCCGAGACCCGCGAAGCGCTCGCGCCGGGATCGGTCGTCGTGGTCCGCGACGAGGAATGGCTCGTCCGCGCCACCGAGGAAACCACCGACGGCACCCTGATCCACGTCCAGGGCCTCGGCGAGCTGGTCCGCGACACGACCGCGACGTTCTACACCCGACTCGACCGTGTGATGCCGCTGGAGCCGGCGGGGGCCACGGTGGTGGCCGACGGCAGCCCCCGCTACCGCACGGCACGGCTGTGGCTGGAGTCGACGATCCGCAAGACCGCCGTGCCCCTGGGGGAACGGTCGCTGTCGGTGGCCGCCCGTGGGCTCGCCGACGCGCTGAGCTACCAGCAGTCGGCGGCGCGCAGGGCACTGGGCCCGGAGAACCTGCGGCCACGGATCCTGCTGGCCGATGCGGTCGGTCTCGGCAAGACCCTGGAGATCGGCATGATCCTGTCGGAGCTGGTGCGCCGCGGGCGCGGCGACCGGATCCTCGTGGTGACGCCACGACACGTGCTGGAGCAGATGCAGCACGAGCTGTGGACCCGGTTCGCGCTGCCGTTCGTCCGGCTGGACTCGGCCGGCATCCAGCGGGTGCGCCAGAAGCTGCCCGCGACGCGCAACCCGTTCACGTACTACAAGCGGGTGATCATCTCGATCGACACGCTCAAGTCCGACCGATACGTCGCGAGCCTGCGCAAGCATCGCTGGGACGCCGTCGTCATCGACGAGTCACACAACCTCTCCAACGTCACGACGCTGAACAACCGCTTGGCGCGGCTGCTGGCACGCAACGCCGAGACGCTGATCCTCGCCTCCGCGACCCCGCACAACGGCCGGGCGGAGTCGTTCGCGGAGCTGGTGCGGTTGCTGGACCCGTCGGCCGTGCCAGCAAACGACAGGCTCGACCCGAACGAGGTACGCCGGCTGGTGGTGCGCCGACACCGGCACAGCCCAGAGGTCGCGCAGGTCGTCGGCGCAGACTGGGCGGAACGGCAGGAGCCGAACAACGTGCTCGTCGCGGCCACCGACGAGGAGGACGCCGTCGCCCACGAGTTGGAGCAGACGTGGCTGTGGCCCGGTCGGGGCGGCAGCCCGTACTCCGGGCAGAACGCCTCGCTGTTCCCGTGGACGCTGGCGAAGGCGTTCCTGTCCTCGCCCGCCGCGTTGAAGGAGACCATCGACGGCCGACTCGGCAGGCTCGGACACGACGAGCGGGCCGACACCGAACGGCAAGCCTTGCAGCGGCTGGCCGAGCTCAACGCGGCGACGCTGAGGCGGCCGTCGGCGAAGTACACCCGGCTCGTGGCGCACCTGAAGGAGATCGGCGTCGGCCGGGGCTCGCCCGCGCGGGCGGTGGTCTTCGCAGAACGGCTGGAAACCCTGCGCTGGCTGCACCGTAACCTGCCCAAGGACCTCGGGATGGCCGCCGACGCCGTGGAGATCATGCACGGTGGGCTGGCCGACGACGAGCAACAACGGATCATGGGTGAGTTCAAGCAAGAACAGGCGTCCGTCCGGGTCCTGATCACCGGCGACGTGGCCTCCGAGGGCGTCAACCTGCACGCGCAGTGCCACGAGCTGGTCCACTACGACATCCCGTGGAGCCTCATCCGCATCGAGCAGCGCAACGGCCGCATCGACCGCTACGGGCAGAAGCGCCCACCCCGGGTGACGGCCCTGCTGCTGGACCCGTCGAGCGAACGGTTCGCCGGGGACGTGCGGATCCTCGCGAAGCTGGTGGAGAAGGAGGACGAGGCGCACACCGCCCTCGGGGACACCGCGTCGCTGATGGGCCGATACGACGTCAAGGGCGAGGAGGACGAAATCCGCGCCGTCCTCGCCGGCAGCAAGGACCTCGACGACGTCGTGCGTCCCGTCACGGCCGTGGCCGCCGGCAACGACCTCGCGGCGCTGTTCGCGCAGCTCTTCGACGCACCAGCCACACCAGCCGCCGACCAGGCGACAGCCGGTGGGACGGGTGGTCGGACGGACGACGGGATCGACCTCGACTCGGGGCTCTACCACGACGACGTCTCCTACCTCGAAGACGCGCTGCGGGAGGCGTTCATCGACCCGACTCCACCGCCGGCCGGCGGTGGAGTCGGCTGGCGGCGCGACGCGACGTTCGGCACCGTCGAGCTGACCCCGCCACCCGACCTCGTGCAGCGTCTGGAGGTGCTGCCGCAGACCTACCTCGCCGACCGTCGAGTCACGCAGCGGCTGGTGCTCGCCACGACCCTGGCACGGGGCAAGGACCGCCTCGCGGCGGCGCTGCGCGACGACAGCGACTCTGCCTGGCCGGATGCGCACTACCTCGGCCCGCTGCACCCCGTCCTGGACTGGGCTGCCGACCGGGCGTTGGCTGCCCTGGGCCGCAACGAGGTGTTCGCCGTCCGGGGCACCGTCGACGCCCCGACGGTGCTGCTGCTCGGCACGCTGACCAACCGGCGTGGCCAGGTCGTGTCGGCGGCCTGGTTGACGGCGGAGTTCCCGATGCCGGACGACCCGTCGTTCGCGCTCGTCGCCCCGCACGGCTCGGCTCGGGAGGCGCTGCGCGCGCTCGGTTGGGACACCGCCCGCGACAACCCCGGACCGGTCGCGGATGCCGACACGCTGCGACGACTCATGGCCCCTGCGGTCCACGAGGCAGAGAAGCACCTGCTCACCGTGTTCAAGGCAGCCGAACAGGACGTGGCGCGGCGGGTCGAGGAGTCGTCCCAGCGGCTGGACCGTTGGGAGGACGAAGCGGACGTGCTCATCCAGCGCAGCGAGATCAAGCAACGAAGGACGAGCGTGGCGCAGGAGCGGGAGCTGGTGCAGGCGATGGCGCCGGATCGGCAGCTCGTCCGGCCGCTGTTGGTGGTCGTACCGGACACGGAGGGTGAGAAGCGGTGAGTGGCTCGGACGCGATCCTCGTCGGCGAGGGCTGGATCTCAGAGCATTATTTCACCACCGACGCCAAGGGCGAGTCGTTCCGCGCAGAGGTCAAGAAGCGCCGTGACACCTGGGACGCCGAGGCCAAGGAGGGCCGGCCCACCCCACGGTCACGGTTCACCGAAGCCCGCCAGGGTTTGGAGACCGATCTCGCGACGCTGGCCGAACTCCTCGACCCGGCGTCCGGCGCCGACCTGCGCGACGGCCGCACCGCCGACGACGTCGCCGCGCCTCTGCACGAGCGGCTGCTCGACGTGCTCGAACTGACCGGCCATGGCCTCGCCCTCGATCGGCACGGGCCGCTGCTGCGGGTGTCGTCGCCGGGCACCACCGACCGGGCACCGCTGGTCGTCGTCTCCGCCCGGCCGGTCACCGCCGTCGAGGACCTGTTGGCCCGCGATGCGGTGACGCTGCGTGAGCCGGTGTGGCTCACCGACGACGCCGACGAGGTGAAGTCCGCCGCTCGGTTGGTGTCGGCCCTGTTCGTCGCCGACGATGCCCCGGACCTTGTCCTCGTGCTCGCCGGGCGTTGGGCGCTGCTCGCCGAGCGGGAACGCTGGGCCGAGGGCCGCTACCTCGCCGTCGACGTGCAGCTGGTCTGCGAACGCAACGACACCAAGAAGGGCGGAGAGATCGACCGGGCCCTGACCTGCCTGGCCGCGCAGTCGATCGCCCCAGACGCCGACGGGAGACTGTGGTGGCACGGCGTCCTCGAAGCCTCCATCAAGCACACCGTCGGCGTCTCCAAGGACCTACGCGACGGCGTCCGGCTCTCCATCGAGATCATCGCCAACGAGGTCGTCACCCGCCGCCGCGACAAGAGACTCGATCCGCTGCCGGGCGACGAGGCCCAGCCGCTGGCGAAGCAGTCGCTGCGGTTCCTCTACCGCATCCTGTTCCTGCTGTACGCCGAGGCGTCGCCGGAGCTGGGCGTGCTGCCCGTCGGAGCCCCCGAGTACGACCAGGGCTACAGCCTCGACCGGCTACGCGAACTGGTCCAGGTGGAGTTGGCCACGCCACGCGCCCGCAACGGAACGCACCTGTACGAGTCGCTGGGTGTGCTGTTCAGGCTCGTGGACTCCGGCTATCCCCCAGCCACCAACGACGACAGCGACGAACAGGAATCGGTGTTCGTGGAGGGGCTGACGTTCAACGCGCTGCGTGCCGACCTGTTCCGCCCGCAGGCCACCGCGCACATCGACGCCGTGGGCCTGGGCAACGCCGCCGTCCAGCAGGTGCTCGCTCATCTCCTGCTCAGCAAGGAGTCACGCGGCAAGGACCGGGGCTTCATCTCGTACGCCGAGCTAGGCATCAACCAACTCGGCGCGGTCTACGAGGGCCTCATGTCGTACACCGGCTTCTTCGCCAAGACCGACCTGTATGAGGTCGCCAAGAACGGCGACTCGTCCAAGGGTTCATGGGTCGTTCCGGTCGAACAGGCCGACGGGATCTCGTCCGCCGACTTCGTGATGGCCGTCGACCCACTGACCGGCGAGTCGCGGCCGGTGCTGCACCGACAGGGGTCGTTCGTGTTCCGACTCGCGGGGCGCGAGCGTCAGCAGTCGGCGTCGTACTACACCCCCGAGGTGCTCACCCGGTTCACCGTCGGGCAGGCACTTGAGGAGCTGCTCGACCAGGACGGCCGTATCACCACGGCCGAGGAGATCCTCAAACTGACGGTCTGCGAGCCGGCGCTCGGTTCGGGCGCGTTCGCCATCGAGGCGGTGCGGCAGCTCGCCGAGCAGTACCTCAAGCGCCGCCAGACCGAGCTGGGCGTCCGGATCGACCCCGACGAGTACCCGCACAAACTCCAGGAGGTCAAGGCGTACTTGGCCCTACACAACGTCTACGGCGTGGACCTCAACGCCACCGCCGTCGAGTTGGCCGAAATCTCCCTGTGGCTGGACACCATGGTCGAGGGCCTGTCGGCCCCGTGGTTCGGCCTGCACCTCCGACGCGGCAACTCCCTCGTCGGCGCCCGCCGCGCCGTCTACACCCGAAACCAGGCCAGCACGAAGGCCTGGCTCGGCGAGGTCCCCCGCGACGTCCCGCTGGCCGCCCTGGTCAACGACAGCGCACACGACCGGATCACCGCCGACGGTATCCACCACTTCCTGCTTCCGTCGGCTGGTTGGGGAGCCTCCGATGGGGTCAACGAGGCAACCGAGGTCAAGCCTCTGTTTCCCGAGACACGAACCCAGGTGCGCGACTGGCGCCGCCGGTCGGCCACCAGGCCGACCCGGCAGCAGGTCGACGCGCTTGTGGACGTGGCCCACCGGGTCGAACGGCTATGGCAGATCGCCGAGCGCCGCCTGACAATCGCCGAGCAGGAGATCCGGCGCTCGATTCCGGTGTGGCAGGCCGGCAAACTGCCCACCGGAGGCGCCGTGCAACGCGAGCAGATCGAGGCGGCCCTCTCTGACAGCAACGGCGCCTACCGGCGGCTGCGCCGAGTCATGGATGCCTGGTGTGCCCTGTGGTACTGGCCGATCGCCGCTCCCGCCACCGCAAGCGCCGATACCGTGGCGCCGCCGAACCTCGACCAGTGGATCGGCGGGCTCCGCATGCTGCTGGGGATCCACGCGGGCAAGAAGCGCGCCCATGAAGGCCAACTCACCTTCGGCTCCTCGCTGAGTTGGGAAGACCTCGACAGGTACGAGGAGATGGACCTGGCCTTCGCCGGATGCGGGTCGATCTCAGCGACACTCACGGCACATCCCTGGTTGCAGGTCTGCGAATCCGTCGCCGAGCGGGAGGGGTTCTTCCACTGGGGACTGGACTTCGCGCCGGTCTTTGCCCAGGGTGGCTTCGACCTGCAGCTGGGAAACCCACCATGGGTGCGACCCCGCACCGACCTTCAGGTGCTGCTCGCTGAGCACGACCCGTGGTGGACGCTCGCCGAGCGGGCCTCGGTCGAGGCCAAGGCCGCCCGGCTGGACCAGGCGTGGGCCTCGCCCGGCGTTGCCACCTTCGCTACCGAGGGCGTCGCCGCAACGGCCGCGACCATCGCCTTCACCGGCGCGACCGAAAACTACCCGCACCTCACGGGACTACAGCCGGATTTCTACCGCTGTTTCATGGAGCAGACCTGGCGCAACGCGTCACCCCGAGGCATCGTCGGCCTCATCCACCCCGAGACCCATTTCACTGATGCGAGGGCTGGGTTGCTCCGCCAGACCACCTATCTGCGGTTGCGCCGACACTGGCAGTTCCTGAACGAGCGCATACTTTTCGAGATCGACGACAAAGCGTCATTCGGCGTACACATCTACAGCGACCAACAGCCAGCCCCGAAATTCAAGAACGCAACTTACATTTACCACCCCGACGTCGTCACCCGGTCACTGGTCCACGACGGTTCGGGGCCGGAACCCGGCCTCAAGGACCCGGTGGGCAACTGGGACGAGCGGCCACACGCCGCACGGATCATGACAGTCACCGCCGAAACACTCCCCACCTGGCACGCCACTCTCGAATCCGTTGACGTGCCGGTGACGCAGACCCGGATGGTGTACATGGTCAGCAGCTCCGTCGCGCAGGTGATCGCCACGCTGGCCCGTGCCGAGCGGATAGAAAGCCTCGTCCCACAGTTCTCCGATGGCTGGCATGAGACCCGCGATCGCAAAGCTGGCCGGTTCGTAGTCGACTGGGGAACGCCCGAGTCCTGGGCCGACGTGATCCTGCAGGGTCCACACCTGTTCGTGGCCACACCGATCTACAAGGCGCCGAACAAGACCATGCGCAACAACCAGGACTGGTCGGCAACAGACTTTGAAACACTGGCGATCGACGCCGTTCCCACAACCATCTACAAACCCACCGGCGACAGAGATCTCTACAACCTCAATTACACCCACTGGGGAACGGAAAATCGACGGTCCGCACGAGATTTCTACCGCCTCGCTTGGCGTCGGATGGCGGCAAACAAGAACGAGCGCACGTTGATCACGACTGTCATCCCACCGGGAAGTGCCCACGTTCACCCCGTTCACACGCTGACCGTTCGCGACAACGACCTCAGGAGGCTGATGACGGTCAGCGCATTCACAGCATCACTGACACTCGATTTCTTCGTCCGCAGCGCACCGAAGTCCGAAATACTCTTTCGAACAATCAGCACGCTTCCAATCAACACGCACCACCCTCTAGTCGATCTGCTCATTCTTCGCGCTTCGCGTTTGAACTGCATGACGGACGCCTACACAGATCTATGGCGCAGCTGTTACTCACCTTTCTTCCGTGACGACAACTGGGCCGGCGGATTCGACCACCTCAGACGCAATCCGCTCGGGCGGGTCTGGCCGGAATGGAATGGCGAAATCCCATTGCGTATCGCCGCCGACCGACGGCAGGCCAGTGTCGAGATCGACGCCTTGGTGGCGCTCTCGTTGGGCCTCACCGCCGAGGAGCTGTGCACGGTCTACCGCACCCAATTCGCAGTCCTCTACGGGTACGACCGGAACGTCTACTACTACGACGTCAATGGGCGGCTCGTACCCAACTCGGTGTTGAGCGTGTGGCGCAAGAAGGGTGACCGGATCACGGAGGAGGAGCGGACCGCGACCAACAAGGCGGGCAACACCTACACCTACGAGTTGCCGTTCATCACGCTGGACCGTGAGAAGGACATGACGGAGGCGTACGCCCACTTCGAGCGACTGTTGAAGGAGCGTTCGTGAGCGAACTGCTCCCCACGCTCCAGGCGGGTGGCATCCGCACCAGCCTCGTCGACTACCTGACGACAACGTTCGGCCTGACCGACGGCGATGCCCGCGATGGGCTGGACCGGTTTCTGTCCGACCCGGCGACTGGCATGTTCAAGGGCCCGTACGTGCGCCTGCGCCTGCCGTTCCGCCCCGCCGACCCCGGCTGGCGGGACTCCCTGGAGTGGTACGAGGGTTTCCCGCCCTACGGCCACCAGGCTGCGGCGTTCGCACGGCTCGCCTCGTCGGCGGGTGGGGCGCCGCGTCGACCGCTGCCGACGCTGGTCACCACGGGCACCGGCTCCGGCAAGACCGAGGCGTTTCTGTACCCGATCCTCGACCACGTGCTACGCGCCCGCCGCGAGGGCGTGACCGGCGTGAAGGCGCTCATCCTGTACCCGATGAATGCCCTGGCCAACGACCAGGCCGCGCGGCTGACGAAGCTGATCACGACGCACGCCGCGCTGGCGGGTGTGACCGCTGCCCTCTACACCGGGCAGGCCGGGCCGACGCGTACCGCAGTGACCGCCGACGGGCTGATCACCGACCGGGGGATCATTCGGGACACGGCGCCGGACATCCTGCTCACGAACTACAAGATGCTCGACCAGTTGCTGCTGCGCGCCGAGGACCAGGAGCTGTGGCGGCAGTCGGCGACGAGCCTGCGGTACCTGGTGCTCGACGAGTTCCACACCTACGACGGTGCGCAGGGCACGGACGTGGCGATGCTGCTGCGCCGCCTCGGCCTGGCGCTCAAGAGTCACTGGCGCGACGGCGACCCGCGTGTCGACGGCGCGGATCGCGCGCGGCCGCTGGGGCTGATGACGCCGGTGGCGACGTCGGCGACGCTCGGCGACAAGGGCGACCCCGCGGTGATGCTCGACTTCGCCCGCACGGTCTTCGGGGAACGTTTCGACGCCGACGCCATTGTCACCGAGACCCGGCTCGGCCTCGACGAGTGGACCGCCGACGTGTCCGAGACGGTCGCCGCGGCCGATTTCGGCCCGGTCGAGGTCGACGCGCTCGACGTGACGGCGGTGGTCGAGGCGATCGATGACCTGGGTCACGATCCGACCGGCGCGCAGGTCGCCCACGCGCTCCTCGGTCTGCTGTACGGGGTCGCCGCCGCCCAATTCGCCGACGCGTCCCCGGAGCTGTTGTCGACTCTGTGCCGCGCGCATCCGCTGGTCCAGGCGTTGGCGCGCGAGGCGGAGCACGCCATCGCGCTCGAAACGCTCGCCGCGCGGGTCCTCGGCCCCGGCAAGGGCAACACCGTACGGGCGGAGCGGCTGCTGTCGCATGTGCTGGCGATGCTCGGCCACGTCCGTGCGGTCGCCGGGCGGGGTGCGCTGTCGGTCGATGTTCACCTGTGGATCCGCGAGCTGTCTCGCATCGACCGGGCCGCCGCGACGACGGCGCGGTTCCGGTGGGGCGACGACGGGCCGCCGGTCGCGGACGGCGACGCCGAGGACATCCGGCCGTCGTTCCCGGCGATCTACTGCCGCCACTGTGGCCGATCCGGGTGGGGTGTGGGCCTCGCGCCGGTCGGCACCAGCCTCGCGGTCGACGACGACAACATCCGCCGCGAGCACGCGGCCCACGAGGGCCGGTTCCGGCCGCTGCTGTACGCGCCGGCCGAGGCCGCCACCCGCCTTGAGGAGGACGAGCGCGTCGATGGGTTGGTGTGGTTTTCGGTCCGCAACCGCGAGTTGCTCTCCGATGTGGCCGAGGACGACCCGGACCTGCGCGACGGTTGGATCCTGCCGGCACTCACCAACGTCGGTCTCGACGCCGACGAGCAGGGCCGCAAGGACACCTGCCCATCGTGCGGGCAGGAGGACGGGATCCGGTTCCTCGGCAGCGCGATCGCCACGCTGCTGTCGGTGTCGCTGTCGACACTGTTCGGGTCGCCGACGCTCGACGCCAGCGAGAAGAAAGCCCTGGTCTTCACCGACTCGGTGCAGGACGCCGCGCACCGGGCCGGGTTCGTGCAGGCCCGGTCGCACACGCTCACCCTGCGGTCCGTGCTCCGCGAGGCCGTGGCGGAGGGCGCGTTGACGCTCGACGCGCTGGTCGACGAGGTGATGCGGCAGGCGGGCAACGACCCGTTCGCGCGGTACCGGATTCTCGCCCCGGACTGCGCCGATCGGGAGTACTTCACGGAGTTCTGGCGGGCGAGGACCCTGCGGTCGGTGCGTGCCTCTGTGCGGTCTCGGGTCCACAAACGGCTGGCGCTCGACGCGGCGCTGGAGTTCGGCCTCAACTCGCGCACCGGCCGGACCCTCGAACTGACCGGTTCGGTGGCCGTCGAGGTCGAGGCGGGCCTGCCCGCGCGGATGGCCGGTGTGGCCCGCGCCGCCCTGCACGGCACGTCGTGGCAGGCCACGCTCGGTTCGGACGGCGGCCCCGACGACGTGACGCTGGTGCGGTGGGTGCGTGGTGTGCTCGACCGGCTGCGTGCCCAGGGCGCGATCGACCATCCGTGGTTCGACAGGTACCGCGCCGAGGACGGTCGGGACTGGTCGATCTGGGGTGGTCGGCCTCGTGGCGAGGGCATGCCGGCGTTCCCGCGCGACCGGCCACGGCCCGCGTACCCGAAGGTCGGGGGATCCGGGGAACCGCCGCGCAACAGCGGCCTTGACCCGGTGACCCCGGCACAGTCGTGGTATGCCCGCTGGACCGCACGGGTGCTGGACGTCTCCCCGCTCGACGGCGGACGCCTGGCGCGGTTGCTGTTCGAGCGGCTCGCCCGCGACGGCGTGCTCACGACCACGACCAGCGAGTCCAAGGCGACCGTGTACGCGATCCCCGCCTCCGGGATCGTCGTCGTCCCCGTCACGGAGGCCGATCTCGTCGCGGGTCGCCACCTGCTGATCTGTGACACGTGCCGGGCCACCACGCCGGGCACGACCGGCACGGTTAAGCAGCTCACCGGCGCGCCGTGCCTGCTCGTCCGGTGCCGTGGCCACCTGCGGCCCGACCCGCTGGCCGACAACTTCTACCGGCGGCTGTACGCCTCCCCCGACATGCGCCGGATCGTGGCCCGGGAGCACACCAGCCTGCTCGACGACGAGACCCGTCTGGCGTACGAGGACGGGTTCCGGGACGCGGCCACCAGCCCGCAGGCGCCCAATGTCCTGGTCGCCACGCCCACCCTGGAGATGGGTATCGACATCGGCGACCTGTCGACGGTGTTCCTGGCGTCGCTGCCGCGCACCGTCGCGTCGTACCTGCAGCGGGTCGGGCGTGCCGGGCGGTTGACCGGCAACGCGCTGAACCTGGCGTTCGTGACCGGGCGCGGCGAGCACCTGCCCAAGCTCGGCGACCCGCTGTCGGTGGTCGACGGCGAGGTCCGGCCCCCGGCGACGTACCTGGCGGCCGAGGAGATCCTGCGCCGGCAGTACACCGCGTATCTCATGGACGGCTTCGCCCGCGACATGGGGCGGCGGCACCCGAGGAAGGCGGTCGGGGCCATCGGGTCCAGCGCGCCAGGCACGTTCCTCGGCGACCTCGTGGTCCACGCCGAGCAGTGCGCCGACGAGCAGCTGCCCCGGTTCGTCGCCACCTTCGACGATCTGCCCGCTGAGGTCGTGACCGGGCTGAGGGACTGGGTGCGTCCCGTCACCGGGCCGAGGAGCAGTGGGTTCGCCGTCCACGTGCACGCGGCCAGTCACCGGTGGCAGCAGACCGTCGCGACGTTGAAACAGCGGCAGACGACACTCGTCGCGCTCATCCCGGAGTTGACGGCACGGGTCACGTCGCCGGCGGTGACCGACGACGATCGGCAGGCGCTACGCTCGGCGGAGGCCACCCGCAAGCTCACCGCCGGCCAGCTCGCCCACCTGCGCAGCACATACTGGATCAGTGTTCTTGAGGAGTACGGGCTGCTGCCCAACTACACGCTCCTCGACGACACCGTCACCCTCGACGTCGGGTTGTCCTGGACCGATCCGGACACCGGGGCGTACGAGTACGGCAGCGCGCAGTTCCAGCGCGGCTCCGGGCAGGCGCTGCGGGAGTTCGCCCCCGGCGCGACGTTCTACGCCCGGGGGTGGGAGATCGCGATCGACGCCGTCGACCTGGGCCTGGACGGGGCGTCGATCCGCAGGTGGGCGTTCTGCCCGGCCTGCGGGTACGCCGTCGATGTCGGGGAGTCCGGCCGCGAGGTGATCGTGACGTCCTGCCCACGGTGTGGCAGCACCGGCATCCACGACACCGGGCAGCGGCTGGACGTGGTGGAGATGACCCGAGTCTCCGCCGAGGTGCGCCGCGACGAGGTGGCGATCTCCGACCGCCGCGACGAACGCGGCCACGTGGCCTTCCAGGTCGTCACCGCGGCGGACATCGACCCCGCGCACGTGGGCCGCCGGTGGTTCGTCGAGGGCACCGGGCTCGGCTGCACGTACCTGCGGGTCGTCGACCTGCGGTGGATCAACATGGGGCCGCACGGGCACGGTGCGACCCGCACCATCGCCGGCGGCGAGCACCAGGGCACGCTGTTTCGGGTCTGCTCCGGCTGCGGCAAGAAGGACACCGACGCCGGACGCAATCTGCCCCACGAGCACCGGCCATGGTGTCCGAATCGGCTGTCGCCCACCGAGGTGACCAGCACCGTCGCGTTGTCGCGGACGCTGCGGACCCAGGGTCTGCTGATCCGGCTGCCACGCGTGGTGAGCCTCGGCGACGACTTCGCCGTGCCAAGCCTCGCCGCGGCGCTGCTGCTCGGCCTGCGCGAGCAGATGGGCGGCCACCCCGACCACATCCGCGTCGAACACGTCGTCGACCCGACGATCTCCGACGGCACCGACAACCACGACGCGATCCTGCTGCACGACGCCGTACCCGGCGGCACCGGGTACCTCGCCGAGACCGCCACCCCCGAGCGCCTGCGCGAGCTGCTCATCCTCGCGTGGGACCGGGTCCGTGACTGTGAGTGCCGGCACGAGGAGCGCCTGGCCTGCCACCGGTGTCTGCTGCCGTTCACCGCACCCGGCACCGTCCGGCGGGTCTCGCGGGCTTCAGCCGACCGGCACCTGCGGACTCTCCTCGGACTGACCCCCGACGCCGAGACCGCCGAAGGGACGGCCTGGACCGTGACTGAGGTGCCACCCCACGAGGAACCCGAATCCCACCTGGAACGAGCCTTCCACCGGTTGTTCGTCGGTCGTCTGCGACGCAACGGCGCCGCCGTCACCGAGGTCCCCGGCCCGACCGGCAACGCCGTGCGTTTCACCCTGCCCGGCGCGCACCGGCAGTGGACCCTCACCCCGCAGGCCAACGTCGGAGACTCCCGCCCCGACTTCCTGCTGGAGACCAACGACATGAACATCCCCGCCGTCGCGATCTTCACAGACGGCCGGGCCTACCACGCCACCGCCGCCATCAACCGGCTGGCCGACGACGCGGACAAACGGGCGAACCTACGCGACACCGGAATGGTCGTGCTCGGTGTCACCATCGACGACATCGTCGCCCCCGACGAGACCGGCTCTGGCTCCGCGCCGTCGTGGTACAACGCTGGCCTGGCCGGCAACCTGATGAACGTGCCGCACTTCCAGGCGCCGCCCGAGGCGTACCGGGCCCTCGGCAGAGGCCCTGTCAATTGGCTCGTCGAGTGGGTGACCAACCCCAGTCCCGACGCGGTCCGCGCGGTCGCCAGGGCCGTGCCCATGTTCCTGTCGACCGGTGCGCAGCCCGTCCAGGTCTCCGAGACGGCGAACCTGGCGGAGATCGCCCGCGCGGCCCTGCTCGACGAGCATCTGCCGACGGGGGGCCGACGGGTGCACCTGTACCGTGCTGGCGCGCTCGCCGTCGTCGTGGAGATGCTTCCCGCCATGGTCGTGCAGGTCGCCGTCGTCCTCGACGACCGTGACGCGGTTCTCGGCGACGCCCATCCCGAGGCGTGGCGGGCCTGGCTTCGGCTGTCCAACGCGCTGGTGTTGCGGGACTGGCCGACGGTCGTGACGACGACGAGCCTGGTCGGCTCTTCCACCGCCAAGTCGGACGAGACCGAACACAGTCGCCCCGTCGGGGCGTGGGCCGACGTCTACGACGCCGCCGCACCCGGTGACGAACGCCGGCTCGTCGCGGCCCTCGCCGCCCAGGGTGAGCTGGCCCCACCCGTGGTCGGCGCCGAAGGCCCCGACGGCATCCCGCTCGACCTGTCCTGGCCCGACATGCAGGTCGTCGTCGACGTCACGCACATGCCGGCCCAGGACCGCGCCGATCTCACCACCGCAGGCTGGCGGGTCGTCGACCCGTCGCCCGACCTGGTCGTCGCAGCCCTGGCCGAATCCACCCACCACGCCCCCGGAGGACGCTGATGCCGACGATCATCATGGCCAAGCTCGCCAACAGGCTCGACGGCTCCATCCGGGGCAAGGCCATGGCGTTCCTGCAAAAGCTCAGCGCCGACGACACCACGGCTGGGCTGCACGTCGAGCCCATCCAACACGCGGCAGACCCACGGGTGCGCACCGGCCGCGTCAACCAGTTCTGGCGAGCCGTCATGTTCCGACTGGACGGCGACGGAGAGACCCACTACGTCATCCACGGCATCTGGCCGCACGACGACGCAATCGCCGTCGCACGGCGGATCCGGCTGAAGGTCAACCCGATCAACGGACTGCCGCAGATCGACGAGATCGATCCGCCGGCCGTGGCCCAGCCCGTCGCCCCGCAGCCCGTCACCCCGCAGCCTGCGGCGGCGTCCGTCGAGCCGTTGTTCGTCCGCCTCGGGCACGACCGGGTCGAACTCGTCGACACACTCGGCCTGCCCGGTGACGTCGTCGACCAGGCCCTGGCCGTCGTTGATGAGGATGCCCTGCTCGACCTCGCCCAACGACACGACGGCTGGGTCGGCACCATCCTCGTCGACCTCGCCGCCGGTGACACCGCCGCCGCGATCGTCGCCCGCATGCGATTGGAGAAGACCCCGCCGTCCGATGACGCCGACGCCGACGTCCTGCAGTCGCTCAAGCGGCCCGCCGCCGCGCTGCAGTACGCGTTCATCGACGACCAGGACGAGCTCCGCCGCGCCATCGAACAGGGCGACTTCGGTGCGTGGCGAATCTTCCTGCACCCCGAGCAGCGTCGCTACGTCGACCGCAGGTACAACGGTCCGTTCCGGCTGGCCGGCGGGGCGGGCACGGGCAAGACCGTCGTGCTCGTCCACCGCGCCCGCTCGCTCGCCCGCCGCAGACCCAACGCGCGGATCGTCCTGACCACGTTCACCACAAACCTCGCCGAGGCCCTCGGTGACGGCCTCGCCCAGCTCGACCCGCGCGTGGCCCACACCAAGGCGCTCGGCCAGCCCGGCGTGTACGTGATCGGGGTCGACGCCCTCGTCGCCGCAGTGCTGCGCGGTGCCGGCAGCGGCCTCGCCGCCGCGATGCGCGACGTCCTCGGCGAGGAGCGCTCCGCGCCCGTCGCACGCACCGTCGGAACGCGGTGGCGCGAGACCGTCGAGTCGACCGGCACCACCTTGCCGCACGAGCTCGCCAACGAGACGTTCCTCGCCACCGAGTACGCCCACATCATGCTGCCCAACAAGGTCCACGACGAGGCCGGCTACCTTCGAGTGCGTCGTCCGGGGCGCGGTGTCGCCCTCGACCGCGCCAAGCGCTCCGCTGTGTGGGCGCTGATCGCCGCGTACCGGACGCAGAGCCGCATCGACGGCAGTCTCGACTTCACCGAGGCCGCCGCCGTCGCGGCCTCGTGCCTGGCGACGCAGACCGATCGGCCCGCCGACCACGTGCTCGTCGACGAGGGCCAGGACCTCTCCCCCACCCACTGGCAGCTTCTTCGCGCGCTCGTCGGCGAACACCCCGACGACCTGTTCATCGCCGAGGACTCTCACCAGCGCATCTATGGCACCCGCGCCGTCCTCGGCCGCTACGGTGTCGCCATCGTCGGCCGTTCCCAGCGGCTGACCCTCAACTACCGCACCACCGCGCAGAACCTCCGCTACGCGATGGCCATCCTTGACGGCGGCGAGTACGTCGACCTGGAGGACGAACGCGAGGACACCGGCTATCGTTCGGCCCGCAGCGGTCCCCTTCCGGTGGTGGAGTCCGTCGACTCCCTCTCAGACGAACTCCAGGCCATCGTCTGCCGCGTTCGCGCCTGGCTCGACGGCGGAGACGCCCCCGACACCGTCGCCGTCCTCGTGCCGGACAGGTTCCACCGCAATCGCGTGGTCACCGCCCTCACCGAACAGGGCGTCGACGCCCGCGCCGTCGACCGGGATCGGCCCCCCGCTGGGCGGGTGGCAGTGCTGACCATGCACCGGGCCAAGGGCACGGAGTTCTCCAAGGTCGTCCTCGCGATCGGCAAACCGTCGGCCGGCGAACTCGAACGCCTTGCGTCGTTGGACCCGTCCGAGCGTAAGGACGCGGAGCTACGGACCCGGTCGTTGAGGTATGTGGCCGCAACCCGGGCACGAGACGAACTGGTCGTGGTGAGTCGAAGCTGAGATGGCTCGTCTGTCCAGTACAGCACTTTGGATAGTCCCCACTCACGGCGAGCTGCGGAGGACCAGTGCATACGGAGCAGGATTACCTTGGTTTGCGGCTTCCGGCCGCACGCGAACAGTGGCGCTCGATCCAGGCGCGGCAACCGGTGGTGAATGGGCGGCAGGTCGACTTCTGAGTTTCCCCCGTTTTCCTGGAGATCTCTGATCACGTGCCGATAGGCACGGTGGAGGTCATCCATGGCAGCACCGAAGAAGTACCCGACCGAGCTGCGTGAGCGGGCGGTCCGGCTGT
>JABDRL010000038.1 GCA_013041765.1 Dactylosporangium sp. | reverse complement strand
CCCCAGGCCGCGGCCCCCACCGCTCCGGCACCTGCCCAGCCGGTCGGGCCGGCACTTCCCTACCGTCCCGACGACTCGGCCCCGACGGCGGAGGAGTTCGCCCGGCGCCGCGCCGTCAGGCCAGCCGATCCCGTCGCGACGATGGGGGTCCGGGGGGCGATCCGCAAGTCGACCTTCGGCGTTGTCTCGCTCGCGCCCGGCCGGCGGGAGCAGGAGTACCGCCATGACGTCGAGAAGATCCGCCGCAATTTCGGTGGCCTCCGCCAGGTGACCATCGTCAATCCCAAGGGCGGGGCCGGGAAGACCGTTGCCGTGCTCATGCTGGCGATGACCTTCGGCCAGAAGCGTGGCGGCTATGTCCTGGCCTGGGACAACAACGAAACCCAGGGCACCCTCGGGATGCGCGCGCAGCAGGATTTCCACAGCCGCACCGTTCGCGATCTTCTTCGTGACATCGACAGCTTCCGGGGTGCGCATGGCCGGGTCGGCGATCTGTCGCAGTATGTGCGGGCCCAGAGTGAGGGCATGTTCGATGTGCTCGCCTCCGACGAGTCGGCGACGGCCGGCGAGATGCTCACCGCCACGGCATTTGCCGATCTCCGCGAGGTCGTCAGCAGGTTCTACAAGCTGATCATGGTGGACACCGGCAACAACATCCGGGCACAGAACTGGCAGGCGGCTCTCGACGCGACAGATCAACTGGTGGTCACCATGTCCGCCAGAAACGACTCCGCGGAAACCGCCGCCCGGATGCTTGACCACCTCGAGCAGCACGGTCGACACCGCCTGGTCCGGCAGGCGGTGAGCATCGTCTCCATGCCGCCGAACCGGCGCGGGCTGGACGTGCCGGCCATCATGCGCCACTTCGCCGCACGGACGCGGACGGTCCTCATCGCCCCCTATGAGAAAATCATCGACTCGGGGGAGCCCATCCGCTATGCGCACATCTCGGCGGAAAGCCGCGCCGCCTGGCTCAAGATCGCCGCAGCCGTCGCGGATGGCCTCTGACCAGTCCGCGCATGGGATGGAATGTGTTTCTCGCCATACCGCCGCTATCCCCGCCCAACGCGCGAGCCGCCGCCGCTGGTAGCCGAACGGTAGCGGCCACCGCTGCGCGGGTTTGGCCCCCCGCTGCGAGCCAGCGGCCCGGGGCGACGTCGCCGGGCGTCGGCGCGCCGGATACCGGCAGGATTGTGGGGTGCTGACTACGACGCCTTCGCCGGACCCCGTTCCGCCGCCGTTCTTCGACGGCTCGCCTGGCGAGATCGAGTCCCCAGCGGAACTGGACCACCATCTCCGGACCGGAAGCATCGCCGGTCTCACGCTGCAGGGTCTCCGGCTCGACCGGGACTGGCCCGAGGCCTTGACGACCGCGGATGTCACCGATTCGCTGTTCGTCGGATGCTGGCTACCGTCCGGGGATGTCTGCGCCGATCTGGTCCGCCGGGGCGCGACCGTTGTCCCGGCCTTTCCCGACCTGCCCTACCCGACCCAGCCGAGTCGGCTCTACCAGCCCGCGGACCTGGTCGCCGGATTCGCCGAGGGAGGCTTCGCCGGCACCTACGACACCCAGGTCTACCAGCACTTTGTCGCTCATGGCCGGGCCCTGCCTCCGATCCGGGAAGCGCTCGCCCAGCGCCTGCACGATCACGGCATCGACAATGCCCTCAGCGACACGGTCAACACGTGGACCGCCGCCGGGGGCGGCCCGATCGTGGGCATCATGGGTGGGCACGCGGAACCCCGGGGTTCCGTCGGCTACCGGGCCGCGGCCGCGATCGGCAGGGGTCTCGCCCGCGCCGGCTGCCTCATCGTCACGGGTGGCGGTCCCGGCGTGATGGAAGCCGCGAACCTCGGCGGGTACTTCGCCGAGGAAGACCCACAGGAGTTGGCCGCCGCCATCACGGCCCTCGCCACCGTTCCCCGCTTCAGCGACCATGACCCGTACACCAAGCTGGCGTTGGAGGTACGGGCGCGGCGGGCCCGGCCGGCCGCTGGCGGGCCCGGCTGGGCTCGTGACGGCGGGCTGTCGGTGCCGACCTGGCTCTACGGTCACGAACCCGCCAACCTGTTCGCCGCCGGCATCGCGAAGTACTTCTCCAACGCCATCCGCGAGGACACGATCCTCCGGCTGGCCCGCGGCGGCCTGGTGTTCGCCCAGGGCAAGGCCGGGACCCTCCAGGAAGTCTTCCAGGCGGCCACCAAGTCGTTCTACGCCACCGACGGCGCCAGCGGACCGTTCGTGTTCCTCAACCGCCGGTACTGGACCACGACGCTGCCGGTCGAGTCGCTGTTGCGCCCCATCTTCAGCCGATCACCGCACGGTGATCTGTCCCATCTGATCCATCTGACCGACGACCCCGAGGAGGCCGTCGAGATCGTCGTCAGTCATCCCCGAACCAGCTAGGTGCGCAGCGGGCCGGAACGTTTCCGTCCCGGCCCGCTGTCCACAAGGTGATCACTTACTGAGGGTGGTACCCACCGAGCGAAGGTCCTCGCAGGCGCGCACGACGCGCTGTGCCATGAACTGCTCGCCGGCTTTGCCCCACACCCGCGGGTCGTACTTCTTCTTGTCGCCGACCTCGCCGTCGACCTTCAGCACGCCGTCGTAGTTCTGCAGCATGTGGGCCGCGACCGGCCGGGTGAAGGCGTACTGCGTGTCGGTGTCGACGTTCATCTTGATCACACCGTAGTCAAGCGCGGACCGGATCTCCTCCAGCAGGGAGCCCGATCCGCCGTGGAAGACGAGCGCCAGCGGCTTCTCCCGGCCGAACTTCGCGCCCACCGCGTCCTGGATCTCCTTGAGAATCTCGGGACGCAGCTTGACGTTGCCTGGCTTGTACACGCCGTGCACGTTGCCGAAGGTCATGGCGGCCATGTAGCGGCCCCGCTCGCCGAGGCCGAGAGACTCGACCATGGCCAGAGCGTCCTCGGGCGACGAGTACAGCTTCTCGTCGATCGCGCCGACGATGCCGTCTTCCTCGCCACCGACGACACCGATCTCGACCTCAAGAATGATCTTCGCGGCCACGCACTGGGCGAGCAGCTCCTCGGCGATCTGGAGGTTCTCGTTGAGCGGCACGGCCGACCCGTCCCACATGTGCGACTGGAACAGCGGCTCCTCGCCGCGGGCGACGCGCTCGGCCGAAATCGCGACCAGCGGCCGGACGAAGCTGTCCAGCTTGTTCTTCGGGCAGTGGTCGGTGTGCAATCCGATGTTGACCGGGTACTTCCGGGCCACCTCGCGCGCGAACGCTGCGAACGCGACGCTCCCCGTCACCATGTCCTTGACGGTCGGGCCGGACAGGTACTCGGCGCCGCCGGTGGACACCTGGATGATGCCGTCGCTTTCCGCCTCGGCGAAGCCACGAAGCGCCGCGTTGAGCGTCTGCGACGACGTGACGTTGATCGCCGGGTACGCGAACGCGCCGGCCTTGGCACGATCGAGCATTTCGGCGTAGGCATCGGGCGATGCGATTGGCATGACGACGCTCCTTGCTTTATGTTGCGAAGCCCGCAACTGTTCTCTGTCCCGCTCGGCAGTATCGCGCAGGACGCACAGCGCCCGTGCACCGACCCGGGAAAGTCCTGCTGCAACGTCACACAATCATCCAAAAAAACCGCCTAAACGGACACCGATGAGCCTACTTTGCGGGCCAGTCTCCTGGAAATTGCCCTGGTCGCCGCCCAGCGCGGCGGTCGGGTGCGGGAATCGGCGATCCGGCCGGCCGATGCCGCTCAACCGCAGCAGCCGGGCTCTGTCCGCCACCGTATCGCCGGGCGTTGCCGGATCCAGGCTGGACATCGCGGCAGCGGCGTCCGCCAGAAAGTCGCCTTCCGTGATCACGTCGATCTCGTCCCACTCGATCGTCACCCGATCGCCCGGAGCCTGAAGGATCGCGCGGGCCAGCAGCCTCGCGTTCTCGTCGAGGCTCCCCTGCACCGCGAACAGTTCGACCAGCCGGGGCAGGGCCGCCGTGAGGTTCGCCAGGGCCTGCACGCAGGGCGCGATGGGCGCGATCACGACATACGGTCCGTCGTCGGTATCGAAGACTCGCTTGACCAAATCTTTCGGTCGAAAAAGTGCAAACCAGAGTAGTGGGACACTTCGCGCGCAGGTGGCGACCGTGTTGACCGTCGGATCGTAGGACGGATCCCCGAACGTCGGGTAAATGGATTCGTGATTACTAACACATAGATGGGCACGGTTGACCACGAATGCGAACCCTACACAGCTTGGTCCCGCTCCGATGGGTCCTCCCCGTGCTCGACAGACTCGTTCGGCCCTGGCCGGTGCAGCGCGAAGGCCGCATATCCGACGACTCTGCTCGGATCTCCGCCGGTTGCGGCCGACGTGGCCAGGGCCAAGCGCACGGCTCGGGCCCGGGGTTCCGCCCCTGCCCAGTGCAGTAATCCACGCAGCGCGAACACCCCGCAGGCGTCATTGGTTTCGATGTCATCAGGCGAAAGTTCCATCACCGCCGCCGCGGTGCGGGCGTCGCGACGCTGCGCCTCCGCGTCCGGCAGGTAATGCGACAGATCGGTGCTACACAGCACCACGGTGCGCGGTGGGTCGCGCAAAGCCGCCTCGATGACCGCGGCGACCTGTTCTGCCGTCGACCATCCGACGCACACCGGCAGCAGCGGAATGTCCCGGTCCAGGACCCGTTGCAGGAACGGGACCTGCACCTCCAGAGAATGCTCCTCGGCGTGCGGAGCATCGTCGACCATCGCTCCGGCCGCGGTAACCGCGGCGATGCCATCCCCGTCGATGGTCACGCTGCCCAGGGGGGTGTTCCACCGGGTGGCCCCGGTGACCGCCAGTCCGGCCAGCGGGATCCGATGGGCCGGGCCGAGGAGGACGATCCGGTCGATGTCCGCGGCGTGCCGCCGCAGCCTCGCGTAGACCTCAGCGGCGACCGGTCCCGAGTAGCGGTAGCCCGCGTGCGGCACGATGTAGGCCTCGGCAAGCCGCTCTCCCTCGGCCACGGCGATGGCGGCGACCAGGCGGTCTATCGTCCCGATGAGCGCTTCGGGATTCGCCGGGTAGAACAGACCGGCAACGGCTGGCGGGCGAGTGGTCATGACGGCCTCCGACGGTCGTGACTTCCGGTTCCGGCCGGTTCGAGGTCAGCGATGTGCACCGGCATCCGGCGCTGGCCCCAACGCCCTGCCGCGGTGGCGAACCGTCCGGGGATCGCCGTGCCGCAGGCCGCGCAGCGCCCCGACGGCGTCAGGGCACAGCGCTCGATGGCATACCCGTTCCGGACGATGACGGGATTCGCGCACGTGGGGCAGCTGGTCGTCTGCTGTGCTGGATCGTGCACGTTGCCGGCGTAGACATAGCGAAGCCCGTGGTCGCGGGCGATGCCCCCGGCCCGCTTGAGCGTCTCCGGAGGGGTGGCCGGGACGTTTCGAAGTTTGTAGGCCGGGGTGAACGCCGAGAAGTGCACTGGGACGTCCGGCCCCAACTGCTCCACGATCCACCGGCACTGCCTCGCCAGGACGTCGTCGGCGTCGTTGTACCCGGGAATCAGCAGGGTGGTGATCTCGAACCAGGTGTCGGTCGTCGCCAGGTACTCCAGGGTCTGGAGCACCGGCCGCAGGGCCGCCCCCGTCAGTTTCCGGTAGAACGCCTCGGTAAACCCCTTGAGGTCGATGTTCGCCGCGTCCATGTGACGATAGAACTCGGCGCGCGGTGCCGGGTTCATGTACCCCGCGCTGACCGCGATCGCCGCGATGCCGCGATCCCGGCAGGCGTCGGCGACATCCATGGCGTACTCCATGAAGATCACCGGATCGTTGTAGGTGAACGCCACAGATCCGCATCCCAGTCGCTCGGCCGCCGCGGCGAGGGTGTCCGGGGACGCGGCGGCGGAGAGGGTGTCCATCTCCCTGGAGCGCGAAATATCCCAATTTTGGCAAAATTTGCAGGACAGGTGGCATCCCGCGGTTCCGAACGACAGCACGGCCGAGCCCGGCAGAACGTGGTTGAGCGGCTTCTTCTCGATCGGGTCAACGCAGAACCCGGAGGACCGCCCGTAGCTGGCCAGCACGATCTGATCGGCAACGCGCCCGCGCACGAAGCACCGACCACGCTGGCCCTCACGCAACCGGCAGGCCCGGGGACAGACGCCACATTCGAGCCGGCCGTCGGGCAGCGCACGCCAGTAGTCGGTCGGCACGGTGTGGCCGTCCGCCAGGCTCAGCGCCGAGGATCCAGATGGGAACGATCCAGGCATAGCCGCTCCTTCTCGAATCAACGCTAGCGAGAAGATCCGGGACGTGTCCACCGCCACACCCGAAGGCAACGGAGGCGGCACCCCGTCGGTACGCTGATGCGGTGGAGACTGCGGAGAAGGCACAGGCCATCAGCGACACCCTCGCGCTCAGTCCGGACGGCTTCAGCCCGAAAGATCTCATCGATCCGAAGAAGCTCATCGAGTTCTTCGGGCTGTTCGGCGTCTGGACGATCATGTTCGCTGAGACCGGGCTGCTCATCGGGTTCTTCTTCCCCGGAGACTCGCTGCTGTTCGTCGCGGGAGTCGCGGCCTCCCCGGTCGCCGATGAGTTCGGTATCCGGCCGATTTCCCTGCCGATGCTGCTGATCGGGGCTCCGATCTGCGCAATCGTCGGTGCCCAGCTCGGTCACTTCCTCGGTGCCCGCTACGGCACCAAGATGTTCGACCGCCCCGACTCGCGGTTGTTCAAGCGGCAGTACGTCGAGAAGGCCGAGTACTACTTCGAGAAGTTCGGTCCGGCCAAGGCCGTCGTGCTCGCCCGGTTCATCCCGATCGTGCGGACCTTCCTCAACCCGGTCGCCGGTGTGCTGGGGATGAAGGCCCGCCACTTCCTGCTCTGGAACATCATCGGGGGCATCCTGTGGACCGACGGCGTCCTACTTGCCGGGTGGGCGCTGGCCAAGCAGATCATCGGGGTCATCCCCCCGGAAAAGATCGACACCTACCTGCTGCCAGCCGTCGTGTTCATCGTGCTGGTCTCGGTGACCCCCATCTTCGTCGAGATCATCCGTGACCGTCGGGCGCGGCGTCAGGGCAGGGCCGCACCACGCCCGGCAACGTCTCGGGCCACGCAGCCGCTCGGTTCGGACGAGCGGCTGGATCCGGCCGAGCAGCTAGATCCGGCCGGGAGCGGGCGTTCCGCCGGGCGGCAGGGCAGCTAGTTCGGCCACTCGCCCGAGCAGCAGTGCCCGGTAGGTCAGTTCGGCCGCTTCCCCGAGGTTGAGCACGCGTTTGTGTGCCAGTTCCACGGAGTCGGCCACCACGCAGCAGCCGTGCCGGGCCAGGACAACGCAGTTCAGTCCGCCACCGATGGCGGCTGCCGTCGCCGCAGCCAGCACGGCCGTCCCCGGTGGATGGAACGGCACGACGCCGATCTCGTGCAGGTAGTACCGGTGATCGGTGGTCGCGAGCCGGATCGGCTCCCCGAGGGCTTCGAGCAACAGCACTGTCTGCGGATGCAGGTGGACAACCACGGTCGCGTCCCGGCGGGCCCGATAGACCGCGAGATGCAGCGCCAGTTCGCTGGTCGGCATTGCTGGAATGTCCGTGGATGCCGCCGCCCCGAGCGGTGAGACGAGGAACGCATTGTCGTTCGTCTCACCGCTCGTGCGATCGTCCGTCGGGAACGGTTCGTCCCAGCGGATCCGAACAAATGATGTTCTGTCGAGTTGCTCGAGCCAACTGCCCGTCGCGGTAACCCAGCACTCATCGGTGCCGGGGATCCGCGCGGACATATTGCCGCCGGAGCCGACGACGAGACCCGCACGTACGACAGAACGGCCAAGGTGGGCCAATTGGTCACGGAGGTCGCCCTTCATGTACATCATGATGGGCGCCAATGAGACCGAGTGGACCCGTTCCTCAGCGAGGAGCCTTTTTCGTCGCGCGCTTACGCGGCGGCGTCAGCAGATCCGCGATGGTCCCGATGGCAGCGGGAACCAATCGGTAGAACGCCCAGACGCCCCGCTTCTCCCGCTCGAGGAGGCCCGCCTCGGTCAGGATGCGCAGGTGGTGGCTAACGGTCGGTTGGGAGAGCCCGAGCGGCGCTGTCAGGTCACACACACACGCCTCGCCGTCGGGCGCGGATTGAATCAGGCTCAGGAGCCGAAGGCGAGCCGGGTCGGCCAATGCCTTCAACACACCTGCCAGACGCTCCGCATCGGCACGGTCAATTGGCTCGCCGGCAAGCGGCGAGATCTGAGGAAGAGTCATCTCAGCCAGAGCAGTTCCCACGTATTCCATCCTTCCACGCAACCCCATCGACCCGGCTGCATATCCACAGATCCGAACCGACAAATTTTCAGGCCTATTGGCCGAGGTCGGCTAGCGAGTACGCCGATCGGTAACTCAGCCCTGCGGCGCGAACCGCCTTTTCCGCGCCTCGATCGACGATAACCGCAACACCTACGACTTCGGCGCCGGCCTGCCGTAACACGTCCGCGGCAGTGAGCACACTTCCCCCTGTGGTGGAGGTGTCCTCAACCGCCAGCACTCGCCTCCCCGTCACATCTGGCCCCTCGATGCGACGCTGAAGGCCATGTCGCTTGTCACTCTTTCGGACGACAAACGCGTCCAGCGCCCTTCCTCGCATCGCGGCGGCATGCAACATCGCCGTCGCTACCGGATCGGCACCGAGGGTGAGGCCCCCCACGGCGTCGAATTGCCAATCGTCGACGAGGTCGAGTAGAACTCGGCCGACGAGCGGCGCCCCAGCATGGTGCAGTGTCACGCGACGCAAGTCGACGTACTGATCGGCCTCCCGGCCAGACGACAGCACCACCCGACCGTGCACCACGGCCAGTTCGGTGATGAGTTTACGCAGGTCGTTGCGGTCGGTCATGCCCGAAGCGTACAGATCACCGATCGGGATCGAATCGACCGACCCGACCGTGTCAATAACCCGACGTTTTCGTGCTCCTGACCGTCCGGATGCCCCGGATCAGGTCACATCGTCCTTTGTGCGATCACCCACTCGGCGGACACCCAATGTGAGGAGCGCGGCCGAGATCGGAAAAGGACAAGAAGACGGTCAGGTACGTATGGCCAACAAAACCGTCCGAACGACGAGAGGAACAAGCGGGTTCTCGTCGTTCGGACGGGTCAACGGTCAGGGGTGGTCAGCTAAGGCCGGCGGGTGGAATCGGCGGCTCCCACTGCTGGACCGGCTTGCGGAAGTACACATTGGCGGCCGGCAGTGCGAGCAGAATCACGGCGGCGACCATCGCTATCACGGACACGACCGACACCGTGGTACTCATCGGGCTGTACCAGGACGGCACCAGATCGTTCATCAACCGCTCGAATTCCGCAGAGTCGACCCCACCGGTGTCCCCGGTTGAGGTCATGGCGGAACCGGCGGCGGTGAACGCGAGCCCGACCGACGAGCAGCAGAGGTAGAGGCCGCCTACCACCCAGGTGATGATGCGAGCCACCTGCTTGCCCTTGGCGTTGAGACTGGCCAGTACCCCGAGCGCCGCCCCGATGATGATGTTGATCCCGATGGTGATGTATGAGGTGGCCATGGCGACGCTGACCGCGGTGTCGCCGCCGGACTCTCCCTCGAACGCCTGCTCGTAGACTTCGCCGAGATCCCCCGCGACGATCAGGGACATCAGGGCGCTGAGCAGCTGGAGTACGGCGACGAGGCCGACGAGGCCGGCGCCAGCAGTAACAACGCCCGGACGGGGACTGGGCGCCGTCGGGGGAATGGTGTAGGCCATCGAATCCTCCAAGATTGATCCGAGGCATACAGTAGCCGTCACCGGCATTGGCCACGACCCAGACAGACGCGGGACTACCAGGCGGATCAGGTCCGATGCACCAGAAGTCCCTTCCGCTGCGGGTGCACCTCGACGGCCACGGTGTCCCCGTCCCGGATCTCGCCAGCCAGCAAGGACCGCGCCAGCTGGTCCCCGATCGCGGTCTGCACGAGCCTGCGCAGCGGGCGCGCCCCGTACACCGGATCAAACCCGTAGCTGGCCAACCATTCCCGCGCGGCCGGAGCAACATTCAGCACCAGCCTGCGCTCGGCCAACCGCACGGCGAGCTTGCGTAGCTGGATGTCAACGATCTGCTTGAGTTCCTCGGTGTCCAGCGAGCAGAAGACCACGATGTCATCGAGCCGGTTGAGGAACTCCGGCTTGAAGTGGCCCCGGACAACCGCCAGCACCGAGTCTCGCCGCTCGGTGTCGGTGAGGGTCGGATCGGCGATGGCCATCGACCCCAGGTTGGACGTCAGGATCAGAATTGTGTTCCGAAAATCGACGGTCCGGCCCTGGCCGTCGGTGAGCCGGCCGTCGTCGAAGACCTGGAGCAGGACGTCGAAGACGTCCGCATGGGCCTTCTCGACCTCGTCGAGCAGCACCACGCTGTAGGGACGGCGGCGAACCGCCTCGGTCAGCTGGCCGCCCTCCTCGTAGCCGATGTAGCCCGGCGGGGCTCCCAGCAGGCGGGCCACCGAGTGCTTCTCGGCGTGCTCACTCATGTCGATGCGCACCATGGCCCGCTCGTCATCGAAGAGAAACTCCGCCAGGGCCTTGGCCAGCTCGGTCTTGCCGACCCCGGTGGGACCGAGGAACAGGAAGGAACCGGTCGGCTGGCCCGGATCGGCGATGCCGGCCCGGGCCCTGCGGACAGCGTCACTGACCGCCTCGATGGCCTCCCGTTGCCCGATGACCCGGGCGGTCAGGGAGGACTCCATCCGCAGCAGCTTGGCCGTCTCCCCTTCCAGCAGCCGGCCCGCGGGGATTCCGGTCCACGAGGCGACAACGGCCGCGATGTCGTCGGCGCAGACCTCTTCCTTGAGCATGGCGCCACGGGCCTGGACCGCGACGAGTTCGCCCTCGGCGGCCGGCAGGTCTCTTGTGGTGATCTCGTTGATCCGGCCATACCGCAACTTGGCGGCGGTTTCCAGATCGAGATCACGTTCTGCCCGGTCGGCCTCGCCGGTCAGCCGCTCCTTTTCCTCCTTCAGGCGGGAAATCCGCTGAATGTGCTCCTTCTCCGTACGCCAGCGCTCGGTGAGGGCCGTCAGCTGCTCCCTCCGGTCGGCCAGCTCGGCCCGCAGCGTTGCCAGGCGCCGGGCCGACGCCTCATCCGGTTCCCTGGCGAGCGCCATCTCCTCGATCTCCAGCCGGCGAACGCTGCGCTCGACCTCGTCGACCTCGACCGGCCGAGAGTCGATTTCCATCCGCAGGCGGGAGGCCGCCTCGTCGACCAGATCGATGGCCTTGTCCGGCAGGAAACGGTCGGCGATGTACCGGTCGGAGAGGGCCGCTGCCGCGACCAGAGCGGCATCGGTGATCCGCACGCCGTGGTGAACCTCGTAGCGCTCCTTGAGCCCCCGCAGGATGCCGATGGTGTCCGGCGTTGACGGTTCCCCGACGACCACGGGCTGGAAACGGCGTTCCAGGGCCGCGTCCTTCTCGATCCGCTCGCGGTACTCGTCGAGGGTGGTCGCTCCGACCATGCGTAGCTCGCCGCGGGCCAGCATCGGTTTGAGCATGTTGCCGGCGTCCAGGGCCGAGTCGCCGCCGGAGCGGCCGGCTCCGACCACCGTGTGCAGCTCGTCGAGGAAGGTGATGATGTGGCCGTCCGAGTTCTTGATCTCTTCGAGGACGCTCTTGAGACGCTCCTCGAACTGGCCGCGGTACTGCGCGCCGGCGACCATCGCACCGAGGTCCAGGCTGACCAGGCGCTTGTCTCGGAGGCTCTCCGGCACGTCGCCCGCGATGATGCGCTGGGCGAGGCCCTCGAC
>JABDRL010000019.1 GCA_013041765.1 Dactylosporangium sp. | reverse complement strand
CCTTGAGTTGAGGGCGAGCGAGGAGCGTGTTGCTGTGGGCTCGATTCCTGGGGTTCCGGATCCGGAGGTGCCTGCCAAGGCGCGGACGCGGGTGTTCACCGCGGCGTACAAGGCCCGGGTCCTGGAGGAGTACGACCGGTTGGACAAGGCCGGCAAGGGTGATGGGCCTCGCGTTTTCCGGGCAGCTCCCCATTGGGTTTGTTCAGGCCGCCAGCTGCCGTTCGCGGTATTCGGCGTAAACCTCGCAGGGATCTGCGGGCCGGGGCATCCTGAGCCAGATTCAACCGGTGGCCGGCGCGGTCATGGCGTACGTTGTCGGGCCGTCGGGGTACCCCACGGCCAGCAGCCACGGTGCCGGATACCCGATCGTGCGGGCGTCGGCTCGGTCGGTCGGGTTGACGAACCCGCTGGAGTACTTGGCGACCAGCGTGTCGGCCAGCTCCCACCAGCGGCGCAGCAATTCGGTGGCGTTCTCCTCGCACGCCTTGGCCAGGTAGGCCCGTGCGTCCGCGGCGGTCATCCCCCGGCACGCCTCGTCCCAGCGTGCCACCGTGGCGAGCTGCTCACGCTCGTACCGCTCCTGCCGGGGACGGATGTCCACGGTCGTCATCCGCTGGAAGTTCAGCCGGGCCCAGTTCGCCACGAAGTCGAACGCCCACCACGCGGCGGCGCGGTCGAACACCTGCGGGGATCCGCTCTGGTACGACCACGGCAGCGGTGCTCGCACGGGGAACGGCGCGAAGCAGGTCGTGTACGACACGTCCGGGCCGAACCACACGAGCCCGGCGGTCGACGCAGGTACGCCCGGGCGTGCCTGGTTCACGTACGTGTAGCCCTGGGAGAAGACCGAGATGGGACGCTCCCAGGCCCCACCGCTGCTGGCGGCGTCGGCGTCGGGGTCGTACACCCGGGTCGGGTCGCCGAACGGTCCGGCCGCGGGCCCCCGGGTGAGGTCGAACGGGGTGCCCTCGTAGTGGTCGCGGTAGAGGGCGACCACGTCGGTGAGCGCCAGCGGACGGCTCGGTGCCACGGAGAACGGGTACGCGGTGGTGTACCCGTCGTCCACCCACGGGCTCAGGCACAGGTCGGGGTTGACCCGGTCCAGCACCCGCCACACCCGGCGCAGCGAGTAGTACGGGTGGCAGTACTCGCCCGGGCTCACCGCCCGCAGCCAGTCCAGGCTCCCGCTCTTCGGATCCCACCAGCCCAGGGCTGTGACGCCTGCTACCAGCATGGGTGAGACCAGGATGTCCGCGGTGCCGCCGGACAGCGGGATATCGCGGATCCGGAACTCGTTGGCGGCAACGAACACGTGCCCGTCGGGCACCCGCTGGGCCACCCACGCGGAGTGGTACTCCTCGTGCGGCAGCGCGCACATCTCGAACACCCATGCCTCGTCGGCGTCGGCCACCAGCAGGGTCTCACCCGAGTCGTACAGGCCGTACTCGTCGATGAGCCGGCCGATGAGGGCCACGGCCTCCCGGGCCCTCGTGCAGCGTTCCAGGGCGATCCGAGACAGCTCCTCGCTGTGCATGATCCGCATATGCCGGCCGGTGTGCACGGCCTGCTCGGCCGTGACGTACGGCGGCTGGAAGGTGGCCGCGTTCGTACACTCGCCGATCATGAGGTTGTGCTCGTTCATGACGCCGTAGTTGCCGTCGAAGTACCCGTAGGTGTGCTGGACCTGCGGGATGTGGCCGATCGGCACCGTGCGCGGGTATCCCGCGGTGTCGTAGCCCGGGCCCCGCTCGTCCGTGACCAGGCGCGGGTACCGGCTGCACAGGCCGAACACCGGGCGCTGGGCGCCCTCCGGGTGGTCCTGCGGCGGGACCTGGATGAGCCGCTGGTCGTAGAGGTCGTCGTCATCGGAGTGGGCGACGAACGCCGACCCGTCGGCGGAGGCGCCCCTCGTGACGATCAGTGTGGTGCACACAGTTGCTCCTGTTCGTTGCGGCCGCGCGGGCTACCGGCCGGCGCCGGGCCGGGTCGCGATGACGGTGCCCATCGGGGTGGGGTCGGGGTCGTTGCGGTGGTTCACCGCGTTGATCGCCCAGTCAGCGAGCTGGACCTTGCCGGGCTGGAAGATCATCATGTGGGTCGAGCCGCCGAACTCGAAGTGCCCGATCTCGGTGCCGCGCGCGACGGTGACCGGGGCGGCGCCGGCGTCCACGAGGAACCGCGGCTCGATCACGCAGGTGGAGACCTCGACCATGCCGATGCAGATGAGGGCCACGGACCCGAAGGTTTCGTGTTCGAAGACGAACACGGCCCGGGCCGCGACGTGGCCGAGGTACGGCTGGGATTCGGTACCTTCCCAGGTGCCCTGCCCCTCGCCCTGGCCCGGGCGCTGCGCGAAGTACGTCCCGGGCTGCACCCACGAGCGCACGATCGTGCCGTCGATCGGCGCCTTCCAGCGGTGGTAGTGCGTGGCGGAGAGGAACCCCTGGTAGAGCTGGCCGCCCTGGAACCGCTCGGCCAGTTCCCACTGTCCACCGAACAGGTCCAGCAGCGAGTAGTTGACGTCCTTGACCCAGAAACCGGTCTCCAGGGCAACGTCGTCCGTGTACTGCCACGGCGTCGTCTCGCAGCCGATGTTCACGTTGAGCGCCGGATCGCCCAGGAACGGCCGCGCTCCCGGGACGAACTGCCGGATGAAGAACGCGTTCCAGGAGTCGTACCCGTACCCGGGCTTGGACGCGTCGTGGACCATCTGGTCCCAGACCCCGGCCTTCCACGCGGCCTCGGAGATCCAGGAACCGGGCTTCTCCGGGTGGTTGATGTCGAGCTTGTCGAGCGACTCGGGGCTTTTGAGGAACGTGTTCCAGGCGTCCAGAACCTTCTTGAACTGGTCGTTGAACGTGGTGTCGTGGAACAGGGCGACGCCGGCCTCGGTGGCCATGGCCACGGCCAGCAGCCCGTTCATGGGGGTGCCGACCATCACCGTCGTGTTGTACGCGGGTGAGGTCGTGACGATCTCGTTGATGATCTCGAAAAGGCTGTCGTAGCCGTCGATCCAGAGGGCGTCGCCGTCCCCGCTGATCTCCTTGCGGGTCGGCTCGTCCAGGCCCGCCACGTAGGCGTTCGCCTGCTCGATCATCGAGTTGACCCACATCCGGTACACGCTGTGCCCGGTGACCCAGTCCTTGAGCTCCGCGACGGCGGGCGTCATCGGGGTGAGGGTGCCCGCGCGGCGGCGTTCGGCGATCGTCTCCCGCAGCGGTACCAGGAACCGGGCGGTGGCCCACACCCGGTTCGGTACCCAGAAGCCCAGCTGGACCGGGCCGGCCTCGTCGAGGGTGAGCAGGCCGGCGCTCGTCCGGTCGGGCCCCCGTTCGGCATTCGTGACCTGGCTGTCGGATCGGTTCATCGGTGCCTCCCAGCGGTCCGGTTCGGTGGGCCCCCGCGTGGCGGGTTCACGACGATCTCGGCCAGGAGCCGACCCATACGTTCCGCAACAACGAAGTAACCCTCCGTAAGAAATCTTCGCCAGTATGGACCACCAGGGGTGAGCCGTGCCCCGACTTCCCCAGAGGCGAGGCGGTCCGCGTGGGTCGCGGTGCACAGGCCGGTGGCGATCCGGGGCGGCCTGGCCGGGCCCGACCAGGCTGGGGCATAGTTGTTCCGGCACCGACCATGCACGACCCCGGCGTCTGGGAGTGATCGTGAAGTACGTCAGCACGCGGGGCGAGGCGACCCCGATGTCGTTCTCCGAGATCCTGCTGGAGGGACTGGCCCCGGACGGCGGGCTCTACCTGCCCGCCAGCTACCCCCCGATCGACGCGGCGACCCTGACCCGCTGGCGGGCCCTGCCCTACGCCGAGATCGCCTTCGAGATCCTGTCCCGCTACATCGACGACATTCCATCCTCAGACCTGCGGCGACTGGTCACTACCACCTACACCCCGGCGGTCTTCGGCACCCCCGAGATCACTCCCCTGACCGCCCTGGAACCGGGCATCCTGCTCCAGGGCCTGTCCAACGGCCCCACCCTGGCCTTCAAGGACATGGCCATGCAGCTCCTGGGTGCCCTGTTCGAATACGAGCTCGGCCGCCGGGCGACAGTCCTGAACGTCCTCGGCGCCACCTCCGGCGACACCGGCAGCGCCGCCGAGCACGCCCTGCGCGGCCGGCGGGGCATCGCGGTGTTCATGCTCAGCCCGCACGGTCGGATGAGCCCGGTCCAGCAGGCCCAGATGTACACCCTGCCCGACCCCAACATCAACAACCTGGCCGTCGAGGGCGTGTTCGACGACTGCCAGGACATCGTCAAGGCCGTCTCGGCCGACCTGGACTTCAAGCGCCGCTGGCACATCGGCACCGTCAACTCCATCAACTGGGCCCGGCTGGTGGCCCAGGTGGTCTACTACGTCGTCGGCTACCTGCGCGCCACCGCCGACGACCCCGCCCCCGGCCGGGAGGTCAGCTTCGCGGTCCCCTCGGGCAACTTCGGCAATATCTGCGCCGGGCACGTGGCCCGGATGATGGGCCTGCCCATCCGCCGGCTGGTCCTGGCCACCAACGAGAACGACGTCCTCGACGAGTTCGTCCGCACCGGTACCTACCGCGTCCGCGGCGGCGCCGAGACCCACGCCACCTCCAGCCCCTCGATGGACATCAGCAAGGCCAGCAACCTCGAACGGTTCGTCTTCGACCTGCTGGGCCGCGACGCGACCCGCACCCGGTCCCTGTTCGGCGACCAGCTCCACCGCCACGGCCGGTTCGCCCTGACCCCGGCAGAACACGCTGGCATCCACCGCCACGGCTTCGTCTCCGGCCGCAGCACCCACGCCGACCGCATCACGACGATCCGGCAGACCGCCCACTGCTGCGGGGTGATCATCGACACCCACACCGCCGACGGCCTGACCGTGGCCAGAGACCATCTCGAACCGGGCATACCGATGATCGTGCTGGAGACCGCCGCCGCGGCCAAGTTCCCCGACACCATCACCGAGGCCCTCGGCCGCCCCCCGGAGCCCCCCGCCGCGCTCCGCGACATCGAGAACCTGCCCCACCGCGTCACCGTCATCCCCGGGGACGTCCAGCTGGTCAAGGACCACCTCACCCGCCACGGCCTGCGCTGACGCCCAGCCCGGAACTCGACCACCGGGGGAACTGCGGTACTCGGAGCCCTTGGCGCCGTGCTGCTGTCACCGATGGCGCTCACCCGGCTGCCGCCGGGCCAGGGTCTTCCACCACGTCCTGGAGCAGGAGTACCAGCGGGCACTGGCGCGTCGACCGACCGCAGCCGAGGAGCCCCCAGAGCAGCAGGTGGGCAGGACCGATCGCGGCCACGCCGGCGGCCAGCCCGGGGGCCGGCGGGAGTCGGATGCCGCACCGTCCAGAACGAAGTTCTGACCCGCTACGGGGGGAGGCCACCCGGCCGCGGAACCTGAATACTCTGTGCCCGTGAGCCCATCGCTGGGTCCCAACGGGAACTGGTGCCGGGGCCGTCTGCTCGCCGTCAACTGCTACATGGAGAAGGTCTTTGAACGGGGAACCGCAGCGGCTGCGCGAGTCGGGCGAGGCGCTCGCCGAGCTGGGCCGGCACGAGGAGGCGCTACGTCTGCTCGGAAAGGCGCTGGCGCTCGATCCACGCGATGTCGAGACCTGGTGTCTCATCGGTCACAGCCGCATCGGGCTAGATGACTACGCCGGCGCGCTCACGGTCGGCAACGAACTGGTCGCGTTGGCGCCGGACGACAGCGACGGTCACCTGTTCCGCGCCCGTGCCCTCAACGGCCTCCACCGGTTCGACCAGGCGCTGGCCGCGGCCCGCGAGGCCGTTCGCTGTGATCCGGACAGCGCGGTGGCCTGGCGCCGGCTGGCCCTCCAGCTGTCCGCCGTCGGACAGCCGGACGAGGCGCTGACGGCCGCGCACCGGGCATGCCGGGTGGACCCGGGGTACGTCCTGGGC
>JABDRL010000382.1 GCA_013041765.1 Dactylosporangium sp. | reverse complement strand
GCGTGGAGGGGTGATCCAGGCGCACCGCTGAACCAGACGCCGACCTCACTGGGCAGTGAGGTCGGCGGGATCGGAGACGACGAGCCCTCACTCTGAAAAGCGGTCGCGGTCGCCAGTTCTGGACACTCTGCCAGTGATGTGACGAAGGCCACCCAACGGGTGGGTGGGGTCGACGCAACGGGATCGATCGATCTCGTGCTCCTGTGGTGCGATAAGCCTGGCGTGGCTGGTCGATGTCGCAGGGTGGCGCTGGCGGCGGGGTGGGCGATCGACGTGGACGATCCTGGCGGGCACGATGCCCCGGCCGTCGTGGGTGCCGAGCCGGCGCTGGTCCCGTTGAACGTGCTGCTGCTCCAGCACCTCGACGAGGTGTTCGCCGAGTTGACCTGGCGCATCCCGCCGGGAGTCCTCGGGATGGGGCTGCCGACCCGGTCGCTGGTTCCCCGGCAATTGCGGTTGCTGGTGATGGACCGGAGCACCAGCTACCCGTACCGCGACGCAGTCTGGGCCGGGGTTGTCCGTTGTTGCCGAGCACCGGATGCCCGCCGGTGGCGGCTGGTTGCCATCGGTCTGGCGGTACCGGGGCTACGAAAGTGGTGCAAACAGCACCCGCCACTGCCGGTCGACCTGCCCGAGGTGCACGCGGACCTGGTTGCCGGGCTGCTGACCCGGCTGGCCACCATCGAGCCGATCGGCACCGACCTCGGTGGCCGGCTGATTTTCAGCGCGATCGGCTACGCCCGCCGCCAGGCACAGCGCCGCCTCAGCAGTCTCGTGTCGGCCGACACCGGCCAGGCGGGGCGCTCGCTGCGGCCTCGGTTCGGCAATCTCGACGTCGGGCTCGCCCGGGTTGTCGAGGCCGTCAACGGTGCGCACGCCAGCAACGGAGTAGGAAGCCGGTTGGACCCGGCGGACATGTTCCTCATCGGCCGGACCCGCCTGGAGCGGTGCACCCTGGCCGAGGCCGCCGCCGAGTTGGGCGTGGGTGTCGAGGCTGCCTACAAGCGCCGGCAGCGAGCCGAGGCGCTCATCGCCGAGCACTACGGCATCGGGCGATCCGTCCGGGACACCGCTCGCGAGTGAGCCGCACCGACGCTGACGGCAGCGTCCCGGGAGCGAACCGAATCGCGCCGAATCCCAAGCAACCCATTCGTCGAAATTTCTCGGGACGGATCATCAGCCCACGTGTTCGGATATTCCAATCGCGATGAGAATCCGGCCGATCATGGTGCTGCCCGTCGGTGACAGGTGCCGGTCGCCAGGATCTATTTCTGGGGTTACCGTCTGGTCTGACCGGCCGGTGGTGTGCCGGTGTGGTTCGTCATTCCGACCGCGTACCACAGGAGCGTGCCCCATGCCGCGACGGATCATCGCTGTCGATCCGGAGTTCGGGCGACTGATGAAACAGCTGCGTGAGCAGCGACGATGGCCGCTGCGCCAACTCGGTGAGCAGGTCCACTGCTCGCACGGATACCTCTGGGAGTTGGAAACCGGCGGCAAACGACCGAGCCCTTCCGTTGCGGCGCTGATCGATGCGGCGCTCGGTGCCGACGGTGCGCTGTCAGCCATGGTGCGGCAGGTGTCAGCTGACACCGCCGTATTGTCAGCTGACATTCGCACGCCTGCTGATGCGATGGCGCTCGGGCTAGAGTTCGCGCCGGACTGGCGACACGGTGTTGAGGTCGCGGCGAATCTATGGCAGGGGGATATGGAACGGCGCGACCTTCTGCGCACGGCCGGCTTCAGCGCCACGGCGTACCTGGCACCCGCGATGCGATGGCTACTGTCCCCACTCGACGACCAACCCACCCACGACGGGGTACGGCTGGTCGGAGGGCCGGACGTCGAGACCGTCCGGCGTATCACTGGGGTGTACCGGACTTTGGACAACCAGTTCGGCGGCGGGCACGTCCGCGAGGGCCTGGTGCGGTTCCTCGACGGTGAGGTGGCCACGCTGCTGCGGGGTCTACGACCCGGCCACCGGCGCGATGCTGCTGTCGGCGGCGGCCGAGACCACCCAACTGGCCGGTTGGGCCTGCTACGACACCGGCATGCACGGCCTGGCCCAGCGCTACCTGGTGCAGGCACTACGGATGGCCGCCGCCGCTGGAGACCGGGCGCTGGGGGCGGAGATCCTCGCGGCGATGAGCCACCAGGCCGCCTACCTAGGCTCCGGCCCGGAGGCGGTCGACCTGGCCCGCGCCGCCGGGGTCGCCGCCATCCAGGCCGAAGCCGCCGTCCTCGAAGCCCAGGGTCACGCGGCCGGCCGCGACGAGGCAGCCTGCGCCAGTGCCCTGGACCGGGCCGAGCGGACCCTCGACCGGGCCGACCGCACCAGCGACCCGCAGTGGATCGGCTACTTCGACGAGTCGTACCTGGCGGCCAAGTTCGGCCACTGCTTCACCGCCCTCGGCCGTGGTGACCTCGCTCAGCGGTTCGCGGCGCGGTCGCTGGACATGGACGGCCGGCACTACGCCCGGGGCCGGCAGTTCAACCTGGCGCTGCTGGCCGTGGCCCATGCGCAGGCCGGCGATGTGGAGCAGGCCGGCAGTATCGGGGTGCAGGCCGCCGAGGCCGCCGAGGGGCTGCGTTCCCAGCGGACCCGCGACTACCTCTCCGACCTGGCCAAACGCCTGGCCCCGCACGCCGGCCTGCCGACGGTGGAGGAGTTCACGACGCGGGTACGGCCGGTGCTTGGCCTCGGTGGCTACAGCTGACCGGTGGCCCTGGCCAGCAACACGGCGAGCAGGCCGGCGACCGAGCCGGCGCCGACAATCTCCCCGTCTGCGATGCGCTGCTGCACCTCGGCGAGCGGGATCCAGC